>NZ_NHNT01000014.1:0-99836 GCF_002174535.1 Solibacillus kalamii | reverse complement strand
CTTCTAAAACAGACTTTAAAATGTATTCTTTTGTTTGTGCGTCTAATCGCTTACGAGTTTGTTTTTCTTTCATCGGTTCCACGTCCTTTTTTAGATATCTTAATATTAAAGTGTCTCTTAAGACGTGTCCATTTTTTATACTAACCTCATTTTATATGGTTCACACCCTTATTTTTTATTTATACGAGCTCAAACACTATGTCTTCGGGATAAATGCCAATATAGGTCTCTTCATCATTTAAATAGGCAATTTCCGCTCCATCAATTACTTGATGTTCGGTTAGTACTGTTAAGATTGATCTCAGTGCTAATCCTAAATCAACAACGAGGCAGAACGTAATGCCGGCACCATCCCCGATTTCGGAGCCATAAAGTTCGCCGTTTCCAGTTTCGTGCAAAATATCATCTAACAAATCCTCCACGAACAAGCTTCTTTCTTCCGCTTCTTCAAACTGCTCTTCCTGTTCATAACGGTATTGAACAGCAATTTTAATTAAAGAACCGGGATCTACATATTCATAGCCTTGATTGACCTTCTCTGCCGCCAGTTTTTCCATGGCGCGTTTAGAACTTTGAAAAAATCCTAACGGCAGTTCCTCCTCCTTACCTTGCTCACCTAATGTCCCGGATAATATATGAATCTGCTTATTCACTTTCCAGGCTTGCCAAAATTGTGTGCCGCCGTTCATTTTCTTTAATAATCGAATCATTTTCCATCCTCCATATCCTATCTAAAATCTCATACCCATTAAACTATGTAACTAGACAACAGAAAGTTAAAAAAAGGAATCTTTTTTTCTCGCGCTTTTTTTTTTTATAGAACAATTGAACACGATTTCAGAAAAACTCAACCCGATATTGGAAAGTCGGGAGGTGATATTAGAACAAACCGATTCCTTATTAGAACAACTGGAGAATAAATTTGAAAATCGCAACTTTATTAGAACAAATAAAATGATATTAGAACTTCTGTAACTATATTAGAATACCCGGCCAATCTCTAGTGCACCCCGGTGCAAATCCCCGGGAACATAATCCAGCCTAACAAAAAAACGCCCGGTAACTACTTAACCAAGGCGTTTCACTCAACCAATCAATAACCGCTATTCAACAATTTAAACCCTTTCACCGCTAACGGCACTTCACCAAAGGGCTTTTGATCAAATTGTTCTTCGATATAAATTTCCGCCAGCATCTGCTCGCGTTCACCGGCCGATTCAGCATGCTTTACTGCGACAACTGCTTCGTATAGACGAGCAAGCTGTTGCATCAGCGGTTTTGCTTCGAGCGTTTGCATTGCCGGATCTAGTGTGACAAACACTGCAAAACGCTGCTCAACGACAGAGGCAAGTTGCTGTAAATAAGGATGGTTCGTTTGCTGTAATTCATTAAGAAGCGTAATATGCGCATTCTTTTGCACGAGGCGAATAAGCTCGTGTGCCAAAATATTCGCTGTTCCTTCCCAAACAGTCAATACTTGAGCATCGCGAAGCAGGCGAGGGAGCACGAAATCCTCGATATAGCCGTTACCGCCATGAAGTTCGATCGCTTCATGCGTGAACTCAATTGCCCATTCTGCGGTTTCCTTTTTCACTAACGCAATTAACAGGCGGACAATCTGCTGTTCTTCCTCTGAAGCATTCCCGCTTACAACTTCATCATAGCGCGACACTAAATCAAACAACGCGACAAGTGAAGCATGCCATTTTGCGTGCAATGCGCCTAACGTATGCTTCACCATCGGAAACTCGGCAACAGTCTGGCCAAAAGCGATACGCCCGTTTGTATAATGGACCGCTTCATCCAGTGCGCGTTTCATAATGCCGATAGAAGCTGCGGCATTGCAAATACGGGACAAGTTGAGCGCTTCGAGCATATAGTAGATTCCTTTGGACGGATCGCCAACAACATATGCTTTTGCACCATTAAACTCGACCTCTCCAGATGGTACTGCTTTTACGCCAAGCTTATCTTTCAAACGGCGGATTGTAATGTGATTAAGCTCACCATCGTCGTCACGCCATGGTACAACAAACAATGTTAAGCCGCGTGAGCCTTCTTTGGAATTGGTCGTCTGGCGTGCAAGCACCATCGCAACACCGCACATCCCGGCATTTGATGCAAAGTACTTTTCACCATATAGACGCCATTTACCTTGTTCGAATCGCGCTTCCACGACGTTCGCACCGACATCGGATCCCCCTTGACGCTCCGTTAAAAACGTAGCCCCTTCAAATAATTCCGTATCGCCTGTAGCACAAATATGTGGCATAAACTTCTGCTTCAGCTCTTCAGATGCATAGTGCTCGAATAAATAAGCAGTGGCCATCGTCAATGTAACAGGACAGTAAAAGCCGGGCTCTGTTTGAGATAATAAATAGCCTTGCGCAAAACTGTATACATAATTACCTTTATGACCTAATTCAGGAATGTCTTTATGCACATAGCCGACAATTCCGGTTGCGTATGTTTCGGCAACCGTTTGTTTATAGCCCTCATTTACAATGACTTCACTTACTTCATCGCCGTATGCATTATAGCGACGTAATCTTGGTTCGCCTTCCCGGTCCGTCACTTTGGCACGGGCATCAATAGGTCCGGCACAAAGCGCACCGAATGCAGTAAGCCGTTCATCTGCATAACGGTAAAAAGAAGGCGAAAGCTTTTGCTGTAATAGCTGATGCAATGTTTGATCAAATTCATAAAAGTTCTGGCTCTTTTCACGTTTATTGGCTAACACTTGCATTTGCTTCACCTCTTAGCTGTTGTTTTAAAATTTTCCCGGAAGCATTACGCGGAAGTGCTTCAGTTTGTTCAAAGATTTTCGGTATTTTAAATGCGGCAAGTTTACCTTCTAAGTGATCACGAATTTTCTGCTCGGAAACAGGGACTTTCGCACAGTAAACCGCTTTTACTGTTTCACCCCATTCAGGATGCGGCACGCCGAACACCGCTACTTCAAAAATAGCGTCATGCAGCAGCAGCTGATCTTCAATTTCTTTCGGATAAATATTGACGCCGCCGGAAATAATAACATCTTTTTTACGGTCAACAATG
Organism: Solibacillus kalamii; assembly: GCF_002174535.1. Taxonomy (NCBI): domain Bacteria; kingdom Bacillati; phylum Bacillota; class Bacilli; order Caryophanales; family Caryophanaceae; genus Solibacillus; species Solibacillus kalamii. Next base: position 96,779 of record NZ_NHNT01000014.1, on the reverse strand, counting down.
TATATATACCCGTCCTCATCAATTCGGGCTAAATCACCTGAACGTACCCAGCCATCAACGAAAATGATTTTCGTTTCTTCCGGATTTTTATAGTATTCTTTCATATTACCTTCACCGTATAAAACGATTTCGCCAATTTCTCCAGGAACTACATCTTCATTTAATGTGTTAATAACACGCAGCTCTGTTCCAAATGGTGCTCGCTTGCCGATACTACCTGCTTTATGAGGGTGGTCAGCAGCATGTAAAATCGAACCGCTAGGACCGGCTTCCGTTAAACCGTACACACATACTAAGTTGTCTGTATTAAACTGCTGTTGAATATATACGACTTCTTTTTCAGACAGCGGTGCGCCTCCGTACACCCACCATTTCATTGACGATAGGTCGGCATTTGCGATACGCGGTGAGCCTGCAGTCAAAAGGTAGGCAACAGGTGCACCGAAGAAATGCGTCGTTTTGTATTTTTCTACTGTATCGATTAACAAGTCAGGCGTAAACGTCGGTGTGAGTACAGCGGTTGCCCCGACTAAAATGGCTGTAACTAAAAATAAATTCAATGGAGCAGAATGAGTTAACGGCATCATAATCAGCATTCGGCTTTCTGGTTTTACTTCCATTTCAATTGCAATCATATGCGATACAGCAAGTACATTGCGGTTTGTCAATAAAACTCCTTTAGGATTGCCGGTTGTACCGGATGTATAAAGTAAAGTTGAATTATCATCCTCCACTAAATCACAGCATACAACTTCATTAGGGGCAGCTTCCTGGAATTGATTGAAGCTTAGCCAGTCATGGACAGCAGGACCTGTTTTTACTTTTAGACCATTGAACATAATCGTAGCGGCCTGTTCGAAAATCAGCTCATGGACAAAGATCGCCTTTGCATCACTATGATTGAGCACATATTCAATTTCACGCGTGACAAACTTGGCATTGATCGGGACTACAACTGCACCAATACGCTGAATGGCAAAGTATAGTGCGACAAATTCTTTTACGTTCGGCATGAAAATCCCGACTTTATCACCTTTAACGATTCCGCTTGCACGCAATGAGCCGGCGATTTTATTTACTTGTTCATCCAATTGTTGATACGTCGTTTCCTGACCGAGACTAATGACAGCAATTTGATTCGGATACTTTCTTGCATGACGAGCTAACAGATTAGAAATATTCATGATTGGTCCTCCAATAATAGAATTAGTTTTTCCCGAAAAATAGCTTCCGTCCTTTCGATATCTTGACGGATTTCATACAACTCTTGAATCTTCTGATCAATTTCCCTTAACTTTTGCTGACCGTATTCGATTGTACGCTCCAACTGTTTAATACCAGTACGATCAAGGTCAAAAAGTAAAATCATTTCCTTGATTTCTTCCATAGAAAAGCCATACTTTTTTCCGCGGATAATTAACTTAATCTTTGCCTCCTCTCGTTTGGAATAGTGGCGCATTCCATTATGAGGTCGTGTCGGTTTCAAAATCCCGAGTTCTTCATAGTAGCGCAACGTTCTCGTTGTGAGTGCGTATTCTTTAGCGATCGTTTTAATGGATTTCATATAAGGCACCCCCATTGGCGAAAGTATACCATTTACGTTAACGTCAATTTAAAGAGAAATAAAGAATAAAAGAGAAAAAATATTTATTAAAGGAAAAAATAGGGGAATTAAGGGGGGAATGCGATTGCAATGATTAACGGAGCAATCCAAGCCTTATATGCAGAAAGACCAAAATCGTGTAACCCTTTATAAGGGATAGGACAATAAGTATAGTCCATATTAAATACAGCGTGTTTCTCAATGGAGAAGCCGCTTTTTTATTTATATTCTTATAAAATGCTTCCTATATAAAAAAATAGTACGCATTAAGTAATAATCTCATTGACAATCATTATCAAATAGCATTATTATTCTAATTAGCGATAATGATAATTGTTATCATTCAAGTTTAAGGGGCGTTAATTAGATGAAAACGAAAAAGTTCTATTCTTTAATGGCAATGCTTTTCGTAGCAATGGGCCTACTAATTGTTGCGGGTTGCTCGGATAAAGAAACAAGTACAAATGAAAACAATGAAACAAAATCTGGCTCTTCGAATTCAGAAGATTCGGCAACGCAATATCCAATCGTAATCAAACATGCGTTAGGTGAAACAGTAATTGAAGAAAAACCGGAGCGTGTAGCAACGGTTGCATGGGCAAACCATGATGTGGCACTTGCCTTAGGTGTAGTACCAGTAGGTTTCTCGGCAGCAAACTATGGTGTTCAGGATGAAAGCGGTATGCTTCCATGGACAGCAGAGAAGTTAAAAGAGCTTGGTGAAGAGAACCCGAACATTTACCAAGATACAGATGGCCTGGATTTTGAAGCAATTTCAGATTCAAATCCGGATGTTATTTTAGCGGCATATTCAGGACTTACACAAGAAGAGTACGATACTTTAAGCGAGATTGCACCAGTCGTTGCATATCCGGAAACTCCATGGGTTATTACATGGCGTGACCAAATCCTATTCAATGCAAAAGGTATGGGTATGGAAGAAGAAGGTAAAAAATTAATCGCTGATACAGAAAAATTAATTCAAGATAAAGCCAATGAATTCCCTGAAATCAAAGGGAAAAAAGCGGCGTTCGGTATGTTTAACGCGACTGATTTATCGAAGTTCTACATTTATACACCAGCTGACCCACGTGGTGAATTACTGGAAGAGCTAGGTATGGAATATCCGGAAAGCATTAAAGCGCAAGTTCAGGATGAAAGCAGCTTCTATATCGAGTTAAGTGCAGAAAATGCGGACGCTTTAAACGATGCTGAAATTCTGATTGCCTATGGTGATGACAACACATTAAAAGCACTTCAGGCAGATCCGATTTTAGGCAAAGTACCTGCAATCAAAAATGGTACGGTTTTAATTATTCCTGACAACACACCACTTGCTGCAGCAGGAAACCCGAACCCATTATCAATTCAGTACACAATTGATGAATATGTATCACTAATTTCGGAAGTTGCGAAAAAGTTAAAGTAATATGAAAAGTCCATCCGTTTTAGAAAAAAAGCAAATTATGATGCCGCGTAATTTTATAAAAGTATTATTGCTTTTAACGATTTTACTCGGACTATGTATACTTGCATCACTTATATTTGGTTCGCGGATGATTAGCTGGACAGATCTTCTGAATGGGATATTCCATTCAGAAGCTCAGTCTCATGAAGCGAACGTAGTAAGACAGCGTGTGGTACGAACGATTTTCTGTTTATTATGCGGCGCAGCATTAGGTGTTTCTGGAGCGCTTATGCAATCGGTTACACGTAACCCTATTGCAGATCCAAGTATATTAGGTGTAAATACAGGGGCATCCCTTTTTGTCGTTTGTGGTATTGCTTTTTTGAATATCAGTTCTGCAAATCAGTATATTTGGCTTGCGATAGCGGGAGCTTTTATTACCGCTATTTTTGTATTTGGGATCGGTTCAATGGGAAGAGGCGGGGCGACACCATTAAAGCTCGTTTTGGCAGGTGCAGCTACGAGCGCTATTTTATCATCACTGGTCGTTGCCATTATGATTCCGCGAACGAATGTAATGGATCAGTTCAGATTTTGGCAAGTAGGAAGTGTCGGGTCAGGAAGCTGGGATACAATAACTTTATTTATTCCATTTATCGCGGTAGGACTATTCATTGCCTTTTTTACAGCGCCGGCATTAAATGCGTTGGCATTAGGTGATGATGTCGCGACAGGGCTGGGGGTTCGCACAGGTACTGTAAGAATTGTAGCGGCATTAGGTGGCGTATTATTATGTGGTGCTGCGACTGCTTTGGCAGGTCCAATCGGCTTTATTGGTTTATTAGCTACACATATCGTACGTCTCGTAGTAGGTCCTGATCTACGTTATATTATTCCAATGTCAGCATTGTCGGGGGCGGTTATTTTAACCTTTTCCGATGTGATCGGAAGGCTTCTTGGCAGTCCAAGTGAGCTCGAAGTTGGAATTGTGACGGCCTTTATAGGTGCGCCGATTTTAATTTTAATTACGATGAAAGCGAAAATGCGTGCAATATGATGAATGAAACGATGAAGATGATTAAAACGTCAAGATTAAAAAGAAAACGCCGGTTTATATTGATGACTTCCTTGATGGCAATCATTTCGCTAGTACTTTGCGGTTTGATGCTTATGCTTGGCAATACAATTTATCCGGTACAGGATGTTATAAAGGTTTTACTAGGTGAACAAGTGAAGGGAGCAACCTTTGCGGTAAATACAATTCGTTTCCCGAGAATGGTAGCCGGTTTGTTTGCAGGCTTTGCATTTGGTGTCGGGGGTTATATTTTCCAGACGATGCTGCGTAACCCGCTGGCAAATCCAAATGTAATCGGAATTACAACAGGTTCAAGTGCTGCAGCTGTATTTTGTATCATTGTATTAAATGCGAGCAATACGGCCGTATCCATCGCAGCTGTAATCGGAGGGCTTGCAACAGCTATCTTTATCTATCTGCTTGCAAAAGGCACATCTTTTTCGATTGGTCGACTTATTTTAATCGGTATCGGCATTCAGGCAATGCTGACGGCCTTTATCAATTATTTAATGCTTATCGGGGATACACATGATATTCCGGCTGCAATGAGATGGCTGAGCGGTAGTTTAAATGGTGCAAAATTAACGAACTTATACCCGCTAATTCTTATCGTGTGTATTTGCACACCGATTTTAATGTATTTTGCGAAGCGTCTGGAAATGCTGGAGCTTGGTGAACAGGCGGCAACGTCTCTAGGCGTCAACACAAACCAAACGAGAGTCATCCTTATTATTACGTCGGTGCTCATGATTGCATTGGCGACTGCTGCAACGGGTCCGATTGCCTTTATTTCCTTCCTGGCAGGTCCCATTGCAAAAAAATTGGTCGGTGTCGGATTTTCAGGTCTTATTCCTGCGGGTTTAATCGGGGTCATTTTAGTATTGGCAGCAGATCTTATCGGACAGTTTGCTTTTGAGACACGCTATCCGGTAGGGGTCATTACAGGGATAATCGGTGCACCATACTTAATTTATTTATTAATCCGTATTAATCGGAAAGGAGATTTATGATGAAATCGACACATACATTCCAAACGGAAAATCTTGTTGCAGGCTATGACAACAAAGCGATTTTACACGGTGTAAGTCTAGCGATTCCTAGCAACAAAATCAGCATTATTATCGGTTCGAATGGCTGTGGGAAATCAACACTTTTAAAAACGATGGCACGATTAATCAAGCCAATCTCCGGCCAAGTATTATTGGATGATAAATCGATTAACAAAATCCCGCCGAAGCAGCTTGCACGTGTTTTAGGACTTCTTCCGCAATCACCGATCGTACCGGAAGGCATCACGGTAGCCGATTTAGTTGGCCGGGGCCGATTTCCTCATCAGATCTTGTTAAAGGGCTGGTCAACGGAGGATTATGATGCAGTTGCGGAAGCGATGGAAATGATGAATATTACCGAACTTGCAGACAGTCATATCGATGAGCTGTCAGGAGGGCAAAGACAGCGTGTATGGATTGCCATGGCACTTGCACAGCAAACCGATATTTTGTTTCTAGATGAACCGACAACCTACTTGGATATTACGTACCAAGTGGAGATTTTGGACTTGCTGACGGATTTAAATCGTAAGCATGGTACGACAATTGTAATGGTACTCCATGATATTAATTTATCCGCCCGCTATGCCGACTATATTTTTGCTTTACATAAAGGTCGACTTGTTTCGGAGGGAACACCAGCACACGTGATTACGAGTGAATTAATCAAAGATATATTTAATCTAAACTGTGTGGTCACACAAGATCCTGTTTCGGATTCGCCTTCTGTTGTACCAATCGGAAGACACCATTCGAAATCCGGAATGCTCGTTTAGCTGCAACTTAGTCAATGGAATCCGGCTGCAATTTCGCGAAAAGTGTAATTGACCGATAATGAAAAGAATGGAGTGTTTCGAATGAACGATATTTATGATGTAACGATAATTGGCGGTGGTCCAAGTGGATTATACAGTGCGTTCTATGCAGGGTTGAGAGATTTAAAAACAAAAATCATTGAATTTCAGCCTACGCTTGGCGGTAAGCTGCATGTTTATCCTGAAAAAATCATTTGGGATATTGGCGGCATGCCTGCAACTCCTGCGCAGCAAGTCATTGAAAATCTGGTTAAACAAGGACTGACATTTAAGCCGACCGTATGTCTAAATACGAAAGTCGATTTCATTACAAAAAAAGATGATTTATTTGTGATTGAGACAAGTTCAGGCGAAAAACACTATTCGAAAAAGGTCGTAGTTGCAGTAGGTGGCGGTATTATTAGTCCGATCAAATTGCATATTGAAGGTGCTGAAAAGTATGAAGTATCGAACCTGCATTATACAATTCGGGGCATTCAAAGCTTTAAGGACAAGTCACTGTTAATTTCAGGCGGCGGTAACTCGGCAATTGACTGGGCGAAGGATCTGATCGGCATCGCCAAGCAGATTACAGTCATCTACCGTGGCGAAAAGCTATCTGCACACGAAGCACAAATCCGACATTTGCAGGATAATGGCGTTCCGATCATTACAAATACACAAATTAAAACACTTGTAGCGAATGAAACGAAGACAAAAATAGAAGAAGTCATTTTGGAAAATGTCGTAACAAAGGAAACATCAAAGATAGTTGTAGATGACGTATTAGTGAACCATGGCTATGACCGGGATTCTTCGTTTTCTTTTGATGAGGCACTAGCTCCGGAAAAAGATTCGGATTATGACTATTATTATTTAACCGACGGAAAAGGATTGACATCTGTTGACGGTATTTATGCAGTAGGCGATATTTCCAAGTACGACAACAAAGTATATTTAATTACAGGTACATTCCAGGATGCCGTCAATGCAATTAATGCAATCAAGTTAAGCCTTGAACCGACAGCAGATCAGTATGCAAAAGTTTCTTCGCATAACGAAGTGTTCGAAAAGCGTAACAGGGAACTGATGAAGGATATCCTTGTGAATGGTTAGTACCAATAACGATTAAATAAAATAAATCCAAACGCAGAAGTTTATGTGAACTTCTGCGTTTTTTAATGATGGAAGGGTAACATTAGATTATAATGGAAGTACCAGATTTATGGGAATTTATGCAATAATCTAAGGAAGGGGATCGCTATGGTTTTCCAAAGAGTATTTGATTATAAATGGCTTCTGATTGCTTGTATCATTTTACTGGGTAATATGATTGTTTATCAGTTATCGTTTGTCTCCACACTTTCAGATGAGCAAGCGCGTGGAATGGTGATCGGTTCGCTAATTGACTGTGCAGTTGTAGCACCGGCGCTTCTTTTGCTGCAAAAAGGCAAATGGACAGTCCAAAATTTCATTGTCTTTATTGCTGCCGGTATTTTATTTGCTCGATTGGTAATCCCTAATGGATTGATGGAGCCTTTCCGTTATTTAACACTTTCTGCAATTGCTGTAGAAGCAGGGTTGGTTCTTATAGAATTATTCATTTTATTTATTTTTATCAAATATTTACCGAGCATCATTCAAGCGGTTAAATTAGAGCAGGAGCAACTTATTTTTGCGTTTCCTCGAATCGTAGCAGAGAAAGTGAAAGATAACATTCTCGTTAGGGTACTTTGCTCAGAAATGCTAGTTTTTTATTATGCGTTTTGCAGTTGGAAGAAAAAACAGCCTACCGGATTTTCTGTTTACAAAAATACGATGTATGTACCTGTTTTAGTAATGATTTTTCATGCGGCATTGTTTGAAGGAATCGCATTTCATTGGTTCTTTCATGATCGGCTACCGATTTTAGCTTGGGGCCATACAGTTCTATCACTTTACGGACTCGTATTCTTACTTGCAGATTTTCGAGCATTAACGCTAAATCCAGTTCGTATTGAAAACGGAAATCTATATCTATCCAATGGTTTATTGAAACAAACAAAAATTGACGTGACTAATATTGCACACCTTCATAAGTCGATAGAAGAAGATAAGAGTGTCTATCATTTTAAAGTATTAGGTAATACAGATGAACAGCCTGCTTTTGTAATAGAACTGAAGCAATTGCAAACGATTCAATTAGTTGTCGGATTTGAAAAAAAGGCAAAATATCTTGGGGTTTATGCCGATGCGCCAGCCCTATTACGTAGCGAAATAGAATTAGCGATACTAGCGAAATAGTGTAAAAGATTAAGAAACGGGGTATATAATAAGGGACGTAAATTTAAGAGGTGAAAAGATGAATATTAGAATATTAGGTTATAAAGATGCGGAACAATATCATAAAGTCAGATTACATGGACTTTTAAATTATCCAACATTTTTTAGCTCGTCTTATGAACATGAGAATAATTATACGGTTCCGGAAATTGAACAACGACTTCGCCCGCAAGCCGATAAATTTACACTTGGGGCATTTGAGGAGAGCCAACTGATCGCAATTGCGACATTTAAAAGGGAAACAAACGCAAAATTAAATCATAAAGGCTTTCTAGTAGGTATGTATGTTATGCCAGAAAAAAGAGAGAAGGGCGTTGCACGTGCCTTGGTAGAGGAGTTGCTGCGTCTATTAAGAGAAAACGAGGGTCTTGAACAGCTGCATCTTACAGTGGAATCAACGAATGAACGGGCAATTGCACTTTATGAATCTTTAGGATTTAAGCAATATGCATTGGAACGACATGCATTGAAAGTTGACGGTAACTATTATGATGAAGTTTGGATGGTTAAAGAGCTATAGCTATAAAGAAAAAAGTAAAAGCAGTTTTTATGCTTTTACTTTTTTTTTTGCTATATTGCGCTTCCTGCAGAGCCTTTCGATAATCGTTCTGAAATAATCAGTACAATCAGGATTAAAATAATCTGCAGCACACCATACGCGCACGCCGTCCCAAACTTGAAGGCATACAACTTTTGGAAAATTGCAACCGACAATGGAATCGTCGACGTATTATAAATTAAAATCGATGCGACGAATTCCCCTATACTTTGGACAAAAGCCAACAATGTCCCGGCAAGAACGCCGGATAAAGTTAGCGGAATGACAATTCTTCTGAATGTGTACCACCATGATGCCCCTAAACTCCGGGAAGCTTCTTCTACAGACTGGTCCAGCTGCATGAGGGATGCGGATGTTGACCTGAAGACAAGCGGCAAATGCCGGATAAAGTACGCAAGCGGTAAAATCCAGAATGAACCAATTAATACTTGGTTAAATGTAAACGCACTTTCAGTTGAGAAGGCCGCGATTAAGTTAACGGCTACAACTGTACCTGGCAATGCCCACGGAATCGTAATTAAAATATCGAGCGCTGTTTTCCCCTTGAAACTAAGTCTGACCATGGCATATGCTGCAGCAACACCGAATATAATATTGCCGACTGTTGCGATGAAGCCCATCTGCAGCGAGTTCCAAATTGGACGCCATGTCCGCTCATCGGTAAAGAGCGCTTTGTAATGGTCGAGTGTATATTCCGTCGGTAAAATTTGAATTGTCCAAGCACCATCTTTAGAAAACGAAATTAAAATCAGCACTAAAATCGGTAAGATTAAAATTAGCGTCCCAATGAAAGATAGAGCGACCGCTAAATATTTTAGAGGCTTTGAGCTCACTTCAGAGCGGTGAACACTTATGCCTTTACTTAAATTTTGATAATTACGTCGGTTTTGGTACCAACGCATAATAAGTAAAAAGGTGATAGATACGAACGATAAAATGGTTGACTGTGTTGCCGCCATATCCAGATTGCCGTTTGTCCGTGATAAGTATATTTGCATCGTCATCGTACGTTCAACCCCGAACATGAGTGGCGCTGTATAGGATGCCATCGACACCATAAAAACGAGCAGGGAAGATGCGATTAAAGAAGGGGTAAGCATCGGCAAAATAATCTTACGCCAAACACGGATCCGACTTGCACCCAGGCTTGTTGCGGCTTCTTCCAGAGAAGGATCAAGTCCTTTAATTGCGGCAGAAGCAGTTAAATAAAAGTACGTATACATCGTAAACGTATGAACAACAATGACGCCCCAAATCCCTTTCAATGCAAACGGTACATCTTCCAATTGAAACATCTGCTGAAATAAGCGCGGAAAAATGCCGCTTTCTCCATATAAAAATGTAAAGGATAACACCCCGACTAACGGGGGTAATGCCATCGGGACAAGTACTAAAATGGAGAGCAGCCGACGACCAGGAAAATCATAGCGCTCCAGTAAAAAGGCCATCATTACCCCGACAACGGCACAACATATAACACTAATTATCGATATATAAAAGCTGTTCCAAAGTGCCTCTAAATTGGCTGTACTTTCCAAACTGAAAAACTTCTGATAGTTTGCTAGCTGATTGTCGCCTGCAAAACTTTGAATAAATGTTGAGTAAAATGGATAAATGACATAGGCAAATAAAATTAAAAAAAGCGGGGAGATGAGAATATAGACAAAATAGCGTGATTGTGTAAGACGAGACCACCAACTCGCTTCGTATGTGTCAACGGGTTTTTTGCTCATTGTGTGCCTCCTCTCTTATTCTCCTAGAAAATAAATATTTTGTTTAGGGATATGTAATTCAATCATATCGCCAGCTTGCAGTATTGCAGTACCCCGACTGATTATCATTGCTTTTAATGTTGTATCATTCCATTTAATGAAATAATTTACGCTGACTCCAGTAAATTCAATCAGCTCAACGATACCTGTAACGGTGTTTTCTCCAGGACCACTTTCAAATGCTTCAGGACGGATTGATATAAAAATTTCATCTCCGTTCGATACTTGAAGTCCAGGTGCTAAGTTTTCCGTCAATCCCTGTAATACCAATCCATTGTCATTAGTAACAGTAATAATGTTGTCCTCAATTGATTGAACTTTCATTGTAAGCAAGTTTGTTTCTCCGATAAAAGTAGCGACGAAGCGGTTGTTTGGGCGGTGGTAAATTTCCTGTGGTGTACCAATTTGTTTCACGACACCATGCTCCATTACCATAATCCGATCCGACATTGCCATTGCTTCAGTCTGGTCATGGGTAACGTAGATTGTCGTCACACCGAGCTCTGACTGAATTCGTTTAATTTCAATGCGTGTTTCCTCACGCAGCTTTGCATCCAAATTGGATAATGGCTCATCCAGCAGCAAAATATCAGGTTCAATAACAAGTGCTCGTGCCAAAGCAACACGCTGCTGTTGTCCACCTGATAACTCATTGATCTTACGTGTGCCATATGGTCCTAAATGAACGAGCTCTCGTATCCGGTCAACCTTTTCTTTAATTGTTTTTTTATCATATTTCCGAATTTCCAGACCGAATGCGATATTTTCATTGACGGTCATATGCGGGAAGAGTGCATAGTTTTGAAACACCATTCCGATATTACGTTTATTAGGCTGCAATGTTGTGACATCCTGATTGTCAAAATAAATCTTTCCTTTAGAAGGGTAGTAAAATCCGGCGATCATCCGTAATGTAGTTGTCTTGCCGCAGCCACTAGGACCTAAAAATGTAAAAAACTCACCCGATTTTATATCCAGCTCTAAATCTTTGACACTTACGACATCACCGAATTTTTTTGAAACGTCGTTAATATGAACAGCTTTCATCCAATCCAACTCCCTTCACACCGACAAATTATGAAAAGAAAGACCTCTTAATTCAGAGGTCAGTCTATAACTACTATTTACCTTTACCTTTAATGTTTGTATCCCAATATTCCATCCATTCCGCTTCTTTATCGGCCATAACTTGCCAATCGATCTCCAAAGATTTCAAATCCAGCTCTTTATACCAGTCCGGCATAGCATCCGCTGCAATATCAGTACGTGTTGGGATTTGGTAATACTCTTTTGAAAGCTCAATCATTGTCTCCTGATCGAACAGGAATTCCATAAATAATTTCGCATTTTCCTCGTTTTTCGCATTGTTTACAATACCGACTGCATCGACTAAAATCGGTGCACCACTTTCCGGATAAATAAAGTCAAACGTGTAATCCGTTGTATGTTTTTTCAGTAAAATATCCTGCAAGTTCCATAATGAAATCGAACCTTCTTGACGTGCAAGTTTCAAATACAATGCATTAGGATCCTGCGTATATTCTTTCGTGTTCGCATCCAGTTGCTTCAGCCATTCATAGCCTTTTGACGGATCATCGGCACCTTGACGGAAAATCATAGAAGAATAAATTGTCCGCATCGTTCCTGAAGCAAGGACACCGCGAATTAAAATCTCATCTTTCCACTTCGGATCAAGTAAATCATCCCAATCCTGAGGTCCTTCTTCTGGTGACATGACATCACTATTAATCATAATGACTTCAGGTAACAGCATTTCACCGACCCACCGATTTTGTTCATCTTTATGAAGCGGGTCAATAGCATCGATAAATGAAGGATCCCACTGTAAAAGTAAATCTTCATTTGCGGCAACCATCATCGCAGCTTGTGTACCACCCCACCAAAAATCCCCTTGTGGATTGGCTTTTTCACCACGGACACGCTCTAAAATTTGCTGGGCACCCATTGTCATATATTCCACTTCAATATCCGGGTAACGCTCATTAAATTTTTCAATAACACCCTGTACCATGTTTTCATCACGTCCTGTGTAAATGACGAGCTTGCCGGAAGCATTTTCTTCTGTTGTACCTTCTGTCGTGCCGCTATTGCCTTGCGTTGACTCATTTGTCGTCTCTTCGGCGTCGCTACACGCAGCCAAAACTAATAAAAGAGTTGTGAGAATAAGAGAAAGCCAAGTAAATCTTTTCATCCAATGTCCTCCTTACATATAGTTTTTCATTGTCATGCAGAATAAAGGATATCTATTCCAATTTCATTTTATCTACAAATTTTTTAATATTCAAACAAATATCCCTATATCTTTTAATTTTTTACAGTTTAAATAATTAAAACAGATGAGTTTTTTACACGGTCATTTTTAAAACGAGGAAAAACGAGAGGACTATACGCTACGTTGAATATGAAGAAAGTTGTTTTATTTAAATTTATTAGGGGAATTATAAAAACATCAGCACATCAGCAGTTTTGCAAAATTCTTCTATCAAGTTGGACGTGCTTCTCATCTCATGAATGATGGAACTTAATTTACCGGAGGAGTGAAAATATGAGTAATAAAGAAATTGCATTGCAAATTTTAAATGAAAACAGTATTGGCGTTATGGCCACAAATAATAACGGTGTGCCCAATTCGCGCTACATGACATTTCACTATGTTGAATCAAAACTGTATACCGTGGCAAAGGAAGATTCCGATGTAGTGCGTGAAATTAAGGAATATGGAGGTACCCATATTTTATTAGGCTATGAAAGCGATGGCTTACTTGAAACATTTTTAGAAATCGAAGGCAATGCAGCGACAACATTAAATGATGTTGTGAAGCAGCAGCTGCTTGAAAAATATTCAGAGCATGCGGACGGAAACTTTGTGCTCATTCAAGTTACGCCAACAAGAATGAGAATTATGAATAAAAACGGAAAAAACCAGGAAGAAATTCAACTATATTAAGGGAGGCATCGTAATGGAAACATTAAAGGAAAAAGTACTTTCAATTATTAAAGATCATAAAATTGGAACAATGGCTACATTAAACGGACGTCACCCTTATGTTCGTTACATGACATTTACTAATGAAGACTTCACACTATATGCGACAACAACAGAGGATTCCCAAAAAGTGTACGATTTAAATGAAAATCCCTACACTCATATTTTACTTGGCTATACTAAGGAAGATCTTGATGCCCCATATTTAGAAATTACAGCAAAACTAAGCGAAGTAAAAGATGATACATTAAAGCTGAAAATTACAAACTTCTTTAAAGACGTTTTTACTTCAGAAGACGGGGATATGGTGACACTTCAATTCGATCCAATCACAATCAAATTAATGAATGATGGCGAACCGCAGGAACTGAAGCTGTAACGTCTTAATTTATTTAATCGGTTAGCGAAGCAATGGCATATATCGTTGTCATTGCTTTTTCTGTTGCATAAAGATTTAAAATATTTAACAACCCCGCTCATTATGGGGTTTGAGCGAGGTTTTACTAAGGAAGTCTATTTTGGTACGTTAAAAATTTTACCGATTATGTGGATTATCGTTGTATTGCTTGTCCGTTTAGTAGCGGGTCCTCTAGTAGGTAAAATTATGCCTAAATTTGTTGGTCAAACAGACGGTTTCAATGCGCGTGTCCTATTAAATACTCTCTTAAACGTGACGGTTTTATCGGTTTGTTTAACGATTATCGGAACATGGGTAGGCACCAAAACATTTGGTTTAGAGCCTCTCAAAAAATTTTTCCATATTTGGCCACGAAATTTTGCGATCGCTTTTTGGATTGAGTTATTAGTCGCACAGCCAATTGCACGCTTTGCTATGAAAAAATTACATGAAAGTCAAACTGCAAAAGAAGCAGCACAATAATAAGTAAAAGCTCTTATGGCGTAGTAATGAATACTACGGCATAAGAGCTTTTGTACTTAAGTTAGAAACATTGGAAAGTCAGGATTGAGTTACGGTTTACTGAACTGTATACCCAACCGAAACGTCCCCATCTAAAGCCTAAAATGATATTGCTCGTAACAAACGTCGGGAAGAACCAGAAACTATTTCCGTTTCGTTGCCAAATGAACGTATTACGGTAAATACAACGTCTTATACCACTGGAACCTTGCTGTGACTGGCCAGCAGATAATTGTTGCATTTGGGGAGTAAAGGTAGGGGGCGGACCCATTGGCATTGGGGTATTACCACCAGGACCTCCACCAGGACTGCCAGGGAAGCCGCCAGGACCACCACCAGGGAATCCTGGTCCACCTGGGAACCCACCAGGGAATCCTGGTCCGCCAGGGAACCCACCTGGTCCTCCTGGAAAACCTCCCGGGCCTTGGCCGGGTGGGGCTGGGAAAAACTGTTGTTGAAATGGTTGTCCTGCAGGGCTCTCATCAAAGCGTTCAAACGGATTTTGATACAACAAGCATACCTTCTTTCTTAAGTATTCTTTGTAATGTATGTAAATGTGGATAAACGCCAATAGGAATTCGCCTAATACGAGTCAAAATACCTTAGTGATCATAATTTTCGCCCAGAAATTTAGTTCAATATGTTTTATTACATATTGAACTAAGGGAAAGTGTTAACGAATGGACAATCATTTAAAGTAAGGTAGAAGATTTGAAAATTGTTTGAAAGTGAACTAAAATTCACTATGAAGATGTAAAAGAGAAGGGAATTTATGATGAAAAAATATTTGTTCGCTATAATCTTATTGTTGTTGGCAGGTTGTAGTAATGGAGATAGTACAAAAGTTAAATTTACCGAAAAACAAGCAGTACCATTTGAAATTATTAAGTATGATGAAAAAATTGCACCGATTTACGAGACGCTCGTACCGCATATTGCCTATGCAAATACGCAAGGACAGTTTGAATCCTTGCAAGCTCGCTTTGATGTAGACAATTTCACGCTTGATATGGATAAATATATGGCTGTCTTTATAGTTACTTACTCGGGTAGCTGTGGTACTTCAGTCGATAATGTTTACAAACATGGTAATTACTTGGCAGTTCAATTGATCGACAATGTGGGACAAAAATGTGAAGATGAAGGCGTCCCTCATACATTCGTTCTCCAAGTGGAGAAAGACGAATATGAAAAAGTTCAATTATATAACGGCGAAATTTTAAAATCTTCAATGGATGTAGAATAAATTTATTAAAAGTTTTCAGCTTTGATTATTCAAAGTTGAAAGCTTTTTTTTTATAGTTCTATATTTATTGGGCACAATTAATTGTGATTTGATAAAAAAAACTATATAATTTTTATAAACTATAACGTGATGGTTTTGAACATCCTTCTACAAGAGTTAGTAACTTCACCATTATAGTTAGCATGTTCAATAGGATAGTTGGGTACATAACAGAAAGGCCGAATTACTATTAAATTATTTTTGGAGGTGAATCCCTCACGCTGAGGGAAGTAATTGGACGTAAACACCATATTAAACATCATTTTATTAATTATTTTTTTAGGTTTAACTGGATTTTTCGTTGCAGCTGAATTTGCTGTTGTTAAAATTCGTAAATCCCGTATTGACCAATTGATTTTGGAAGGCAATAAGAAAGCAGTCATTGCAAAAAAAGTAGCAGGAGACCTAGATTATTATTTATCTGCCTGTCAGCTTGGTATTACCATTACAGCAATCGGTTTAGGTGCGTTTACGAAGCCGTATGTAAAAGAACTGCTATATCCTGTATTTGACTGGTTAAATGTTTCGGATGTTGTAGCTTCGGCTGCTTCTTATGTAATTGCACTAGCTATTGTAAGTTATTTGCACGTAGTAATTGGCGAAATGGCGCCAAAAACGTTAGCGATTCAGTTTTCCGAGAAAGTAACTTTAATGCTTGCAGGACCACTTTATTGGTTCGGTAAAATTATGTATCCGTTTATTCAGGCATTAAATGGAACATCTCGGTTACTATTACGTGCAGTTGGTGTTAAATCAGCAAGTGAAGAGCAGGCCTATTCTGAAGAAGAACTGAAAATCATTATGGCACAGAGTTTCCAGGGCGGACAAATTGACCAACAAGAACTGAAATATTTAGAAAATGTATTTGCTTTTGATGAGCGTGTTGCAAAAGATATTATGGTGCCTCGAACAGACTTAGTTACAATCGACAAAGATATGAGCGCCGAAGAGATTATCCAAATTTTAGATGAACATAACTATACACGTTATCCGATTGTTGAAAATAATGATAAAGACCGCATTATTGGTGTGATAAATGCAAACAAGCTTCTTAGCTATATCGTTTCAAATCGAACAGTACAGCTCGAGCAGTTTTTAACGAAAGTACCATTTGTTTTAGGTGTGACTAGTATCCAGGATGCACTATTAAAAATGCAAAAGGCGAAAGTGCATATGACGGTCATTATCGATGAATATGGCGGTACAGCCGGAGTATTAACGATGGAAGACGTTTTGGAAGAGCTGGTTGGAGAGATTCGGGATGAATTTGACGAGGATGAAGTAGATGATATCCGTAAGTCAGGAGAAAACGAATATACGATTAATGGTCGTGTACTGCTCGATGAACTGGAAGATCGTTTCGGTTTTGAGTTTGAGGACAGTGAAGAGATAGATACAATTGGCGGCTGGATTCAGCATACGAACATCGATTCAATCAAAAACGGTGAAGAGCTTCAAATCGGTGATGAAATTAAATTCGACGACCATATTTGGGTCATTACAGATATGGACAATTATCAAATTAAGGAAGTTGTATTAAGACAATATAAACTTCAGCAGTAAATGATCGATACTTTATATGTCTTGGAGGTGAATCCCTCATATTTCGGGGGAATTAATTGGATAGTATTATAATGATAAATTTAATTTTAATTGCAGTATTTATTTTGTTAACAGCCTTTTTCGTTGGAGCAGAATTCTCAATTTTAAAAGTGCGTATGTCACGAATCGATCAGCTGATCGCAGAGGGCAATAAAAAAGCCGTCACGGCAAAAAAGGTAACACAGGATTTGGATTATTATTTGTCAGCCTGTCAGCTTGGTATTACGATTACAGCGTTAATTCTTGGTGCACTCGGGGAACCGACCGTAGAAAAAATGCTTGAGCCTGTTTTTGACTACTTCAGCATTCCAGCGGCGGTTGCAACAGCCCTTTCTTATGTTATTGCATTATCGGTTGTTACTTTTTTACACGTAGTACTTGGCGAATTAATGCCAAAGACATTGGCTATCCAATATGCAGAAAAAATGACACTATTATTGGCACCGCCACTTTATTGGTTCGGTAAAATTACAGGACCGATTATCTCGATATTAAACGGTTCTGCTCGTGGGCTGCTTAAAATCTTTGGTGTCAAACCGGCTGGTCACGATACAGTTTACTCTGAAGAAGAGCTTAAAATGATTGTGACGCAAAGTTATGAAGGTGGAGAAATCAACCAGACAGAGCTTGCCTATCTAGAAAATATTTTCGCTTTTGATACACGGAAATTACGGGAAGTAATGATTCCCCGCAATGAAATAATTACAATCGAAAAAACGTATACATTAGAGCAAATTCTTGCTGTTATTGACGAGTACGAATTTACGCGTTATCCGGTCATTGATCGCAGTAAAAATACAGCAGCCTTTATCGGTTTCATTAACTCGAAGGAAATGCTGACAGATATAGCTGCGGGACGGAAGAATAATTTCAGTACGTATATTCGTGAGATTCCCCGTTATAAGGAAACAGTAGCGATAAAAGACGTGTTTTTAAAAATGCAGCAATCGCGCAACCATATGGCGATTGTTACAGATGAAAAAGGTGTCACAATCGGTCTTGTGACGATGGAAGATATATTGTCAGAAATCGTTGGAGAAATTGAAGATGAAGACGATGGGGAAATTATCGTTCCCTCAACATAAAGTGATACGCCAATCCGTGGGGGTATTTTTCATCCCCCGGATTGGAAGGAACACAAGCTAAAACCGTCACGTCCTGTGACAACGCTTGTGTGACCAACATCGTGTTGGCCCGAACCAATCGGGCCTTTACGGTTAGTCTTGCCTCTGCCGTTACGCTTTCGAGGTAGATAAATTACTACCCGTTAATGCGGGATAAGAAAAGGTCGTAATGGATGGGCATATTGTCAATTATTTGCGGCTTTTTTTAGTATTATCGAAAGTTGAGCTAATAGATTAAAAGGGCAAATGTCACTATAATTAAAGCAATAAGGAGCTGTTGGAAATGCAATGTGGTGCAAAATGTTTTTTAGTGGAAATTGAGCATAATGGCGAAAAAAAGCAAGTTCAAGTGAAAGCAAGATCATCCGTACGTGCCAGAAAAACAGTACGCATTCAATTTGAAGAAGCCGTTAACATCCTATCCGTAAAGGAAGAAAAATAAAAATGAGCAACCAACAATACGGTTGCTCATTTTTCATTTGTTTTACTTATTCTGCTTTTCCAACTTTATTTGTTTAACTAAATGTACAATTAACATAATGATTCCGACTGTACAAAATAGAAGACTGACGATAAATAATACAAGCCATGAAGTAATGCTCCAGTTAGTTGTGAAAAAGATAGAACTGATTAATAAAAGTATCCCGATAAACAAGACAAGATAGCCCTTTTTAGATAATGACAATGCAATAACCTCCTTAAATACCTATCATAAAAATACCATAATGTTTGCAAACTTATCTATTTAAACGGTTGCTTTACTAAATTGATGGTTGAATTTCATTCTGGTCCGGACGGAATCCGCTTATGATACAATTCGGTAAGGAATATAAATTCAAGAAAAGAGGCACAATGCATGGTTCAATTGCTCAATCAATTTATTCAAAAATGGATGCCGGTATTAACACCGCTCAGTTTAGTCATCGGTGTGCTGCTCGAAAAAATCGGAACACATTTTCTTTTTCTAGTCCCGGTCTTGTTTGCCGTGATGACTTTCATCAGCAGCTTGAATCTAAAATTTCGCGATATAAAAGTGTTTAAACAATACCCTAAAACGATTTTATTTGTCATCGCTTTTCTACATATTCTCATGCCTTTATGGGCGTTCTTTCTGGCAGAACTCATATTCGATGACCGCTTATTAACGATTGGATTTCTAATATCCGTTGCCGTGCCAACAGGGGTTACGAGCGTTATTTGGGTGACGATCAGTAAAGGAAACTTGCCTTTATCTCTCGCCATTATATTGATTGATACTCTGCTTGCTCCGATCCTTATGCCATTAATTTTGCATTTAGTTGTCGGGGAATCGATATCGCTAAATACATCAGCACTTATTTTTGATCTTATTTGGATGATTGTTTTACCGTCTATATTGGGTATCCTTGTAAACGAATGGACGAAAGGGAAGTTATTCTTACAATATGGAAAACCTATGTCTTTAGTTTCGAAGCTCTGTTTATTCGGAATTATTATGATTAATAGTAGTGCAATTGCACCGTATGTAAAAACGATTGACTTGGAGCTTGCGAAAGTTATTGCTGCTGTCCTGTTTTTGGCAGTTTCTGGCTATGTATTCTCCCTTGTACTTGGTCGGCTGTTTTGGAAATCAGAGGCTGATCAGGCGACATTTGTTTTTAATGGAGGAATGCGGAATATTGCGGTAGGTGTTGTTATCGCAACAACATATTTTCCATCAAAAGTAGCGATGCCGGTCGTTTTCGGGATGTTATTCCAGCAAGTTTTAGCTTCAATATTTTATAAAATAATCCGAAAAAACTCGGAAACAGTTTAAAGTCGCTTGTTAACATTGTACTGTGGAAAAATACAGTTGTGTTATTTAGTCGCACATTGTATTATTGGTCTATAGTAAATTATTAAATTTTGAAGTGTTATATAGAAAAGTAGCTTCAGCCGGAGAATTTTGTAGTGCATTGATCAGATCCATTCACTTACTCGTCTCAAACATCCAGAAGCAATGTAACATCTTAGAATAGCGGGGGAAATTATGAAAAGATTGTTCGAAAAATGGAACAGCATTAACTTAGTAAACCGTATTATTATTGGTATAATTATTGGTGTTATTTTAGCATTGACGATACCGGAAGCGGTGAGTGGTATTACCATTCTAGGGACTCTATTCGTTTCATCCTTAAAAGCAGTTGCACCGATTTTGGTGTTCGTGCTTGTTATTAATGCGATTGCTTCACATGCTGGCGGCAAAGCAACAAATATGAAGATGATTCTTGCTTTATACGGGGTTGCGACATTCGCGGCAGGATTTGTTGCAGTCATTGCAAGCTTTATTTTCCCGACAGTATTAACATTAAAAACAGAAGCACAGGATGTGGCTCCGCCTAGCGGGATACTTGAAGTGTTTGAAACATTATTATTCAATATCGTGACAAACCCGGTAAGTGCAATTATGAACGCAAATTATCTCGGCATTTTAGCTTGGGCAGTTGTTTTAGGGATTGCTTTAAAAGCTGCGAACGATTCAACTAAAGGTGTTATTGCGAATTTTTCGGATGCGATTACAAAAGTTGTGCAATGGATTATTAACTTAGCGCCATTCGGTATTTTAGGAATAGTATTTGAAGCGATTTCAACGACAGGCCTTTCAGCATTAGGGGAATATGCTCGTCTAATTCTGATCTTAGTAGGAACAATGTTCTTTGTAGCGCTCGTTGTGAATCCACTTATTGTATATGCAGTAGCACGCAGAAATCCGTATCCGCTTATTTTTACATCTATAAAAGAGAGCGGAATTACAGCCTTTTTCACACGTAGTTCAGCGGCCAATATTCCAGTCAATATGGCTTTGGCAGAGAAGCTGAAATTAGATAAAGATACATATGCAGTATCGATACCTTTAGGTGCAACAATTAATATGGGCGGGGCTGCGATTACAATTTCCGTACTGACGATGGCAACTGCTCATACATTAGGTATCGAAGTTGATTTCCTGACTGCGGTCATCTTAATGGTAATGGCTGCAGTATCGGCTGCTGGTGCTTCAGGTGTTGCAGGCGGGTCGCTGTTACTGATTCCGTTAGCATGTAGCCTATTTGGGATTTCAGATGATATTGCGATGCAAGTCGTAGCAATTGGTTTTATCATCGGTGTAATCCAGGATTCTTGTGAAACAGCATTGAATTCCTCGACGGATATCGTATTTACGGCAGCTGCTGAATATGCGAAAGAACGTAAACAAAATTAATAAAACTGTGCTGAATGGGGTCTCTTCCGGTTCAGCACAGTTTTTTGTTTTTCTTTCAGTCAGCACCGCCAGCAGGAAGGTCGCTTTCATAAGGACCAGAATTTGAATGCTCTGCAGCAGAGAAAATAACTGTGGAGAAATCTACATCATATGAGGGTAAGTCACCGATAGATTCAGTCGATGTGTAAATTTGAGTGGCTACCAGCAATGAGTTAAACTGGCTTCGATCCATCTTTAAAAAGCGGCAAATTTCTTCATGCATATCATGTAGTGCCGGGAATTGGTGTACTTCGAACTTCGCAAGCGAGAGCAGGGCAATCGTATTGTAATGGTACGGTGTAAGTTTTTTTTCTGTTTTTCTAATAAAAGTCGTCAACTCTTTTAATCGGGCAAAGGTTTCATTATGAAAAACCCCTGTTCCGATTGTTAAAATGACAGCTGTATTTGTCGTGTCCTTTGTTCGTTCATATCCGATAGACACAAGCGCCTGATAATACTTTTCCACACTATTTGCCAATACTTTAGTATCTTCCACCCGCCCGGCAAGCATCGTACTCGTGGAAAGTTTTAAAGGCGCATATTTTACGCTTTGTTTGTTCATTAATTCTGTAATTAACAGACCGATTCGCTCGATATGTTCTTCCGAGTTTAAATAGGCAGCCGCTATATAGCTGTCTTCATGGCGGCTAAACTGCTTCGTCAATAATTTATGGAGATTTATAACCTCAACGATTTTTTCAGGTTCCTTTGCATAATGAACATAATATGTATTAATAATTTGAGTATTAACGCGAGCAAAGTTATACCATTTTGTATTGTTTTTAATTTGTTGACGCACGTTTTCATAATCCTCATAGTTAAATACGATATTGCGGACAGTCAGTTTTAGTGCAAGGTCAATATAAAAATATTTTGCATCTGCCCCAAAATATAAAACGATTTTATCAATGTTTGTGAAGAATAATTGTAATTGAGCATTCATCCCGATCACCTCTTACTTAATACGTACGTTTTAAACGAGGAGAAGTTTCATTAAAATATTCGGGAAATAATAAAAACCATTTACAAAATACAGCATAAATCGATAGAGTATTGTATGATAAATAAGTGATAAATCAAATAAGAATACCGTTGAACAGATTGAGAGGAAGTATAGTAATGACTCGACAACCATTTTTACCGATTATTGTCGGTACTGATATTAATGCATACAACATGGCGATTTCTTTCCATGAAGAATATAAGATCCATCCGATTCTAGTAGGAAAAGGTGTTTTACCTTTTACAAACTTAAGCAATATTCCACGTGCGATTGAGTATGACAAAAAACTCGGTGAACCGGATCAGTTTGCCAAAATTTTAATTAGCGTAGCGAAAAAATATGAAAAAGAAGCAGAAAAACTGATTCTGATCGGCACAAATGATTTATACGTCCGTTTAATTATTGAAAACAGCGCGATATTAAGAGATTACTTCGTGTTCAACTATATCGACGAAACGTTAATGAATGATTTACAGATTAAATCCAATTTCTATAAACTTTGCGAACAATATGGAATCGATATTCCGACGACGGTATTTTATGATTGCAAAACAGATGGTCAATTCGAAACCGAGATGATGTATCCGGTTATTATTAAACCGAGTAACGGGATTGAGTATAGCCGTCATCCATTTGAAGGACAGGCGAAAGTTTTCAAAGTAGAAAACAAAGAAGAAGTCCAACAAGTGATCGATATGATTAAAAAAAGCGGCTACCAGGAAGAACTTATTATTCAGGATTATATTCCCGGTGACGATACAGCAATGTGGGATTCGGTTGTCTATGTCAATTCAAAAGGCGAAACACAGCTCGTATCGTTTGCACAAGTTGTTCTTCAGGAACATACGAAAACGGCGATTGGCAATTACACGGCGCTTATTTCCCGTTATAACGAAGAAGTAATGACGAAACTGCGCGGCTTTTTGGAAGCGGTCGGCTATCGCGGCTACGGAAACTTTGATTTAAAATATGATGAGCGTGACGGGAAGTTTAAAGTGTTTGAAGTAAATATTCGCCAAGGCCGTTCAAGTTATTATATTAATGCAATGGGTCATAATTTAGCGCGCAACTTTGTTGAAGACCTGATTTACGATATTCCAAAACCATGCTCGTATTTAAAAGGGGATGTGCTGTTTTCAGTCGTGCCGAAAATTGTATTAAAAAAATTCGTTTACGATGAAGCGGTGAAAAAGGATATTCGACGTTTGATTCAGGAAAAGAAAATTGTGAATCCGTTGTTCTATAAACAGGACAAGCATTTTAAACGCAAAATCTACATGTTCATCCGTCAGGTTAACTACTATAAAAAATATAAACAAAACGTATGGTAAACATCAGCCGATTAACAGGAGCTTCCTGTTAGTCGGCTGTTTTCATTAGCTGAACATCCTAAGCGAAAAATGTTATAGTTAAAGAAAATTGAAAAGAGTGAACAGTAATGACGGTACATACTTTTACATTAACGATTGACTGGCCAGGGGGACGAAATTCGGTTGGTGACTTAAAAACCGAACGATTGCAGACGCAAATTTCGATTCCGCCTGAAATGGATGGACCAGGTATTGGGACAAATCCGGATGAAATGCTGCTCGGTGCTGCAGCAACCTGTTACTTAATTACACTGGCGGCAATGCTTGAACGAAGCCAAATTGATGCAAAGCTGAATTTGAAATCAGAAGGGCTTGTTGATGTGACAAATGGTGTTTTTACTTATAAAGCGATCCATCACTATGTCGACATTGACCTGCAAAATAAGGAAGATGAACGTGCCCGTCGTGCAGCGGAGCGCTATGCATATAAGGCAGAGGAAACTTGTATGATTAGTAAAGCGTTAAAAGGGAATGTAGAAGTGCATACACATTTAACTTTGACCTAAAGGGGCGATTTGAATGGATTTCATATCAGCTATACTTCAATTACTTATTGCATCCGTGCTTGTTTTCTTCATTAGCGGCCGTTTAATCGGCTCACAAATAAGTCTGATGAAAAGAATATTATCCGTGTTAATTAGTGTTTCCCTTACGACATTTGTATTTTGGTATACATATTTACGAGGATCGGACTATTATGACCAAGGAATCGTTTCGAATGTAGTCAACATTACAACACTTATCTGGCTCGGCAGTATGCTTCTGATTTCGATGCTGCTTTATCTGTTTTTTGAGCTGTTTGATTCGATAGAATTGAATGAAAATGGCACACCTGTCGGCAGACGTTCCTATTTTAAGACACTGATAACTTATTGGAAGCGTCAAAAACGGTTACGTGAAGTTGTAGGAATCGCTGTAACGAACGGGGTCACAAGAACGATGAAATATGCCCGTGCCCGCGAAGATGAACGGGAACTGGCAAAAGCATTACGGGACACGCTGGAACAGTGCGGCGGGGTATTTATTAAATTTGGACAAGTACTGTCAACGCGTAAAGAGCTCTTGTCTCCCATCTTTATTGAGGAACTTGAAAAGCTTCAGCAACATGTGAAACCCCTTACCGAGCAGCAAGTTGACCAAATAATTGCAGAAAATTTCAATGCAGGTACGCACCAAATCTTTTCTTATATAAGTAAAACTCCGTTAGCTTCCGCTTCAATCGGTCAAGTACATAAAGCGGTGTTAAAGGAAACGAACGAACCTGTCGTTGTGAAGTTTTTACGGCCTGATGTCAAAAATATTATGCAGGATGATTTATCGATTTTAATGGAGTTTGCCAGATGGATTTCCAGTAAATCGCAATGGGCTGAAAACTTAGGCTTTTACGACTTGGCAAAAGGCTTCAGCATGGCGTTAAAGGAAGAAATTGATTTTATTATTGAGGCACGCAACATGGAACAGGTTGCCAAGATTGTCGAACGTGGCAGTATCGATGTGAAAGTGCCGAAAGTATACCGGGAATGCAGTAATTCAAATGTTGTGGTGATGGAATATATAAAAGGGAAATCCGTTACAGTAGGAAATGCATTATTTACGGAGTTGGGCATTGACCGCCATCAGTTTGCACAAACATTATTGTATTCGTTTTTAGAGCAAACGCTTATTTCCGGAATTTTTCATGCGGATCCACATCCGGGAAATATTTATATTGAGGAAACAACCGGGCGTGTCGCAATTCTCGATTATGGGGCTGTCGGCCGTTTAGCTGAATTGCAGCAGGAAGGGTTAAAATATTTTCTAGTCGGAATTCATCAAAATGATGCAGCACTTGTTGTTGATGGTATTGCCCAACTTGTGGAAAATGCCGAGCAGATCAATCGGCATGAAATGGAGCAGGCGATTAGCCAGATCCTGTTGAAAATTAATTATGTGTCGACAATCCCTACAGATGAGCTAATGTACTCCATCTTCTCTGTAGTGCGTGAATTTGGACTCCACTTTTACCCATCCGTCAATGTGGCATTACGTGCGATTGTTACATTGGATGGCACATTGTCCGTTATTTGCCCAGGGTTTAGGATTTTCAGTGAAGTAAAAGATTTCTCCAATGATTATTTGAAATCAAGCTTATTGAAACCGTTCAAACATCCGGGCGAGACGAAAGACTTAATTGAAGAAGAACTGGCATTGTTATTACCGAATATACGGAAAATACCGCGTCGTCTTGACCAGCTGTTCAGGAAAGTGGAAAGCGGGAAAATTATTTTGCATCATGATATTTTTTCGGATAAAGCGAATTCCATGTTTGTCACTCAGCTGTTTTCACGGTTTGTTCTGCTGATGGTTGGGATTACATTTGGGATTATATCGGTGGCATTGCTCGCAATATCGCAATTTATTCATAATGCCTATGCAATTTATTTGAATACCGCTGCTTATTTAGGCTTGTTTTTATGTGCGATTTTGCTCGTGCGATTATCGATTCAAGCAATCCGAGATATGAAGCGTACAAAGTAGAGGCTTAAAATAATCCAAAATGCCATTTTTCTTCTTAAGGAAAATGGCATTTTTTGCTGTGCGTAAAAATTGATTTCCATTCCGGGACGCTTTCCACGGGCACGGCCTGAGCCTGTAGTCTCAGGCGTCGTGCTATTCCCGTAGGAGTCGCCCTCCATTCCAATCAATTTTATTATATTGCCCATTTCTCACTAAGAGTTTTTTACCTTTTTCAATTAAATTACAACTGCTGTCTAAGCTTTTTTATCCTTCTTCGCTTTAGCACTTTACTATAATAAAATACTAAATCACTAGAAGGTTAATGTATTAGTAGGTGAACAATTTTTTAGAAATAAAACGTACAAAGCCTTTAATAAAGGCGTTTTCAACTAAACTATGATTTTAAGGATGAAATATTAGTAGCAATTAACTGCTATTTAAACAATAATAAATTTAAGAGTAACAATATTTAAAAGGGGTGCGGGAAATGATTCAGTTGAACGGACAAAATTTATCGATCGAACAATTGGGAAACATTTTATATAATGGGGAAAAAATAGAGATAGCGGAAGAAGCGAAGGTACGAGTTGTTAAAAGCCGTGAAGCAGTGGAAAGAATTGTTCAGCAGGATAAAACGGTATATGGAATTAACACGGGATTTGGAAAGTTCAGCGATGTAAAAATTGCAGAGCACGAAGTAAGTAAACTGCAAGTAAATTTAATTCGTTCCCATGCATGCGGGTTTGGGGAGCCTTTTTCGGAACATGTTGCAAAAGCGATGATGGTGCTAAGATTAAATGCTTTATTAAAAGGGCTATCGGGTATTCGACTGGAAGTGCTGGAACGTTTGTTATGGATGATTAATGAAGAGGTCATTCCAGTTATTCCACAGCAAGGTTCACTCGGGGCATCCGGAGATTTAGCGCCACTTTCTCATTTAGTATTGGCGGTTATTGGAGAAGGCGATGTATATGTGAATGGTGTCATGCGCCCGTCACATGAAGTATTCGAACGTCGGGGACTACCGAAAATCGAGCTGCAGGCGAAAGAAGGTCTTGCTTTAATCAATGGAACCCAGGCGATGACTGCACAAGGGGTCGTCAATTACTTGGAAGCGGAGAAACTGGCTTATGCGAGTGAATGGATTGCAGCAATGACAATGGAAAGTTTATACGGGATTATCGATGCTTTTCATCCAGCTGTCCATGAAGCGCGAGGCATGCAGGAACAAATGGCTGTTGCAGAGCGTATGCGTGGTTGGCTGAAGGACAGTAAGCTCATTACACATCAAGGCGAAAAGCGTGTGCAGGATCCGTATTCGCTTCGCTGCATCCCGCAAATTCATGGGGCAAGCTGGCAAGTATTGAACTATGTCAAAGAAAAGCTCGAAATCGAAATGAATGCGGCAACAGACAATCCGCTCATTTTTGATGACGGCGGTTTAGTTATTTCAGGAGGAAACTTCCATGGACAGCCGATTGCGTTTGCGATGGACTTTCTGAAAATCGGTATGGCGGAGTTGGCCAATGTATCAGAACGACGGATTGAACGATTAGTAAACCCGCAGTTAAATGAAGGGCTGCCTGCATTTTTAAGCGCGAATCCAGGGCTTGAATCAGGAGCAATGATTTTGCAGTACAGTGCCGCAAGTTTAGTATCGGAAAACAAAACTTTGGCACATCCTGCTTCGGTCGACTCCATTCCATCCTCTGCAAATCAGGAAGACCATGTATCA
The DNA here is from genome assembly GCF_002174535.1 of Solibacillus kalamii. Taxonomy (NCBI): domain Bacteria; kingdom Bacillati; phylum Bacillota; class Bacilli; order Caryophanales; family Caryophanaceae; genus Solibacillus; species Solibacillus kalamii. The sequence continues at coordinate 68,397 of NZ_NHNT01000014.1, read as the reverse complement.
ATGGGGACGACAGGATCTCGCCATGCGCGGATGATTATTGCCAATGTAAGAAATGTATTGGCAATCGAGGCATTTTGTGCAGCACAGGCAGTGGAATACCGGGGTGTAGCAAACATGTCGCCAAAACTTTATGATAAGTGGAAAGACATTCGCAACTTAGCGCCTGCCATGACAGAGGATCGTATTTTCAGCAAGGACGTAAATTATATTATCGACTACTTGAAACCGAATGGGTAAGTATTGACAGCTACATTCTACCGGTGCATTTGTTATAATAAGTGTTTAGTAGAAAGAGGAGATTTATTATGACAAAACCACATTTATTAATCGTTGATGGGATGGCGCTATTGTTTCGTTCATTTTTTGCGTCAGCTGCAATGAATCAATTTATACGTTTAGATGACGGGACGCCATCAAATGGTGTTCAAGGCTTTGCCCGGCATGTATTCACAGCACAAAATCTGATGCAGCCGACACATTTAGCTGTATGCTGGGATATGGGCGCGGTTACATTCCGCAATGACTTATACGATGGCTATAAAGCGAATCGACCTGCACCGCCGGAGGAAATGTTGCCGCAATTTGATATGGCTAAAAGTGTATCTGAAATGATCGGGTGGCAAAACTTTGGTACGCAAGGTCTTGAGGCAGATGATTTAATCGGCTCAATGATTAAAAAATGGAAAGACGATGCCCAAATTACTGTCATTAGCGGAGATAAAGATTTACTGCAATTACTTAACCCTTCGACAAAAATTGCATTTACAAAAAAAGGCTATACAGAGTACGATGTGTATACAGAAAGCCGGTTTGTAGAGGAATATGGCATTGCACCAAAACAATTCGCGGAAGTGAAAGCGTTTATGGGGGACACGAGTGATGGTTACCCGGGTGTAAAGGGGATTGGTCCGAAAACAGCATTACAGCTTATTCAAAATCACGGTTCCATTGATGGCGTATTAGAAGCATTGCCGACTTTAAAGCCGGGACAACGCATTAAAATCAGCGAAAATTTAGCGATGTTACGTTTGTCCCATCAATTAGCTACAATTCATTGTGATGTACCGATTGACGTGGAGCTGGATCACTTAGCTTTATCCCCTTATGCTCCGGATTTGTTTAATCATATTGAACAGCAAGGCTATCGCTTAATCGCGAAACATGCCCGTTCGATTTATAAATAAATGCGAAAGAGGCTGTGCACAGTTGCACAACCTCTTTTTAATGGGAAATGATACGTTCACCTTTGACTTTTACAAGCTCCACATCCACTTTCCGAATAGTAGACTCGTCAAGAGGAATATTTCCATCTTGTTCATACTTTTTCCAGGTTTTCAAATCTTTTCGATACAATACCTCAGCTAACCGGTAAATATCGGCATCAAATTCTAATGAAGCTTTATAGGTTTGCTCGATTTCTTTTTTTACTTGCTCCTTAATCTTATTTTCTAATAAATCCATTTTATTTTCATTAAGAATTTCATTTGTTTGAACAACCAATTGCACTTGTAAATCAAATTGCACATTATTTTCGGAAACAACTGGTGTAATTTTAGAACGCACTTCGTCAACGGTTGTCGTTGTGTACAATTCTTCAAACTCTTCCGTTTTAACGGTAATATCTGAGCGGTCTGTTTCATTCTCCAGCCATTGAACACCTTTTAAATCGTCGCCTAATAAGTTCCCTTTTAAACCAGAGTTCTTACCGATAATGCTTATGCCTTTAAATGAATAGACAGGATCCGGTCCATCTTCCTTTGACCAGTTTTCGCTAATTTCGATAAATGGTATTTTGGCTTCATGACTAGGTTCATTCAAATGAATCATAAGTTCCCGTAATTGTATAGGACGGACCCGGGATGACTGATTAAATGAACTGAGCGGGTCGGACACTTTTGAAAGGGTAATGGATTTGTTGATTATGGGTGTGATGAGCAAAGCTTCCTTAAGTGGTGAATCTGTAATATAAGCCCAAGTTGTATACCTCCATTCCCTGTATCGGATAAGGGAATTGATAACAGGTTCAACTTTACCTTCCTTTGCGATATTTTCCGAAAAGAGAACATAGTTTAAATGCCCTAAAAAGAAGCGCTCATCCATCGTTTGATATAAATTAAAAAATGCTTCATCAAATGTCTTCCCTTTGGCAATCCCAACTTCAGCCTGCGTAGCTTCCGGGTTCGGCTGTTCGCTTTTAGCAATATTAGTGAAAGCAACAACTTGACTATAAATTTCATATTGACCATCTTTATAATCGATTCCCAGGCCAAGTAAATAATACATACGTTCAGGCTGATTTGTATCCCAGCAGCCAGCAACTAAAAGTAACAATGGAAGTAAAAGCAATTTTTTCATTTTGTTTTTTCCTTTGTTTTATCTTTAACATTTAATACTTCCGGTCGTTTAGTGTGTGATTTTGCTGGTGGACGGAAAAGGGTCATTTTTATATTATCCCAGCTCAAATTGACTGCTATATTTAAATAAGGAACACCAAATACACGGATATTTGCGATATAAACAAGGCAAATATAGATCGATAAGAAGAAACCGAAAAGTCCTAAAATCGATGTAATAATAATAAATACAATTCGCAGCATGCTGATTGTCGTAACGAAGGACTGATTGACAAGTGTAAAGGTAGCAATCGTTGAAATGGCTATGACAACAATCATTGCCGGACTTGTAATCCCAGCTCGAATGGCTGCATCACCTATAATTAATCCTCCTACAACACTGATCGTTCCACCTAAAATACTCGGTAAGCGTAATCCCGCTTCACGAAATAACTCAAACATAAAAAGCATTCCAAGCATTTCTATAGCTGCAGGCAGTGGGGAGCCCGTATTGGCTTGTACAACTGTCGCAAGTAATTGAATTGGGAGCTGCTCTTGATGGAATGTTGTTAACGCAAGCCAAAAAGCCGGTAGTAAAAGTGCTATTAATATGCAGAATAAACGTAATAATCTTTCTAACGAGCTGAATATGGATGGGAAATCATTATCCTCTCCGGACTTTAATAATGCTAGAATATTGGTGGGTGTGATAATTGCGTATGCAATTCCGTCTACTAAAATGATAAAGCGTCCGGTAACGAGTGATTGCATCGCAAAATCAGGACGACCTGTTGAATCATTTAAAGGAATTAAATATGAAATTTTATTCATCCGTTCCATTATTAATTCACCACTTAAAATAACATCTGTATCGATTTCAGAGAGTTGTTTTTTTAATTGTTTCAAGATAGATAAATCTGCAATATCATTAAAATATAAAATAGCTAACTTTGTTTTTGAACGTGTTCCTAACGTTATCTTCTCAACACTTAATGAATTCGTAGGCAGACGTTTGCGGATAAGAGCAATATTTACACCTAAGTCTTCAATGAAGTTATCACGTGGACCTTTAATAGTTACTTCTAAGTTTGATTCCTCAGGGCTTCGATTAGGCTTGTTTTCAATATTGCTGCATAACAGTATATTTAAATTCTCGATATAAATAAGAACAAATCCGCTAAATACATTCGTAACAGCTTCTTGCAAATCTTCAATTTTCAGTAGCTGGGGAAGATGCAATTTCTGTATTAAAACTGCCTCATCAAATTGTTCCTTTTGTTGGCATGCCATTCTTAATCGGGGTACGACTACTTCATTGAATAAATGATTATCTGTCATCGCTTCACAGGTGATAAGCATAACGTTGCTTGCAGGAAATTCAAATGTTTGAAAGCGAATATCAGCACAATTATCAAATTGCTTTTTTAAGGCAGCGTATTCAATCATTATATTCCAACTTTCGCTTTGTTTTTCGATTTACTAATATAAAGAGAATAATTGAAAGTACGAAAAAGAATAACGTAGTACTTATTAGAAAATATTGCCCCTTCCATTTGCTAAATATACTGTCATCGAGTAAATAAAGAGGCAGTGAGCAAAAAACAAAGAGCGGAAAAATATATTCCCAAACTTTCTTCTTTTGACCAGTGAGCCCTAATAGCTCGACTGCTATAAATAATATAAAACCAATACGGACAAATGCTCCTGTAAGCCACTGGTAAATAGAAAAGAAATCAATATGGTTTATAAAGCTTCCGATTGTGGCAATTCGCCATTCTTCAAATGCGGGGTAGCGCTGTTTAGCAGCCTCAGTTGGTCCGAATTCGGCAATTGCCCCCAATAAGGGACCTAGTGTTAATCCAAATAGTATAAAGAGCATTATTAATAAATGCCAAAATTTAAGCTTTGTTTTAAAGTGCTGCTGAATAAATACGAGCAAATAAAGCTCAATAAAGCCGGAAGCAGGGTATACCATAGATGTGAAAATCGGTGTAAATCCATGCTCGAAAAATGGCTGCAGCAATGCATAATCTTTCACTTGAATATTAACAAAGGCGATAAAGAAGCCAAGGATGACAACACCAAACAAGACGACAACATTGACCATCGTAATCGTTAATATGGAGGATGTTGCCAGCAAAAAGCATACAACCGTAAAAAAGAAAAACAAAAGCAATGGCGGCGTTTGCAGCAAAAAGGTTGTTGAAACCCATTGTAGTGTTTCATGCATTGTAATAACGGCCATGAGAAGTAAGTAAAAAGCAATGATAAAAATAAGCACTTTACTCAGCTTAGGGTAATTGTTTAGTAAATACATACGAAGAGATTCGCCTTTAAGTTTTTTTAATGTGATAAAAGGAAGAACTAACCAGGGAATCATCAAAAATATTGAAAAAATAACAGAAAACCAAGCATCACGACCTGCTCCATTTAGTAAGGATGGAATAATCGTGACATGGTTTTTTAACCCGATGAATGTCATTGTTAAAAAGATAATATGTAAGAGACTTATAGATCTCACTGATTTCATAATATATCCTCGCAGTTTTAATTACAGTAATAGCCAATTAACTAATCATTTATTCAGAAAAAAGAAAACAGCAGTAGCATAGATGCTACTGCTGTTCCTTTTCAATTTTCACAAAGCTTAATATTTTGCGGTTGTCATCATATTTAAAAGTTCGGATCTGGCTGTCACGATTGCGGCCGCCATTATCATGAATCGTTAAGTAAAGTTCGTTGTCTTTTATTTCATAGCCAATTAACGGTACCCAGTGGTATTTATAAAGAGGGGTGTAATTTTTTAAGAACTGCCCGGTAAAATACACATCAAATTTCATCGCTACCGGATTACCTAAGCGCAGTTGCTCAATTGCCTGAGTTAATGTACATTCTTCGATACACCAGTCATCTCCGAGTAGTCGACGTAAGTTTCTGATCATCCGCCATTTAAAAAGTCCGATTTTTGTACCACCTAAAAATTTATAAAGTTCATTTACATCTTTAGTGAGGATTGTTTCATCTTCACATAAGTAATTCAAAATAACATGTGCAGTCGTTGGGCCGCATGCCGAGTTTTGATATTCAGGCCGGATATCCGAACTATATTGTGACCTGCCATTTACATTTAATAATACTCGCATACTAAAAACCTCCAAATTGTTATAAAGTAGTTTATTACCCACATTCAAAAAAAATAAACATTTAAAGTTGAAACTAAAAATAAAACAGCTCCGTCTAACGGTTGGCATTTGGAGAAGAGGGGGGAAGAAAATGCAGCTTGAAGAATTTATAAGAACACATGGCGAGGAATTACTTCGACTATCCTATACATATGTAAAAAATAAAGAAATGGCAGAAGATATTGTACAGGATGTGCTGTTAAAAGCATATGAGCAGCGTGGACAATTTCGTGGCGATGCGAGTTACCGGACGTATTTATATCGATTGACGATCAATCGTAGTTATGATTATTTACGCAGCTGGAGCTACAAAAATACCATTTTAACAAATAAAATTCAGGATATTTTTAAAGGAACCAAATCTGCAGAGCAGTATGTGCTTGAAAGAAGCGAAAATCAATTACTGGGAAATATGGTTCTTGAGCTTCCGGTTAAGTACCGTGAAATTATAATTTTATATTACTACAAAGAACTGAAAATTGATGAAATTGCACATTTACTCTCGATTTCGGACAATACCGTGAAAACGAGACTTAGGCGTGGACGTGAAAAGTTAAGAGATCAATTAAAAGGTGGTGAATGGTATGACGAGTTCTCAAGTGAAGCAAGCAATTGATGAAACAATCGGCAGCGAACCGCTGATGAATGAAGCATTTGTACAAAAATTGCTGGATGGAAAACAGCATCGTAAAAAGCGGATGCCCTTCATGCAGCCTGCCATTGTATTACTATTCCTATTTACAATCGGCGGAATACTTTACTTTATGCCACTGTCTGATGAACGTTTAGCGGAGGATTCTGAAGAAGAGACGATGTATTTGGCAAAGTCTGAACATTTGGAAGATATGATTGTGCAAAATCGTAAAGAGAGCAATATCCTGTATGTGTTTAATAATGGAACACTTCATTACAGGAGTGATACACGCCTTTATTTAGAAAAGCCAAAATCAGAAGATGAAAAACCCTATTCAGGAGAATTAATCGAGGAAACGTATACAAATATTCAAATCAAAACAAAAGATAATCAGTATTTCATTACTGGCGATGACGGCTTTAGCTGGACATTAACCCGTACCGCTCCACGTATTCTTGTAGATGATAAGGGTACTGAATATACAATACCGTTTGCTTTTGAAGATATCCCTCAAATCAGTGATGTTTTGCTGGTGGATGACATTCAATCATTGAAAATTTATAAAATCGGCGGCACTGGGACAAAGGTCTACCTATTAGAAGAAGACATAAATGAAGTAAAAGAATTATTCAGTCAGGCAACAGTGAACGAAGAACACCAAAGAATTGGTTTGGATTTATCTGAGTTAATGATAGAAATCGAATATAAAAATGGAAAGAGAGAAAGGCTGGAGCTATGGTTAAAGGGCGGAGACAAAGAAAGCTATGTGCTGAAAAATGATGTGGAAAAAAATACATGGACAATATTCGAAATCCCAAAAGCGTTGGCTAATCATTTCCGGAAATTAGTCAATAAAATCGAGGAAATCGATAATGCCAAATAAAAAAACGAAAACTACCTCAACCATTTGTGGTAGTTTTCGTTTGTTCAAACCTAGCTGCATAAACCAACTGATTTGTTTTCGTATTGGGTATCATCCAATGCTTTTACCATAAAATGAGCCACACTAGCTCTTGGAATCGAGCTTGAACCTTTTGGAACCGTATCGACTGCCTCTTTGTAATCGGTTTTTAACGGTTCATCTTTTAAGCCCATAGGAAGTGCGATTGTGTACGTAACATCTTTTGTTTTGTAATAGTTAAGTGCTGCGCGGTGATCCGCTAATGGATTAGCGAGCATTTTCATCATCAGTTTACCCATCACACCCGGAATTTCACCATCCACACCAGCTGAAGCGCAGTACACTAGACGTTTTACACCGGCCTTCTCCATACCGTCTGCAATGTTTTTACCCATCGTTTCAAGCTCATTTGATTTTTTCATGCCAGTACTTGAACCTAAACATGAAATGACAGCATCATGACCGATAATCGCATCCGCCACTTGCTCTGCATTAAATGCATCACCTTGAACAATCGTTACATCTGTAGTTTTCAATTTTTCAGGTGTACGTACAAATGCGGTAACAGTATGACCAGCGGCGACAGCCATTTCAACAAAATGCTGTCCAACGCCACCTGTTGCTCCGAAGACAATAATTTTCACGATTAATGACCTCCTTTTAATGCTGCTTTTTGGATCTTAATACCTTTCCACATAAATGTTAGGATAATAGTGAAAATTAATATGATTAATCCTGCGATAAACGGGTATAGGATATCGATGTCATATAACGCGCCTGCAAGAAGAGGCCCCATAATATTGCCTATGCTCATATAGGCATTGTTCATACCCATTGCAAAACCTTGTTCATTCCCGGCCATTTTTGAAATTAATGTCGTTAATACAGGACGCAAAATTGATGTCGCAAGGAATATTAATAACGAAATCGCAAAGAACATCGTATAGCTTTTTGCGATAATCGACAGGAAGAAGCCGGAAGCGGTAACGACTAAAAATAATTTTAATACATTTACTTCTCCAATCGTTTTTACAAGGCGGTCAACTACAAATAATTGCATAATAACACCGACTAATCCTGTTGATGTGACCATGAAGGCAATTTCCTGTGGTGTTGCACCAAATTTATCATCTACATAAAGTCCAAGAACGGTTTCATAAGACATTAAACCGAAACTCATGATCAGTGTAATAATCAGTGGAATAAAGAATGGCTTTTTAACAGATAAAAGAATATCTTTCATCATTGAAGAATTTTCGTCTTGAAGAATTTCGACTTTCTCTTCCTGGCTCTCCGCCAAAGTAAAATATGATACGATAAACGCAAGCAACCCGACTACCGCTGAAACAAGAAGGGGTGTTTTAAGTCCGAAATCCGCTAAAAAGCCGCCGATTCCAGGACCGATTACAATACCGAGTGACATCGAGGCTGAAATAAAACTATTACCTTTTGCGCGTTGATCCATTGTTGTAATATCTGCTACATATGCAAAAATTGCAGGAATCAGGAACGCACAGCCAATTCCGCCGATAGCACGTGATAAATAAAGCAGCCAAATGGAATCTGCGAAGTAAAAAATAAACATCGAAATAGCTAAAGTAAGCAGTCCGATATTAATAAGCGGGCGACGACCATACTTATCCGTCCATTTCCCCCCGATAGGTGATACTAAAAATTGCGCGAATGCAAAAATTGCAATGATTAAACCTGCAGCTGTTCCACCTTGCCCGATTTCTTTTAAATAGGCAGGAATAATTGGAATGATAATCCCGAAACTCCCAACAGCAATGAACATGTTAAGCATAAGTAAAGCGAGTTTTTTTCGTTGATCTGAAGTCATAAATTTTCCTTTCTTACAATAAAATTTCACGTAATCCATTGTAATTAAAAAACCGCATTATGACTAGCGCTTTAGCTTATAAAAAAACAAAATAAATCCAAAAGCGGTAAACTTTTGGATTCATTCGTAATACATATTATGCTTGTGCGTTTAAAAATTCTTCCACTTGTGCAGGTGATTTTGCATTAGCGCTATGTAAGTGTGCTAATTTTTCACCATTTTTGAAGATTAGTAATGATGGAATACCCATTACTTGATACTTCTCCGCTAAATCGGGGAAGTTATCACGGTTGATTGAATACCAGTCATATTGATTGTACTCTTCAATAATTGGATCGATAAACATATCCATACGTGTGCAGTCCGGGCACCAGCCAGCAAAGAATTTCACGATTACTGGTTTTTCCTTGCCAGTTAGTTCTGTGAATTGTTCAATTGTTGTAATTTCTTGCATATTAATCACGCTCCTTACGCCCATTGTACACGATTGGGACAGCTTACGAAAAGTAATTCAACTTAATATATGTACCTTCTAGCAATAAAAATATAAGAATAATAAATTTATTTAAAATTGCGAGAAAATTATTGCGTAAATTGTCAAAATAATCTACACTAAGAACAGAAAAGCTGTTTGAAGTTTTTTTTTGATTTCAAAATGAATGACTGTTCATTCAAGGGAGAAGGGGGAAGTGCTCGTGTCTTACAAAATTGAAAAAGTAGCGGTTTTAGGTTCAGGGGTAATGGGTTCAGGAATTGCAGCATATTTGGCGAATATCGGGATTCCTACATTGTTATTAGACATCGCTCCGGGCGAATTAACAAAGGAAGAAGAAGCTAAGGGGTTAACACTTGATTCAAAACCTGTAAAAAACCGTTTTGCAGTTTCTGCAATGCAAAAATTACTAAAGCAAAAACCAGCACCACTTTCATCGAAAAAAAATCTAGCATTAATTACACCAGGTAACTTTGACGATGATTTAGAAAAACTGAAAGATGTTGACTGGATTATTGAAGTAATTGTAGAAAGATTAGATATTAAAAAAGGCTTATTTGAAAAGATTGATGCTGTACGTAAACCAGGCACAATCATTTCATCAAATACATCAGGGGTTAGTATTAACGCAATGGCGGAAGGGCGTTCAGAAGATTTCCAAGGGCATTTCCTTGGTACACATTTCTTCAACCCGCCACGCTATTTAAAATTACTGGAAATCATTCCGGCTAATACAACAAAACCGGAAGTTGTGAGCTTTATGCAAACGTTCGGCGAAGATGTATTAGGAAAAGGTGTTGTTATCGCAAAAGACACACCGAACTTTATCGCAAACAGAATCGGAACATACGGTTTAATCGTGACAATGAACGAAATGATTGCACGTAACTATTCAGTAGGTGAAGTAGATTCGGTAACAGGACCACTAATCGGTCGTCCAAAATCTGCGACATTCCGTACATTGGATGTTGTTGGTCTTGATACTTTTGCACATGTTGCAACAAATGTATATGACCAGACAACCGGTGAAGAACAGGCAGTATTTGAAGAATCTCCTATTTTAAAGAAAATGATCTCAAATGGTTGGATTGGCGCGAAATCGGGCCAAGGTTTCTTCAAAAAAGTAGGGAAAGAAATTCTACAATTGAATTTATCAACATTTGAATATGAACCGACTACGAAACTTGTAGCACCATCATTAGAAATGGCAAAACAAGCAAAAGGTCCAGGAGGTAAATTAAAAGTTTTAATTTATGCAAATGACCGAGTTGGGGAACTATTATGGAATTCATTTGCACCGACATTAATTTACTCAGGAAAATTAGTAGGTGAAATTGCTGATGACATCGTTGCAATTGACAATGCGATGAAATGGGGCTTCGGCTGGGCTCAAGGTCCATTTGAAATGTGGGATGCAATCGGCGTAGAAAAATCAGTCGCTAAAATGAAAGAAGAAGGCCGTGAAATTCCTGAATTCATAAATGGATTATTAGAGAAAGGCCTGAAAACATTCTATTCAGAAATTGATGGCGATTTAGCTTACTATAACGGTTCAGAATATGTAAAAGTGCCTGTAAACGAAAAAGCGATTGACTTAAAACGTTACAAGAAAAAATATGGTGTTATTAAATCGAATTCAGGTGCAAGCCTAATTGATTTGGGTGACGGAATCGCATTACTTGAATTCCACTCAAAATCAAATGCAATCGGTTTAGACATTGTTCAAATGATCAACTATGCCATTGATGAAGTTGAGAGAAACTTTAAAGGCCTTGTAATCGGGAACCAAGGTAAAAACTTCTGTGTCGGTGCCAACCTTGCGATGATTTTAATGGAAGCACAAGATGATAATATTTTTGAATTGGACTTTGTTATTAAGTCATTCCAGCAAGCAATGCGCCGTATTAAATATTCAACAAAACCGGTTGTTGCGGCACCTTTCCAAATGGCATTAGGTGGCGGAGCGGAAGTATGTTTACCGGCTGCACACATTCAAGCATCAGCTGAAACGTATATGGGTCTTGTAGAAGTAGGCGTTGGATTAATCCCCGGCGGCGGCGGTAACTTAGGTCTTTACCAAAAGTTCATTAAAGGCTTGCCAAATGGCGTGGATGTAGACTATCAGCAAATTGCAAATAAAGTATTCGAAACAATTGCGATGGCAAAAGTTTCGACTTCTGGTGAAGAAGCACGTGAAAATAATTTCCTGGACTTTGCGGATGGTATTTCCGTAAATCCGGATCACTTAATCTATGATGCAAAACAAGCAGCACTTGCACTTGCGGATGCGGGCTATACAGCACCAGTGAAAAAACCGGTGAAAGTAGTAGGCGCACCAGGTTATGCAACATTGCTATTAGGGGCTCAAGGAATGTTCGATTCAGGCTTTATTACAGAACATGACTTGAAAATCGCGAAAAAACTTGCCTATGTAATCGCAGGCGGAAAAGTACCATATGGAACAGAAGTATCGGAAGAGTACTTATTAAACCTGGAAAAACAAGCATTCCTAGAATTGGTTGCAGACCAGAAATCACAAATGCGTATGCAGCACATGCTCGTAAAAGGAAAGCCGTTACGTAACTAAAATTGATTTGTAATGATACGTAAAGAATTTTAAATACACATTTAGTTGATTGGAATGTAGGCGACGATTCCCGGGGGAAAGCGTGACGCACGAGAAGATCGTATAGGGCCACGCACCCGGAAAGCGTTGGCTGAAATAGAAATCAACGTTTGTGTCTAGAATATTTTGCCGGCAACTAGCTTAATAGATTACTTGCTGGCTAATCACAAGGGGGAAACATCATTATGCGTGAAGCCGTTATCGTTGCAGGAGCACGAACACCAATCGGACGTGCGAAAAAAGGATCACTTGCGAATACTCGTCCAGATGATTTTGGTGCAGTAGTAGTAAAAGAAGCATTAAAACGTGCGGGCTATGAAGGTCCAATTGATGATTTAATTATGGGATGTGCAATGCCGGAAGCAGAACAAGGGATGAATGTTGCCCGCTTAGTAGGGGCATTGGCAGGGTTACCGGATGAAACACCAGCATTAACGGTCAATCGTTTCTGTTCATCAGGGCTACAAACAATTGCCTATGCAGCAGAGCGCATTATGCTTGGCCATGCAAAAGCAATCGTTGCAGGTGGTACAGAGTCGATGAGTATGATTCCGATGACTGGTAATACAGTTCGTCTAAATCCAAAAATTGCTGAAGAAGCACCACAATACTATATCGGTATGGGTCACACAGCTGAAGAGGTAGCGAATCGTTACAATGTGACACGTGAAGAGCAGGATGCCTTTGCAGTACGTTCACATGAATTGGCTGAAAAAGCAATTAAAGAAGGTAAATTCAAAGACGAAATCGTTCCGGTTGAAGTGACGGAGTATTATGTCGATGAAAACAATCAGTTAAAAGAAAAAGTTACAATTTTTGATACAGATGAGGGGGTTCGTCCAGGTACTTCGGTAGAAACGTTGGCAAAATTACGTCCAGCATTCAACGTAAAAGGATCTGTAACAGCAGGGAATGCTTCTCAAACTTCTGACGGCGCAGCAGCAGTTCTTGTGATGGACCGTGAAGAAGCGGAGAAACAGGGAATGCAGCCACTGGCAAAATTCCTAGGATTTGCTGTCGGCGGAGTTCCACCTGAAGTAATGGGTATCGGACCAATCGTTGCGGTACCGAAAGCACTTGAAATTGCAGGAATTACACAAGATCAAGTAGACCTGTGGGAAATTAACGAAGCATTCGCATCACAATCAATTCAAGTAGTTCGTGAGCTTGGCATTGATATGGAAAAAGTGAATGTTAACGGAGGGGCAATCGCATTAGGCCATCCACTTGGTGCAACAGGCGCGATTCTTACAGTGAAGCTAATCAATGAATTAAAACGCCGCGGCGGTAAATACGGTGTCGTAACAATGTGTATCGGCGGCGGAATGGGCGCAGCAGGGGTATTTGAAGTTCTTTAATTGTCTGGGGAAACAACACAATATAAATCACAAAGGAAACTAGGGAGGAATTTATAATGGCACAAACAACAAACAGCATTATTAAAGGTGGCGGCTTTTTAATCGAGGACGTGGAAATTAACCGAGTAATTACACCGGAAGATTTCACAGATGAGCAAAAGATGATTGCTCAAACAACACAGGAATATGTGACAAACGAAGTATTGCCGGTAGTTGAAAACTTAGAGCACCATGAGTTCGAGCACTCGGTACGTCTATTAAAAACAGCAGGTGATTTAGGTTTACTAGCAGCTGACGTGCCGGAAGAGTACGAAGGCTTAGGCTTAGACAAAATCTCTTCTGCATTAATCGCTGAAAAAATGTCACCTGCTGGTGGTTTCTCAATCACACACGGTGCGCATGTAGGGATCGGTTCATTACCAATCGTATTATTCGGTAACCATGAGCAAAAAACGAAGTATTTACCGAAGTTAGCTTCAGGTGCCTTAATCGCAGCATACGCTTTAACAGAGCCAGGTTCAGGTTCGGATGCATTAGGCGCAAAAACAACTGCTAAATTAAATGAAGCGGGTACACATTACGTATTAAATGGTGAAAAACAATGGATTACTAATGCAGGCTTTGCAGATGTATTCGTTGTATACGCAAAAATCGATGGCGATAAATTTACTGCATTCATCGTTGAACGTTCATTCCCAGGAGTTTCTGTAGGTCCGGAAGAGAAGAAAATGGGGATTAAATCATCTTCTACTCGTACATTAATTTTAGAAGATGCAGAAGTACCTGTAGAAAACTTATTAGGTGAGGTAGGCCGCGGTCATATTATCGCGTTCAACATTTTAAATATCGGGCGTTATAAATTAGGAGTAGGTACTGTAGGTGCATCAAAACGTGCATTTGAATTAGCGGTTGCTTATACAAACCAACGCCAACAATTCAAAACGAAATTATCGGATTTCAACTTAACGAAAGAAAAGATCGCATCAATGGCTTCTCACATTTATGCATCTGAGTCTTTAAACTATCGTACAGTTGGCTACTTCGAAGACCGTTTAAGCCAGTTATCCGATGAAGAGCAAAAAGACGGCAAATCAATCGCAGCAGCAATCGCTGAGTATGCTATTGAGTGCTCAATCGCAAAAGTATTCGGTTCTGAAACACTGGATTTCGTAGCGGATGAAGCGGTTCAGTTACACGGTGGTTACGGCTTTATGGCTGAGTACGAAGTGGAACGCATTTACCGTGACTCTCGTATTAACCGTATTTTCGAAGGTACAAACGAAATTAACCGTATGATCGTACCGGGCACATTTATGAAAAAAGCATTAAAAGGTGAATTACCACTATTACAAGTGGCACAAGAACTGCAAAATGAGTTACTAATGCTTATGCCTGAAGAAATCGGCCAAGGTGCCTTAGAGCAAGAGAAATATTTAGTGAAAAATGCGAAGAAAATCGCAGTCCTTGCAGCAGGTGCAGCAGCACAGCGCTACGGTGCAAAACTGGATGCTGAGCAGGAGCTGTTAGTAAACATCGCAAACATTGCAAACCAATTATACGCAATGGAATCTGCAGTAATCCGTACACAAAAAGCGATCGAGCGTGACGGAGAAGAAAAAGCAGCGCAAAAAATCCTTTACACTCAAATTTTCTGTCAGGAAGCATTCGCAGAAATCGAAAAAGAAGCAAAAGAAACATTGATCGCTTCTGTTGAAGGTGACGATGCACGAATGATTTTATCGGCTTTACGTAAATTAACGCGCAACAACCCTTACAACTTAATTCCGAAAAAACGTGAAGCTTCAGTGAAATTAATCGAAGCAGAAAAGTATGTAGTTTAATAAAATACTATAATCGGGTGCATGACACTGCACCCGATTTTTCTATGCTGTTCTAATAAAACGTAAAATGTTCTAATATATTTTTACATGATCTAATATATCTCGGAAGTTCTAATATAAGTTTCCTTTCTTCTAATATGACCGCCAAAGTTTCAAATAAGCGAAACCATTCTTCTAAAATACGACCAGCATGTTCTAATATCATCACAAATCTTCTAATAAAACCCATATCCATAAAAACGCCATTAATACGAACACATTTTTGATTTGTCCTTCTATATCCGTTACAATATAGGAAAATCCAGGGCAAAAGGAGTACTTACATGACAGTAAAATTCATTCAATATCCAAAATGTACAACGTGTAAAAAAGCACAAAAGTGGCTAGATGAGCAAGGTGTGGACTATGAAAATATTCATATCGTAGAACAGACACCATCTAAAGAGGAGATTAAAGCTATTTATGAAGCAAGTGGAGTGCCGTTAAAGAAATTCTTCAATACATCTGGTATGAAATATCGTGAATTGGGTCTAAAAGATAAATTAGCGACAATGTCCGAGGATGAGCAATTAGAGCTATTGGCATCAGATGGTATGTTAATTAAGCGACCGATCGTAACAGATGGTAAAAAATTAACTTTAGGATTTAAGGAGTCTGACTTCTTAGAAACTTGGAAATAAACAGTTATTCACATTGTATTTCCGAACGAAATATGGCAAAATGAACTTGAATGTACTACATATAACATGGAGGTTTTCGAATGAGCACACCAAAAGAATTACGTTATTCAAAAGAGCATGAGTGGGTTAAAATTGAAGACGGTAAAGCAACAATCGGTATTACGGATTTCGCACAATCTGAATTAGGTGATATCGTATTCGTAGAATTACCTGAAGTAGGCGATGAGATTTCAAAGGATCAGCCATTCGGTAGTGTAGAGTCTGTAAAAACAGTTTCTGAACTATATGCACCACTTTCTGGTAAAGTAGTTGCAATCAACGAAGAATTACTGGACAACCCAGAATACGTTAATGAATCTCCATACGGTAATGCATGGATGGTTACTGTTGAGTTAACAAGTGAAGCGGAAGTTGAAGAATTATTAGACGCAGATGCTTACACTGCATTAATCGAACAATAATATGAAACACTAAAGCCTTCTATAGTAAGGTTTTAGTGTTTTTTTGTTATTCTATACATAAAGGTGACTTTGAAAGGAAGCGTGTACGTATGGGAAAATGCCTTGTTGTGGAAGGACGTGCCGATAAGTTGAGATTAATCCCGATTTTAGCAGAGGACGTGACAATTATTTGTACAAATGGCACAATAAGCGAAGTGAATTTGATTGATTTATTGGAAGATTATGAGCAAGATGAAATTATCACTATGTTTGATGCAGATAAAAACGGTGAAAAATTACGTAAACTGATGAACCGTGCATATCCTGAAGCACAACAGCTAATCATACCTCACGAATACATTGAAGTAGAAAAAACACCTACTAAAATCTTAAGGGATATTTTACTACGAGCAAAATTTTTAGTAAAAGAAGGATGACAGTATAATGGAACAATGGACGAAACAGCAATGGGAACAAAACGTGCAACAATATGATCAGACAGCATTTTTCCTATATACGCCTATGTGCGGCACATGTGAAGTATCGGAAAAAATGTTGGAAGTAATTGAGAAATTACTACCAGATCTCCCGCTTGGTATGGCAAATATCAATTATTTAGGGGATTTGCCTTATGAACTGAAAATTGAAAGTGTACCTTGTTTAATCGTTTCAGATAACGGGGAACTAACGAATAAAATTTATGCATTTAAATCCGTACCGTTTTTGTATGAAATATTAAAAAAGTAATTGACGTAGTCACTTTGTCGTGATAAAGTAACATTCATAATAATAAAACTTAATAACGTTGCTCTTATAAAGAGAGGTGGAGGGAAGTGCCCTATGAAGCCCGGCAACCAGCGATTACGCAAAGGTGCCAATTCACACAAAGTGTAAACTTTGAAAGATGAGAGAACGGTTTACCGTATAAATGTATGTGAAACCTTTCTACTTGTCTTGGTAGAAAGGTTTTTTTCATTCAGCGGATGTTTTGGATGAAAAAAGAACATGATTTTGAAATAGCAGGAAGGTTATTTCAATTTAGAAGGAGTACAACCGATGATTGATATACAAAATATTACAAAAGTGTATAACACGAAAAATGGTAAGCTTACGGCAGTTGATAATGTAAGCCTATCGATTAACAAAGGAGAAATATACGGTATTATCGGCTACAGTGGTGCCGGTAAAAGTACAATGATTCGCCTATTGAACGGTTTGGAAAAGCCAACGACAGGTTCTGTCATTGTAGGTGGTCAGGATATTGCAAAAGCTTCCGGGGCTAAATTACGAGAAGCACGTCAAAAAATAAGTATGATTTTCCAGCACTTCAATTTACTTTGGTCACGTACCGTTGAAGAAAACATCGCATTTCCACTTGAAATAGCAGGTGTTTCAAAAGCTGATCGTGAAAAACGAGTAGAAGAGCTAATTGAACTTGTTGGTTTAAAAGGAAGAGGGAAAGCGTATCCTTCTCAACTTTCAGGCGGTCAAAAGCAGCGTGTTGGCATTGCCCGTGCGTTGGCAAACAATCCGGAAGTGCTTTTATGTGATGAAGCGACTTCAGCACTTGATCCTGAAACAACGGATTCAATTTTGGAATTGCTGCTTGATATTAATAAAAACATCGGACTTACAATTGTACTCATTACACATGAAATGCATGTTATCCGTAAAATCTGTAATAGAGTAGCTGTTATGGAAGCCGGAAAAGTAGTGGAACAGGGAGATGTATTACAAGTGTTCCAACATCCGCAAGCACCAATTACGAAAAACTTCGTGTCGCAAGCTTCTGGTGAAACACAGGAAACGCAAGCATCACTGGAACAGATTTTAGCCAATTATCCAGAAGGCAAAATCGCTAAATTAACATTTGCAGCGGCAACGACAGAACAGCCTGTCATCTCACAAATGATTAAGCAATTTGACGTAGTTGTAAATATAGTGCATGGCAAAATCTCAAATACAACGGGCGGTTCGTTTGGTACATTGTTTATTCATATCGATGGCGAGCCAAAAGCAGTCGGGGAAGCATTAAGCTTTTTAGCGAAGCAAGAAATTCAGGCGGAGGTGATTGAGCATGTTTAATCAATTATTTCCGAACGTAGATTGGGGTAAAATGCTCGAAGCAACATATGAAACAATTTATATGACGGCTGTTGCGACAGTCATCACATTTATACTAGGACTTCTAATTGGTATTGTCTTATTTTTAACGAGTGACAATCAATTATGGGCAAATAAAATTGTCCACTTTTTGACAGGGTCACTCGTGAATATTTTCCGCTCGATCCCATTTATCGTCTTGATCATTTTATTAATTCCATTTACGAAGTTTTTACTTGGAACAATCCGAGGTGCCAATGCAGCATTACCTGCGCTTATTATCGGTGCAGCACCGTTTTATGCGCGCATGGTGTTAATTGCATTAAGAGAGATTGATAAAGGTGTTATAGAAGCGGCTCGCTCAATGGGAGCGAAAACTTCTACGATTATTTGGAAAGTGCTGATTCCGGAAAGCTTACCGGCATTAATTTCAGGTATTACTGTTACAGCTGTCGCTTTAGTAGGGTATACAGCAATGGCCGGCATCATTGGTGCGGGTGGTTTAGGAAACCTGGCATTCCTTGATGGTTTCCAGCGTAACCGAACAGATGTGACTTTAATGGCAACTGTATTGATTTTAGTTGTCGTATTCATCATCCAATATATTGGGGATTTCATCACAGCAAGAGTGGATAAACGATAGTTAGTGGCTTCTAAGGCCGTAATTATAAATATTGGTGCATCGAAACGATATGGACGCAAACTTTTATAAAAGTGCGCGTCTATCCGAAAAATAATCAGAATATAGAAAAAGTTTCGATGGACCGAAAACAAACTAATAAAAAAGGGTAGGTAAAACAAATGAAAAAGTTATTATCAAGCGTTATTTTAGGAGCTTCAGTACTTGCATTAGCAGCATGTGGAGGAGAAGATGAAAAATTAGTAGTTGGTGCATCGAATACACCACACGCAGTTATCCTTGAAAAAGTTAAACCGATTTTAGAGGAACAAGGTATTGAGCTTGAAATCGAAACTTATACAGATTATGTACTTCCAAACCAAGATTTAGATAACGGTGATCTAGATGCGAACTACTTCCAGCACATTCCATACTTCGAAGCACAAAAAGCAGATTTCGATTATGACTTTGCAAATGCTGGCGGTATTCACATCGAGCCAATCGGTATTTACTCAAAAAAATATTCATCTTTAGAAGAACTTCCTGAAGGGGCAACGATTTTACTTTCTAACTCAGTGGCAGACCATGGACGTATGCTTTCATTACTTGAAGCGCAAGGTTTAATTACATTAGCAGAAGGTATTGATAAAACAAAAGCAGAAATAAAAGACATCGTAGATAATCCGAAAAACTTCGAATTCGATGCAAACACTGCAGCTGAATTATTAGTGCAAATGTACGAAAATGAAGAAGGGGATGCGGTATTGATCAACTCAAACTTCGCAATCGATAACGGCATTAACCCATTGGAAGATTCAATCGCAATCGAGTCTAGTGAATCACCTTATGTAAATATCATTGCAGTAAAATCTGGCGATGAAGATTCAAAAGAAATTAAAGCATTAGTAGATGCATTACGCTCGAAAGAAGTTCAAGACTTTATCGTTGAAGAGTGGGGCGGCTCTGTAGTACCAGTTTCAGGCGAATAAAAATAATCCAAGAAACCATTTTCTCTAATTAGGAGAAAATGGTTTTTTTCGTTTCATAAAATTATCTATTCTAGAATGGGATTTCTCCATATCTAATGAAACTTCTACTTCTATCCAAGCCTTTTATTGGAATCGTGTTAATCGTGAATAAAAAGTTGATATAAAGTCGACAAATACTTGTTCGGATGGGGCAAGATCTCTTGATGTTGGTGCAATAATGCCGACTGTACGTCTTATATTAGGTATGGTGATCGGCACTTTGACGGTCATGCGCGGTGTTGAATCATAGAGTGAACTTTCCGGTAAAAGTGTCACACCTATTCCTGCAGCCACAAGCCCTTTTAATGCATCCATATCTTCTCCCTCGGTAGTGATATTCGGCATAAAGCCTACAGAGCGGCACGCATCAACGGCAACTTTGTTTAAAATATAACCTTCAGGAAAGAGTACAAATTGATCATGACGCAAATCAACAAGGTTAATCGATTCTTTTTTCGCTAGTGGGTGTGTTGCGGGCAACAAAGCATGGATGTTTTCGCTGAACAGCACGGTTGTATTGATTGCTTCGTCTTTTGGTGGTAATGGTCCAAGCAAAGCTAAATTCAGCTCGCGATTTTTGACCGCATCGATCAAATATTTATAGGACCCTTGGCGTAGATGGAAAGAAATTTCCGGGTATTCTTTTTTAAATGCAGAAATGACGGTCGGCAATACATAGCTTGCCAAACTTGTAGGGAAACCTATTTTAATTGTACCTTTTGCCGGGTCTAAATATTCTTCTACCTGCTTTGCAGCAAAATCAATTCCCTTGAGTGCGGTAATACAATGTTCCAAAAAAATCTTCCCGACTGGCGTCAACTTTACGTTACGCCCGATTCGTTCAAAAAGCGGTGTTCCAAGTTCTTCTTCCAAGTTGGCAATTTGTCTGCTGATCGCAGACTGGGCAACGTGTAAATGCTCCGCAGCTTCAGAAATATGCTCGCGTTCTGCCACCTCTACAAAGTAACGTAACTGTCTTAATTCCACTATTTCCACCCCATTCATCTAAAAAGTAGATTGTTTATATCCAAACTATATATTGTTTATATTATTTCGAAAACTTTAAAATGTAAATACGGTATTGAAAGAATGAGGGGGAATGGATATGAGTTTTCATCAGTTACCAGAAGCGCAAGGGTTATATAATCCTGAATTTGAACATGACGCATGCGGAATTGGCATGTATGCAAATATAAAAGGAATACCTTCACATCAGATTGTAAAAAAAGGGCTAGAAATGTTATGTCGTTTAGAACACCGTGCTGGACGTGGCGGAGATGGCAAGACAGGTGATGGAGCAGGGCTGTTAGTTCAAATCCCGCATGCTTTCTTTCAACAAAACTGCGCGGAACTTAATTTACCTGAAATGGGTGAATATGGTGTAGGACAAATTTTTTTTACGGAAAATGAAAACGAACGCCAAAAAATTGAAGAAAAGATGAATGAATTAATTGGACAGGAAAATCAGCAACTGATCGGCTGGCGAACTGCTCCGACAAATAAAGAAAATTTAAGTGAGATTGCTAAATCGACTGCACCGGTTGTTCGCCAAGTATTTATTCGTTCAAACGAAAACGACAATAAGGCGTTCGAACGAAAACTGTATGTCATTCGCAAACAACTCGAACATTGGGCGACAGAGCAGCAGTTCGAATTGTATATTCCCAGTCTTTCAAGTCAGACGATTGTATTTAAAGGATTGCTTTCACCAGAAGAAGTAAGTGAATTTTATGTGGATCTGCAGGACGAAAGCTTCGTATCCGCATTGGCACTCGTGCATTCACGTTACTCGACGAATACATTCCCATCTTGGAAACGGGCCCATCCGAATCGCTATATTATCCATAATGGGGAGATTAACACATTGCGCGGTAATATTAACTGGATGCGTGCACGTGAGCAACAGTTCGTATCTGAAGCGTTTGGAGAGGACCTTGAAAAACTTTTACCGATAATCGATACAACGGGATCTGATTCTTCAATGCTTGATAACGCATTTGAATTTTTTGTATTGGCTGGACGTTCACCGGCTGAGACAGCGATGATGATGATTCCGGAACCGTGGACAGAAAATCCGCGCATTGATGAAGACCGTAAAGCGTTTTATCAATATCATGCAAGTTTGATGGAACCGTGGGATGGACCGACTGCTATTTGCTTCACGGACGGCAAACAGATTGGGGCCATTTTGGACCGTAACGGCTTGCGTCCTGGAAGACTTTATGTGACGAAAGACGATCATGTTATTTTCTCTTCCGAAACAGGGGTTGTCGATTATGCTGAAGAAGACATTCTTTATAAAGACCGATTAAGTCCAAGTCGTATGCTGTTGATTGATTTAGAGCAGGGAAAAATTATTTCGGATGCGGAGCTGAAATCCGAAGTTGCAGCAGAAAAACCTTACGCAGCATGGCTGGAAGAAAATATGATCAAACTTGAATCTAAGAGTGAGCAGTTACCTGAAATAAATGATCTGACATTACGCCAGAAAATTCACGGCTATACATTTGAGGATGTACAAAAATATATTGTACCTCTTGCAAATGAAGGAAAAGATCCGCTTGGTTCGATGGGGAACGATACCCCGTTAGCTGTTCTTTCAGATAGACCACAATCATTATTTAATTACTTTAAGCAGCTGTTTGCACAAGTGACAAACCCGCCGATTGATTCTATTCGCGAACATGTCGTGACATCGACAATGACGTTGCTTGGAGCGGAAGGTGATTTATTACAACCGAATGCGCAAAATGCACGTCGCCTCCTGCTGAAAACGCCGGTGTTAACGACTGCAGAATATGAGCAGATTGTAAATAATAACGAAGAACATTTTGAAGTAGCGGAAATCTCGCTAAAATATACCGAAAATTTAGAAAGTGAACTTAACCGAATCAAAACGGAAGCGGAAGCGGCTATTTTTGGCGGCAAGACAATTATTGTACTGTCTGACTATATGGATGATGCTAAGCAGTTAACAATGCCAGTTCTTCTTGCGGCGAGTACGATCCATCAGTATTTAGTGCGAATCGGTTTACGTACGAAGGCAAGTATTATTGTGAACAGTGCGGAAGTTCGTGAAGTTCATCATTTTGTTGCATTGATCGGCTTCGGTGTCGACGCCATTCACCCGTACTTAGCATATGCAACAATTCATGAGGCAATTGAAAATGGTCATTTATCTGTACCGTTTGAAAAAGCGGTTCAAAAATTCCGAAAAGGTGCAGCAGATGGTGTCGTTAAAGTGATGTCGAAAATGGGAATTTCAACAGTTCAATCTTATCGTGGCGCCCAAGTGTTCGAGGCAGTCGGGATTTCAAAAGAAGTGATCGACGAATACTTCACAGGTACGGCTTCACAAATTGACGGCATTGACTTACAAACTATCGGAGAAGAAGCAAAACGCCGCCATGAGGAAGCGATGCAATCAATGTCGGCCCAACTGCAATCCGGTTCGGATTTCCAATGGCGTGCAGACGGAGAGCATCATGCATTTAATCCGAAAACTATCCATACACTCCAATGGGCAACTCGTAAAAATGATTTTGGATTGTACCGGATGTATGCAGAAATGGCTAATGAAGAACGAATCGGCTTTTTACGTAATCTATTCGACTTTAAAAAGAATGAACGCCGAATCCCGATGGAAGAAATTGAATCAGTGGATTCTATCGTAAAACGATTTAAATCAGGGGCTATGTCATTTGGTTCGTTATCGAAAGAAGCGCATGAAACGTTGGCGGTAGCGATGAACCGTCTAGGTGCACGTTCGAATTCAGGTGAAGGTGGGGAAGATCCGGCCCGCTTTACAATCGAACAAAACGGTGATAACAAGCGCAGTGCAATAAAACAAATTGCATCAGGACGATTTGGTGTGAAATCGCATTATTTAGTGAATGCCGATGAGCTGCAAATTAAAATGGCGCAAGGGGCGAAACCAGGGGAAGGCGGGCAACTGCCTGGCAATAAAGTTTATCCTTGGGTCGCAGATGTGCGCGGTTCCACTCCTGGGGTAGGTTTAATATCTCCACCGCCGCATCACGACATTTACTCGATCGAGGATATGGCACAGTTAATTCATGATTTAAAAAATGCAAACCGTCATGCAAGAATTTCTGTAAAGCTCGTAGCAAAAGCGGGTGTTGGTACAATTGCTGCAGGTGTCGCAAAAGGTGCTGCGGACGTCATCGTCATTTCTGGCTATGACGGAGGTACAGGGGCATCGCCGAAAACATCGATCAAGCATACTGGCTTACCGTGGGAGCTTGGTTTAGCGGAAGCGCATCAAACATTAATGCTCAATGGACTTCGTGACCGAGTGACATTGGAGACGGATGGCAAACTAATGACGGGGAAAGATGTCGTGATGGCAGCACTTTTAGGGGCAGAGGAATTCGGTTTTGCAACTGCACCGTTAATTGTTTTAGGCTGTGTCATGATGCGTGCTTGTCATCTGGATACTTGTCCGGTAGGTGTAGCAACGCAAAACCCGGAACTCCGTGCGAAATTTATGGGATCAGCTGATCATGTCGTCAATTATATGTGTTTTGTCGCTGAAGAAATGCGTGAATATATGAGTATTCTAGGATTCCGCACTGTGGAAGAGATGGTAGGTCGTACAGATGTGCTGCAAATTTCAGATCGCACGGCAAAACATTGGAAAGCAAGCCAGCTCGATTTAACGGCACTGCTTCATCAAATCCAAGGAACACGCACAAAACAACATCAGCAAAATCATAATATTGAGGGAAGTTTTGATTTACAAGAGTTATTGCCGCAAGTTTCAAAGGCAATTGAAGGAAACGAGCGAATCGAGTTAAATTATCCGATTAAAAACACAGACCGTGTAATGGGAACGATTGTCGGCAGTGAAGTTTCCCGCAAATACGGTGAAGCAGGTCTGCCGGATAATACAATTAACCTAACGTTTACAGGCCATGCTGGTCAAAGTTTTGGCGCGTTTATCCCAAGAGGAATGTCGATGCGTGTAGTTGGGGATGTCAATGATTACTTCGGTAAAGGATTGTCAGGAGGAAAAGTGACAGCGATTGCACCGATTAAAGGCGAACAGGAGAAAAACGTCATCGCAGGAAATGTTTGTTTATATGGGGCAACGAGCGGTAAGGCATTTATTAATGGGCGTGCTGGCCATCGATTCGGTGTTCGTAATTCAGGCGCTGAAATCGTTGTTGAAGGAATTGGAGATCACGGCTGTGAGTATATGACAGGCGGTAAAATCGTTATATTAGGGGATGTCGGTCAAAACTTTGGTGCCGGAATGTCCGGTGGTATCGGCTATATTCTGCCGAGTGATGGGGAAAAGTTCAAAGCGCAGTGCAATATGGAAATGATTCACTTTGAAAAACTGACAGACCAAGCGGAAATTGAATCTGTTCGCCAATTAATTATTCAGCATTTGGAAGAAACGGATAGTTCCTACGCATTGGATGTTTTAGCAAAGTGGGAGCAGTTTGTTCTAAAATTCGTTAAAGTTGTGCCAACAGATTATAAAATTATGGTAGATAAAATAAACCACTACACTGCAACTGGTTCTACAAAGGACGATGCAGCAATGCAGGCATTTACGGAAGTGACGACTAGTCAGAAAAAGCTTGTGAGCACAAAATAAGAGGGGGTTTCTAGTATGGGAAAAGCAACGGGTTTTATGGAATTTAAACGAGAGAAAGTTCAGGAGCAACGACCACTAGAGCGACTTTCAAATTGGGGCGAATATGCAAGCAGGCTATCTGATGAAAAATTACAGACACAAGGTGCACGCTGTATGGATTGTGGAACGCCATTTTGTCATATGGGAATTGAAATTCGCGGTACTGCAGCAGGGTGTCCGATTCAAAATGTCATCCCTGAATGGAATGACTTAGTCTATAAAGGGAAATGGCAAGAAGCATTGGAACGTTTGCATATGACGAATAATTTCCCTGAATTTACCGGCCGTGTTTGTCCTGCTCCATGTGAAGGGTCGTGTACACTTGCCATTACGGACCCGGCTGTGGCGATTAAATCGATTGAACGTACAATCATTGATAAAGGATTTGAAAATGGCTGGATCACACCACGTATCCCTGCATCGCGTACGGGCTTTAAAGTGGCGATTGTTGGCTCGGGTCCTGCAGGTTTAGCAGCAGCAGACCAACTGAACCAATTAGGTCATTCAGTAACGGTGTTCGAACGTTCTGACCGATTTGGCGGATTATTAATGTACGGAATCCCGAATATGAAGCTTGAAAAAGATGTGATTGAAAGGCGTGTCCATTTATTATCATTAGAAGGAATCGATTTTGTGGCCAACACTGAAATCGGAAAAGATATAACGAAGGAGCAATTACAAGCTGATTTCGATGCGGTTATTTTATGTACGGGAGCACAAAAACAAAGGTTACTTCATTTAGAAGGAAGCGATGCTGGCAACATTCATTTAGCAATGGATTATTTAACGGATGTTACGAAAAGCCTGCTGGATTCCGACTTTACGGATAATCAGGCGTTAAATGTGGAAGGGAAGGATGTCATCGTAATTGGCGGCGGAGATACAGGTGCTGACTGTGTAGCAACAGCACTTCGCCAAAAATGCCGATCTGTATACCAATTTGGGAAGCATCCGCAACAAGCCACAACACGTACAGATGAAACAATGTGGCCAAAAGATCCGAACATTTATACAATGGATTATGCTTATGCCGAAGCTGATGCGAAATTTGGCCGTGATCCGCGAGAATATTGTATTCAAACTTCGAAAATAGAGAAAGATAGTAAAGGTAATGTAAAAGCGCTTCATACTATTCAAATGGAAAAAATTCTGGGCGAAGATGGCTTCCATTACTTTAAAGAATTGCCTGGAACTGAAAAAGTATGGCCGGCACAGCATGTATTTGTCGCAATCGGCTTTGAAGGTGCCGAAAAAGAAACACCGGGACATTTCGGAGTAGAACTAACGAATAACCGCATCCGTGCATCGGTTAAAGACTATGAAACAAATATTCCAGGCGTATTTGCTGCCGGCGATGCACGCCGTGGCCAAAGTCTTGTCGTTTGGGCAATTAAAGAAGGACGCGGAGTTGCCGCAAGTGTTCATTATTATTTAAATGAAATGTTAGTGAAAAG
This sequence comes from Solibacillus kalamii, assembly GCF_002174535.1. Lineage (NCBI taxonomy): Bacteria > Bacillati > Bacillota > Bacilli > Caryophanales > Caryophanaceae > Solibacillus > Solibacillus kalamii. Next base: position 41,200 of record NZ_NHNT01000014.1, on the reverse strand, counting down.
TTAATAGGATAGTAAGAACAGATATTTTTACGCACATCAAAAAACGTCATTTTTCTCCTGGAGAAAAATGGCGTTTTTAAGTTATGCCCCAACTTTAAATATTTTTGGGGAAATATAGAATCAATCATTTGAATAAGTGAAATTGATTCTCAATTAATGGATTGCTATTGAAAAAATGGAAAGCTGAATTATTACTATTTAAATAGTAGAAATAAACTGCAGTAAAGCGTTTTACAAGAATGATAGACATTTTTTAATTAAAATCATTCTAAACTATTTGCAACCAACATTCATTTCGGGTAAGATTGGTAATGAACTTAATTTGGCGTACAGAAAGTATGCAAATGAATATTTGGAGGTAATTTAATGTCAACATTAGAAATTAAAGATCTTCACGTTGAAATCGACGGAAAAGAGATTTTAAAAGGTGTAAATCTAACTATCAATACAAACGAAGTACATGCGATCATGGGTCCTAACGGTACTGGTAAATCGACATTAGCTTCTGCAATTATGGGTCACCCAAAATATGAAGTAACATCAGGCGAAATCTACCTTGATGGCGAAAACGTATTAGAAATGGAAGTAGATGAGCGTGCACAAGCTGGTTTATTCCTAGCTATGCAATATCCATCAGAAATTCCTGGTGTAACAAACGCAGACTTCTTACGTTCAGCGATTAACGCTCGCCGTGAAGAAGGACAAGAAATCTCATTAATGAAATTCATCCGTGAATTAGATAAAACAATGGAATTCCTGGAAATGCCTGAAGAAATGTCACAACGTTACTTAAATGAAGGTTTCTCTGGTGGTGAGAAAAAGCGTAACGAAATTCTACAAATGATGATGATCAAACCAACTTTCGGTATTTTAGATGAAATCGACTCTGGTTTAGATATCGATGCATTAAAAGTAGTTTCTAAAGGTATTAACGAAATGCGCGGCGAAGGCTTTGGCTGCTTAATGATCACTCACTACCAACGTTTATTAAACTACATCACACCTGACCATGTTCACGTAATGATGCAAGGTAAAGTTGTAAAATCAGGTGGTGCTGAATTAGCACAACGCCTGGAAGCAGAAGGTTATGAGTGGATTAAAGCTGAACTAGGTATTGAAGATACTGAAGAAGTAACAGAAGCATAATAAAGGAGGACGACGAAGATGACGGTTGAAACAAAATTAGCGTTATCAGCAGAAGAAGTACGCTCGTTCTCGCAAAAACATGCTGAACCAGCATCATTTGCTGATTTCCGTGTGAGCGCAATGGAAAAAGCTGCTGCGCTTGACTTACCAAAACCAGACAGAACGAACATTAACAAGTGGAACTTCATTGATTTCGCAAACCATACAGTAGAAAGTGCTCCATTCAATTCTTTGGAAGAGCTGCCTGTAGAGGTGAAATCAGTAGTTGATACTGAAACACAAGAAAACCTGTATATCCAACGCAACAACACACCAGCGTTTATTAAAATTTCAGATGAACTGAAAAACAAAGGTGTAATTTTCACAGATATCCAAACAGCGATCCGCGATCATAAAGATTTAGTGGAAAAATACTTTATGACAACTGCTGTAAAAGTGGATGAGCATAAATTAACGGCTTACCATGCAGCACTAGTAAATGGTGGTATTTTCGTATACGTTCCACGCAACGTTGTAATTGAAGCACCTCTTCAAGTTGTATTTTTAAATGACAATGCAGAAGCTTCATTATTTAACCACGTGTTAGTAGTAGCAGAAGAATCTTCGGCTGTAACTTATGTTGAAACTTATATTTCTACATTTGACGAAGCACATGGTCAAGTAAACGTTGTAACAGAAGTAATCGCAAAAGATAATGCACAAGTAACATTCGGTGCAGTAGACAACTTGGCTCATGGCTATACTGCTTATGTAAACCGCCGTGGACATGTAGAGCGCGACGCAAAAATTGACTGGGCATTAGGTTTAATGACAAACTCAGATACAATTTATGAAAATACAACGAACTTAATTGGCGATAACTCTACTTCAGATTTCAAAATGGTAACTGTAGGTAGTGGAGATCAAAAACTTAACTTCACAACATTAATCCGTCAATGGGGTAAAAATTCCGACGGTCAAATTTTAAAACACGGTGTAATGAAAGACTCAGCACAGTCAATCTTTAATGGAATTGGTCATATTATGCATGGTGGTACAAAAGCAAATGCAGAACAAGAGTCTCGCGTACTTATGCTTTCTGAAGGCGCACGCGGTGACGCAAACCCAATTCTTTTAATTGATGAAGACGATGTAACAGCAGGACACGCAGCATCTGTTGGACGCGTTGACCCAATTCAACTGTACTACTTAATGAGTCGTGGTATTTCTAAAGCAGAAGCAGAGCGTCTTGTAATTCACGGATTCCTTGCGCCAGTTGTTGCTAAATTGCCAATCGAAGGCGTTAAAAAGCAGCTGACGGAGGTTATCGAAAGGAAAGTTCGATAATGATACCTAATGATATTAAAAGTTATTTTCCAATTTTAAATCAGGAAGTCAATGGACATCCTTTAGTTTATTTGGATAGTGCGGCTACATCTCAAAAGCCGATTCAAGTAATTGAAGCAATCACAAATTACTATAATTTAGATAACTCAAATGTTCACCGAGGTGTGCATACACTTGGAAATCGTGCAACGGATTCTTATGAAGGTGCGCGTGAAAAAGTTCGTAAATTCATTAATGCTAGTTCAACACAAGAAGTAATTTTCACTCGTGGTACAACAACAGCACTTAATACGGTTGCTGCAGGCTATGGTCGTCAAAATGTGCAAGAAGGTGATGAGATTGTCATTACGTACATGGAACACCATTCAAACATTATTCCATGGCAACAGCTTGCAAAAGAAAAAGGGGCGGTATTGAAATATATCGACCTGGAAGCAGACGGTACAATTTCATTAGAAAAAGTACGTGAAACAATAACGCCAAAAACGAAAATTGTTTCTATGATGTATGTTTCAAACGTATTAGGTACGATTAACCCGATTAAAGAAGTTGCACAAATTGCTCATGAAAATGGCGCGGTAATTGTTGCGGATTTAGCGCAGGCAGCTCCGCATTTGAAGGTAGATATTCAAGATTTGGATGTTGACTTTGCGGCATTTTCAGGACATAAAATGTGTGGCCCTACTGGTATTGGGGTACTATATGGTAAAAAAGCGCTTCTTGAAGAAATGGAACCAGTAGAGTTTGGCGGAGAAATGATTGATTTCGTAGGTTTATATGAATCAACATGGAAAGAGTTACCGTGGAAATTCGAAGGCGGCACACCAATTATTGCAAGTGCAATAGGCCTAGGTGCTGCAATCGACTTTTTAGAGGAAATCGGTTTAGACAATATTGCAGCGCATGAACATAAGTTGGCAGGCTATGCAATGGATCAATTGGAAACGATTGATGGTCTTCAGATTTTCGGTCCACGTGACCCGATGAAACGTTGCGGAGTCGTAACATTCAATCTTGATGACGTGCATCCTCATGATGTAGCGACAGTATTGGATATGAGTGGCATCGCAGTTCGTGCGGGACATCATTGCGCCCAACCTTTAATGAAATGGCTTCAAGTAACAGCAACAGCTCGAGCAAGCTTCTACATGTACAATGATGAAGAAGATGTTGATCGTTTAGTTGCAGGATTGCGCTCAGCGAAGGAGTATTTTGGCGATGTCTTTTAATAATTTAGATCAACTTTATCGTTCCGTAATAATGGATCATTATAAAAACCCTCGTAACAAAGGGGCTCTTGAAGAAAACAGTGTGACAATCGATATGAATAACCCTACTTGCGGTGACCGTATCCATTTAACATTGAAGCTGAACGATGGTGTTGTGGAAGATGCAAAGTTCGATGGAGAAGGCTGTTCAATCTCCATGTCTTCAGCATCGATGATGACTCAAATCGTTAAAGGCAAAAAATTGGACGAAGCGTTGGAATTGGCGGATATTTTCTCGAAAATGATGCTGGGCGAAGACTTTGACGATGAAAAATATGATCTTGGGGATGTCGAAGCACTGCAAGGTGTTGCAAAATTCCCGGCACGTATTAAATGCGCTACATTAGCTTGGAAAGCAATGGAAAAAGGCGTAAACAACGAAAAGAAATAAATAGTAGTAAGGCTAAAGTGTGTGTCATGCACATTTTAGCACTTCTCATTAGATGAACGGAGGAGACAACATGGCTAAAAAAATGCCTGAAATCGGCGATTACAAGTATGGCTTCCATGATAAGGACGTATCAATTTTCCGTTCTGAACGTGGACTAACAGCAGATATCGTTCGTGAAATCTCAAGTATGAAGGAAGAGCCACAGTGGATGCTTGACTACCGCTTAAAAGCTCTTGAAAAATTCTATGAAATGCCAATGCCACAATGGGGTGGTGACCTTGCATCATTAAACTTCGATGAAATTACGTATTACGTAAAACCATCTGAAGCAACAGAACGTTCTTGGGATGAAGTACCTGAAGAAATCAAAGCGACATTCGATAAATTAGGTATTCCGGAAGCTGAACAAAAATATCTTGCAGGTGTATCTGCTCAGTATGAATCTGAAGTAGTTTACCACAACATGAAGCAAGACCTTACAGATTTAGGGATTGTCTTCAAAGATACTGACTCAGCATTAAAAGAAAACGAAGAAATCTTCAAAAAACACTGGGGTACAGTAATCCCTTATACAGATAACAAATTCGCAGCATTAAACTCTGCAGTTTGGTCTGGTGGTTCATTTATTTATATGCCTAAAGGCGTTAAATTAGACACACCATTACAAGCATACTTCCGTATTAACTCTGAAAACATGGGTCAATTCGAGCGTACGCTAATCATCGTAGACGAAGATGCTTCTGTACACTACGTAGAAGGTTGTACAGCGCCTGTTTACACAACAAACTCTCTACACTCGGCTGTAGTAGAAATCATCGTTAAAAAGAACGCTTACTGCCGTTACACAACGATTCAAAACTGGGCGAACAACGTTTATAACCTTGTTACAAAACGTACAGTTGTTGAAGAAAACGGTACAATGGAATGGATCGACGGTAACATCGGTTCAAAATTGACGATGAAATACCCTGCTTGTATCCTTAAAGGTGAAGGTGCACGTGGTATGACATTATCAATTGCCATTGCTGGTAAAGGCCAACACCAACACGCTGGTGCGAAAATGATTCACTTAGCACCAAATACATCTTCAACAATCGTTTCTAAATCGATTGCTAAGCAAGGTGGTAAAGTAACTTACATGGGTCAAGTAAAATTCGGTAAAAATGCAAAAGGTGCACGTTCGAATATCGAATGTGACACATTAATCATGGATAACGAATCTACTTCTGATACAATTCCATACAACGAAATCTTAAATGATAATGTATCTTTAGAGCACGAAGCGAAAGTTTCAAAAGTATCTGAAGAGCAATTATTCTACTTAATGAGCCGTGGTGTTTCTGAAGAAGAAGCGACAGAAATGATCGTAATGGGCTTCATCGAGCCTTTCACAAAAGAATTACCAATGGAATATGCAGTAGAAATGAACCGTCTAATCAAGTTCGAGATGGAAGGTTCAATCGGATAATAATCTATCAGGCACCTGCCTCCAACCTAAGTTGGAGGCAGGTGCTTTTTTTTATATAATTGTGTTGAATTCGTGAAGAAATACAAAGGTTTACTAGAAAGATTTCAGAAAGCATGGAGTATTCGTTTACAATAATTGTATTAGATGGAATAATGGATTTAGAGAATGATATAAAGGAGCGACAAAATGGAAAACTTATTTTGGCCAATAGCTTTAGGGGTTCCTGGTACTGTAGTGGTAGTTGCGGTAGTACTCACTTTTTGGGCTTTAGGGGAAAAGAAGAACGGTAAGATTATGAAAAATGAAGAGCATGAAGGTATTATTAAATAATATTAAAATAGCTTCAAACGACTATTAATGCGTTTGAAGCTTTTTTCTATTTTAAATTAGAAATAAAACTCTCAATTTCCTGTTGAGTTTTACGGTCTTTGCTGACGAAACGTCCAAGCTCAATGCCGTTTTCATAAGCTAAAAAGCTAGGAATGCCGATAATTCCTAAATCAATACATAAATCTAAAAACTTATCGCGGTCTACTTTAACAAATGTATACTCGGGGAATTTTTCTACAACTTCCGGCATAAATGGATCAATAAAACGGCAATCTCCGCACCAGTCCGCTGTAAATTCGAAGATTACGGCTGTACTGCTTTTAAATTGCTCAAATTCCTCAGTTGATTGTAAAATATGCATAAACTTGTCCTCCTTTTTTCTATTATTATGATAGGAAATGTAGTGTTTTGCAATGAATGAACATCGAAACGGGTAAGGTAATATACAATGCTAGAGAGGTGAAGAACGATGATTTCAATCGGCTTAACTGGTTGGGGAGATCACCCGGAAGTATATAGTGAAGTTACTGCCGCAAAAGATAAATTGTTTGATTATAGCGGGCATTTCCCTGTCGTAGAATTAGATACATCCTTTTACGCAATACCATCACCGGCAAATGTTGAAAAATGGTGCAAGGATACGCCGGATGCTTTTCAATTTGTCGTGAAGGCTTATCAGGGCATGACTGGTCATCTACGCGATGAACTGCCATTTGAGACGAAAAATGATATGTTCAACGCATTTCGGAATTGTGCGGATACTTTTAAAAAGCACGGTAAGCTTGCAATGGTTCTTGTTCAATTTCCTCCTTGGTTTGACTGCCAAGGTAAAAATGTTCAATATATCCGATATATAAAGCAACAATTACAAGGGTATCCTATTGCTATTGAGTTTCGAAATCAAACTTGGTACAGCCCTCAAATGAAAGAGAAGACAGTGCAATTTTTAAAAGACCATCAATTGATTCATACAGTCTGTGATGAACCGCAAGCAGGAAGCGGCTCGGTCCCTTTTGTTCCAATTGCTACTGATGAGAAAGTGCTCGTACGTATCCATGGGCGCAATGTACATGGCTGGCGAAATATAGGCCATGGGGAGAACTGGCGAAAAGTAAGGTTTTTATATGATTATAATGAAGTAGAACTGCAAAAACTTGCAGAAGAAATAAAATTTTTGGCTCGCCAATCAAAACATGTCTTCGTATTATTTAATAATAATTCCGGAGGGCATGCCGCAAAAAACGCAAAACGAATGCAGCAAATTCTTGATCTTGAATTTGATGGTTTAGCGCCAAAGCAATTAGGTCTTTTTGAAGAATAACGAAGAGTGAGGTGGCAATGCAAAAGTGCGAGAAATAATTCATATATTCCATACGAATGATTTGCATAGTCATTTTACGTACTGGAAGCGCAGTCAGTCGTTTATTCAAATACAACGTCGAATACTGGCCGAAAAAGGCGAAACGAGCTTTCTGGTCGATTTAGGGGATCATTTGGATCGTTCGAATTTATATACAGAGGCAACACTAGGTAAAGGTAATATCAAAATGTTAAACGATGCTGATTATGATGTTGTGACAATTGGAAACAATGAAGGCATAACGCTTTCCTATAATTTGCTATATCAGTTATATGATGACGCACAGTTCGAAGTAGTTGTCGCAAATCTATATTCCCAGTCAGAAGAAAATCCAAGTTGGATGAAGCCATACACAATATTGACTACCCAGTACGGCACGAAAATAGCCGTAATAGCTGCGACAGCCCCGTTTGATCTTTTCTATAAGGAACTTGGGTGGAACGTAACAAACCCGCGTACAGAGCTTGTAAAGCTGGCCTTTGAATTAAAAAAACAGGCGGATATAATCGTTTGTTTATCACATTTAGGGATAACTGAAGATGAATTGCTGGCACAGGAATGTCCGATTATCGATGTGATTTTCGGTTCGCACACACATCATGTATTTGAAAAAGGTCAAGTGGAAAATAATGTCCTTTTAACAGGAGGCGGGAAATTTGGCCAGTATACTGGTCAGTTAACGGTGGAATTTGACCACGCGTCCCGGAAGGTAGTAGAAAAATCAGATCGCCTATTTGAAAACGCTCTTTTACCAACAGTCGAAGAAGAAGAACAGTGGTTGTCCAATCTTCAAAAAGAAGCAAAGGCTATTTTGGAAAAACCTATCTTTACATTAACAAAACCATACAATAAAGAATGGTTCCATCGTTCTCAATTATCGGATTTATTTGCAGAGTGTATGTATGATTATACAGAAGCGGATTGTGTCATGTTCAATGCTGGAATTTTTGTCGAACCACTACGTAAAGGGTTAATTTCTACATATGATATTCATAAAATTTTTCCCCATCCGATAAATATATGTGTTGTGCAAATAACAGGTAATGAATTAAAAGAAATTTTTACTCAATCCGAAAACGAAGATTGGCCACGTCTTGAATTAAAAGGTCTTGGCTTTAGGGGCGTTATTTTCGGAAAAATATTGAATTATGGTATTGAGATGACGAAGCAGCGCGAATTATATATTAACGGGAAACTTATGGAACCGGATCGGATCTACCGTTTAGCAACACTGGATCTCTTTACATTCGGGTATTTTTTCCCTAGCTTTAAATATGCCAAAAAACAATATCTTCTACCGGAATTTATCCGGGATGTTTTTAAAAATTATTGTATGAAAAAGTTTCAGTAATCTTCCAAAACCCCCTTTCCAATTATATAATGAACGTAATAGTAGAATGGAGAAATAAGTATAGATGCGATTAATATCGATAAATGTTTTGAAAGAAGGTATGGCAGTCGGCAGGACTATCTGGAATGAAGCTGGCCATCCACTGCTTCACAAAAACGTCGTTGTAACAAGCCGAATTATTGAAAGGCTGCGAGAGCTGAATATTCACTATTTATACATTGATGATAAACTATCAGCCGGAATTGAAATAGAAGAAACGATCGCTCCGCTAAAAAGAATGGAAGCCGTAAAAAATATGACTAAATCATTCGAAAATGTAAAAAAAGCTAAACGGGATCAGGCATCCTATGTACTGGATCAACAGTCCAAAGTGATTGGCTTAATTGTCGATGATATTATGAATGCCATCGTAAATAGCGAGGAAGTATTAATGGTGCTGACAGATGCGTATTTATATGATAAATATATTTATCAGCATTCATTCCAAGTAGCACTGTATTCAATCGCAATTGCTAAAGAAATGGGCTATTCTTACGAAGATATACGATTAATTGGAATTGGGGCAATTTTACATGATGTGGGGAAGCTGCTTATATCACCTGATATTTTACTAAAGCCGGGCAACTTAACGGATGAAGAATATGAAGAGATGAAGAATCATGCACGCTACGGATTTGATTTATTACGCAACTTACATTCAGTATCATTGCTCGTAGCACATTGCGCTTTCCAACACCATGAACGAATCGATGGAAGCGGTTATCCACGGGGGATTATTAACAATGAAATTCATCCGTTTGCAAAAATCATCGCTGTTGCAGATGTATTTGATGCATTGACATCGAATCGCATTTACCGAAAGAAAATGTTGCCTTCAGAAGCGATTGCAATCATTGACAAAGGTGATGGGAAGCTTTTTGATGCAAAGGTAATGGAGGCATTCAGACGGAGCGTAGTACACTATGCAAATGGTACAATTGTGTTGCTCACAGATGGCCGACGTGGAATTGTATCGAAGCAAAATATTGTTGATGTGACACGACCTTGGATCCGTATTTTTCAAGAAAACGGCAAAATGCTGGGCGCTACATATGAACTATGTTTAAGTGATTACCCGACAGTTGATATTAAAAAAGTTGATGTGGATTTTGAGGGAAATATTGAATAAAAAATCTTTCTTCTCATATTTTATGGGAAGGAGGATTTTTTTTGCGTTTTCGTAAAAGAAAGTGGAATTCCTATGGCAGGAAAAAAGGCAAAATGCATAATGTCGTAACGATCGTCATCGTCAGTATTATCGGCATGGTTTGTCTTAGTATATATGTCATGAACGGCAGATTAATGCCAACCTATTTGCAGTACGCGGAAGTTCAAACGCATAAAGTAGCTTCGTATGTCGTGAGTAAAGCAATTAATTCCAGAACATCCAGTGTACTTGATGTAAATGATGTCATCGTTGATTTACCTACACAGTCAGACGATATGATTACGACAAAATTTAATACGGAAATAATTAACCAAGTGCGTGCAGAAACGACAACATTAGTAAAAGAGTATTTAGAACAGGCCGAAAATGGAGATTTATCACATTTGCCAAATTTGGAAAATGTGGAATATGACGTAGGTAAAATGGAAGCAGGAGACGGAATCGTATTTTTCGTACCGTTAGGGCAGGCATTAAACCTTCCGATTATCGGAAATTTAGGACCTAAAATACCGATTCGCTTTCACATTATTGGTAATGTAAATAGTAATGTTGAGTCAACAGTAAGTGAATTTGGCATAAATAATGCAATTGTAGAAGTAAATTTACTGATTGGTGTTAATGTCCAGATTATTGTACCATTTGCCAGTAAGTCTGCATCGGTCGAACAGAAAATTCCAATTGCAATCGGTTTAGTAAGAGGGACAGTGCCGCATATTTACAGTGCAGGTGAAGGAGCACAGCCGTCTATTGAAGTACCAATCCCTTACGAATAGTAACTTAATTATGATAAATTAAAATAATAGGAATACTCTGTTGTTGGAAAGTAGTTAATATGATAATCTGACATCAGAAACATCGTAGCATTTGAGTGAGGGGAGTAAATGACATGACATCTTGTAAACCAACTAATCCGAGGGAAGAGCACTTACGCAAACCAGAGTGGCTAAAAATTAAGCTAAATACCAATGACGAATACAAAGCATTAAAAAAATTAATGCGAGACAATAATTTGCATACGGTATGTGAAGAAGCTCGCTGCCCGAATATTCACGAATGCTGGGGCGAGCGTCGTACAGCAACAATGATGATTTTAGGTTCTGTATGTACGCGGGCATGTCGTTTCTGTGCAGTTAAAACAGGATTGCCTAATGAATTGGATTTGGCGGAACCGGAACGCGTTGCAGATTCCGTTGCGTTAATGAACTTAAAACATGTTGTTATTACAATGGTAGCACGTGATGATCTGAAAGACGGGGGCGCGGAAGTATTGGCGGAAACGGTGCGTGCAATTCGCCGTAAAAGTCCGTTAACTTCTGTTGAAGTACTACCATCCGACTTAAGCGGCCGTGAAGAAAGTTTACGCATTCTGATGGATGCAAAGCCGGATATTTTAAACCATAATATCGAAACAGTACGCAGTTTGACACCACGTGTTCGGGCAAAAGCGACATATGACCGTTCACTGGAATTTTTACGCAGAGCAAAAGAAATGCAGCCAACTATTCCGACAAAATCTTCTTTAATGATTGGCTTAGGAGAAACGTTAGAGGAAATTTATGAAGTAATGGATGACTTGCGTGCAAACAATGTTGATATTATGACAATCGGTCAATATTTACAGCCTACGAAAAAACATTTGCCAGTAAAAAAATATTATTCTCCGATCGAGTTTGGCAAGCTGCGTAAAATCGCTATGGAAAAAGGCTTCAGTCATTGTGAGGCAGGTCCATTAGTACGCAGTAGTTACCATGCGGATGAACAAGTGAATGCAGCAAAACAATCAAGTGTTACATTGTAGAAAATAGACGTTCAACTTATTTGGGCGAACATAATAATACTTGCCGAAAGACGGACTATAGCTGATTTCACCATATTTACCTACAAAATTTGTTGTGAATATTGCTTTCATCTTCAATATTCATTAACATGGAAATAGATAGGTGGTGTCTAGTTTGATTATTGCAGATGGGTATGCTTATGAAGTGATCGAAAATGTGCGGGAAGGCTTTCAAGAAGATGCATTTATCGCACGATACTCAGATATATTGACGAAATATGATTATATTGTAGGGGACTGGGGTTATGGTCAGCTACGTTTAAAAGGATTTTTTGATGACAAAAATCAAAAATCCACGTTTGATACAAAAATTAGCACTATTCAAGACTATTTGTATGAATATTGTAATTTTGGATGCGCCTATTTTATAGTTCATAAAACAGGCCGTGCACCAGAGCAAAAGAAAGAACCAATAATTGCACAACAAACTGAGGCAGAAGAGCCAGTGGAAACAGTTGAATAACGAACAAAAGAGGAGGCGTTGTATAGCGCCCCCTCTTTTTTAGCTTAATAGTTCACGCAAGTATTCTCGTAAGTCTTCCGTCTCTTCTTCTGTACGGTTATATACATGCTCTAAATAACCTGGCTCTTCCACATCATCTGCTCCAATGATGGCAAAACGCCCAAACTGAATATCAAGGACGAGCACTTTTCCGAAAAAGCGACTACTTTGTAATATGGCTAAATCATAACGCTGTGTTTTTCCGGCAAAGCTGACGAAGCGCGTTTTTGTATCTTCTACATCATCATATAAGAAAAATCTTTCCATTTTGTTTTGTACCCCTTCCATCTCTAAAGAATATGGTACTATATAAAGGAAAACACTATCAACTTTTATTGATTGAATGGAGGCTTTATCTATGTACTTCGTAGATAGAAATAAAATTACAAACAACTTAGCACACTTGGACGAGTTATTGGCGATCTTTGAATCGACAGAAAACTGGTTGGCAGATGATATTCATAAGCTGGCATTACAGCGTATCGGCCATAATGTAATGGAAGCGATGATGGATGTAGGGAACCTGGTGATTGACGGCTTTATTATGCGTGATCCTGGAAGCTACGAAGACATTATCGATATTTTCGTTGATGAAAAAGTGATTACAGAAGAGATGGATGCACCATTAAAAACGGTTGTCGGCTTACGCAAAATGATCGTTCGTGAATTTATCGCTGTAGATAGTGAAGAAATTTTAAATGTATTAACAGCAAACTTAAATATACTCAAGCAATTCTCACCAAAAGTGCACAATTATTTAACGAATGAGTTAGGACCTGTTTCTGCATTTTTACCAGAGGATGAGGCATAATGTTCCCGTATAAAGCGTATTGCTTTGATTTGGATGGAACTATCTATCGTGGGAAAGAAGCGATCGATTCTGCCGTGAAATTTATTCATCTTCTGCAGGAAGAAGGAATTGAGCCGTATTATTTAACGAACAATTCATCGAAAACCCGTGAAAGACTGCAGCAAGTTTTACAAGATATTGGCGTGGATGCACCGCTTGATCATATTTATTCAAGTTCACTTGCAACGGCAGCCTATGTTGCAAAAATAAGTAGTAATAAAAAAGTAAATGTAGTCGGTGAATTGGGCATTCGTACTGCTTTAATCGAGCAAGGATTAGAAATTACCGATGAACAAAGCGATGTTCTTGTAATGGGCATTGACCGCCAAATCTCGTATGAGAAACTTGTAAAAGCATGTGACTATGTCCAGAATGGCGCACAGCTTATTGGAACAAATGGCGATATTAAATTTCCGAACGAAACCGGTTTTACTCCCGGGAATGGATCATTTGTTCAATTAGTTGCAAATGTATCCGGAGTTACACCGACCTTTGTTGGGAAACCATCACCGGTAATGCTGCAAATCATTGCTAAAGAGCATCACTTTGAAAAGAGTGAAATGGTCATGGTCGGGGACAACTATGATACCGATATTTTGTGTGGGATAAACTTCGGTTGTGATACAATTCATGTCAATACGGGTGTTACGCCTACTGAGATTGTAAAAAAACAAGCCAATTTACCTACGTATTGTGTAGAAAATCTGTTGGCACTTATTAAATAAACAAAAAGAAATCCGGTGTGGGTCGTTTACCACATCGGATTTTCTTCTATATATTCATAAATGCGCTTCGTCAGCTCTTCTGGAGTATCCGCCTCAACTATATCCCCGTTCACAACAGCATAAAAGTTTTCGGCACATTTTGTGCAGTAGCTTAAGCAGCCATATTCCAATACATCAATATCAGGATCTTGCTCCAGTTGTTCATATGTTTGTTGCGCACCATTTGCTAAATTACTAATGCAAAATTCGACTAATGGATTTAACATGTTGTCACCTCACTATTAGCAATCCTACTTTTTTTTGCAGCGAACGTCAATTTCTCTGATTTAATAACTTTCGGCTGATGTTTGAAAATCCTTGCGATCCTTTATAATGAAATGGCATCATTAACTTATGTGAATTTATTCACAAAATATCATTTAATATATTGTGAAACTTATCACAAACAGTTATAATACTTATGGAAACTTTGTGAACACAATTATGATGCCTTCCAGCTTCGTAATTGATTACTTACAGATATGAGGGAATATGCTATGCAAAAGTTAGTATTATTAGGTGGCGGATACGGAAATATGCGAATTTTACTTCGTCTATTACCAGGCTTACCAGCGGATGTAGAAATTACATTGGTTGATCGTACACCATTCCATAGTTTGAAAACAGAATTTTATGCACTTGCTGCAGGTACATCAACAGATAAGGAAATCCGAGTTGCGTTTCCGGAACATGAGCGCTTAAAATGTGTTTATGGAGAAGTAGTACGCATCGACCGTGAAGATAAAAAAATTTATTTAGGTGACGGCGAGGAGCTTTCCTATGACCAGCTTGTAATTGGTTTAGGTTGTATTGATAAATACCATGGAGTGCCGGGTGCCGATGAATTCACATATAGTATTCAAACAATCGCCAAATCACGTAAAACTTTCGAAAAAGTATGCGGATTGGCTCCAGGTTCGACGGTTGCCATTATTGGTGCAGGTCTTTCAGGTATCGAGCTTGCGAGTGAACTGCGTGAAAGCCGTTCTGATTTAAAAATTAAATTATTTGACCGTTCTCACCGTATTTTACGTGATTTCCCGGAAAAGCTAAGTGAGTATATCAAGTCCTGGTTTATTAAACATAACGTCGATGTAATCGCAGAATCGAATATTACGCGCGTTGAAGAAGGACGTTTATACAACCATGATGAAGTAATTGAAGCTGACGTAATCGTATGGACAGCTGGTGTACAGCCTGTGAAAATCGTTCGTGAACTGGATGTTGAAAAAGATAAATTCAATCGTCCGATTATTACGGATCATTATCATGTAGTTGGGGATGAAAATGTATTTGTAGTTGGAGATTGTGCTTCTTCACATTTACCTCCCACAGCGCAATTGGCAGAAGAACAAGGCGAACGTATCGTTAAAGTTTTAAAAATGCGCTGGAAAGGCGAGCCGCTTCCAGAAAAGCTTTCAGAAATCAAAATGAAAGGCTTTATGGGCTCCCTTGGGAAAAAGCAAGGCTTCGTTCATCTGGCGGATACAACTGTAACAGGACGCATTGCACGCCTTATGAAGTCGGGTCTGCTTTGGTACTACAAAAAGCAAAACGAAAACTAAAAATTGATCATCCCTGTAAAAGAATTCAATTTGACTTTAAAACAAAAAATTCAATTTCCTCGAGAAGAAAATTGAATTTTTTGTTATGTTAATATTTTTACTCTTCAGTTGGTACAAAGCCTGCCGATTCTAGCGCTGTAAATACAGGCTTAATCTGCACATAGCCTTCACCAACTACTTCATCATTTACTAAAACTAAAGGGTAGAAAAATTCATCTTCTTGAATACGGTTTGCATAATCTTGATCACGTTCATTATCAATTACACCTTCAATATCGATATAGCGGATAGTAAACGGCTGTTCCGGATATTTTCGTGAAATTGCAGCTTGGAGCCATTCATATGTATCTTTGGAAGATGGTGCATTTACACAACTGGCACAGATGATGTCAGCGCCGAATACTTCTATAACTGGATGAGATTGTGACATAGGAATTCCAACCTTTCGTGATTCAATAATGGATTTTTTTGCTCCTTCACATTATAATGATTTTAATGAAGGGAGTCGAGCAAAATGACAGAAACAGAACAATATGCACAAGTACAAGAAGTTTTAGATAAATTACGCCCGTTTTTATTACGTGACGGCGGAGACTGTGAATTGGTAGATATTGAAGAAGGTATCGTAAAATTGCGTTTATTAGGCGCATGCGGTAGCTGCCCAAGTTCTACAATCACATTAAAAGCAGGTATCGAACGTGCTCTTTTAGAAGAAGTGCCGGGTATCGTTGAAGTAGAACAAGTTTTCTAATTCAAGACTACAGAGCTGCCAAGAAAGTTTTTACTTACTTGGCAGCTCTTTTTTATTGTGCTATTTTACCACGCTCTTGACGAACTAATTCCCATTGCTCTTTTGCCATATTAACGAGTTTTGCTTCTCCGCCTACACGTTGACTTTCAATTACACGTGAAAAGAAGCGTGTTGCATTTTCATAATCGCCAAGGCGACGGGACAACTCGGCGATCATATACACTATCCGTACACTGGACATTGTTGTGCCAGCATAATCTTCCGTCGAATAGCTTTCCATATATTGATCGCGTGCCAGTTTTAAAAAGCGCTGTTCCTGTGAATTATTTTTTAATGATCGATATAACCACGCCAACCGCAATGCCAAGCCTGATGTAATAACAAATTTTTCTTTTTTAACTGTTGCGCAAAACAATGCCAGTTTATATGTTTGAATGGCCTCAAAAATAGAACGCTCATTACTGAAACAGTGCGGTACCCAATGACTGCAAATTTTTTCATTGATTTGTTCTTTCACACCTGGAGCAAAATATTTACTGAAGTCTTCCGTAAACGAAAACCCACAATGCTGACAAACAAATACATTATAATATAATGCATTCACGTAATTGTCTGTATAGACTGGTTGAAAGTCGGATGCTGTATGCTCTATTTTTATGGACTTGGTACGAACTTTTAGTGTAGAAAAATTTTTCTTGCAATGAATACAGTTCACTGTCTTTTCGTAAAATGGGGAAATTTCCATAAAGGTTCATACCTTTCGTTTAATTATGTTCCTTTATTATAGCAAGGAAAATTAAAAAATGTGATTAATATACTGAATTGATGTGAAATTTTTAGGTATTTTTTCCTTGAAAGTTTTCACTCAATGCAGGAATATAATCAGGTGGAGCAGTTTTGTTGTCAGATAGGTTTTACAATTGATATGATAAATAAAAGAAAGTAGGTGACTGGAATGGCAAGTGAAAAACAAGTAATCATTTTAACAGAAGCGGCCTCATTTCAAGTCAAAGAAATGATGGTTCAAAACGAAGAAGAAAATGCGAGCCTGCGTGTAGCCGTAAAAGGCGGAGGCTGTAGTGGTCTTTCATACGGAATGGCATTTGAGCAAACAATTAATGATGACGACTTCGTTGACAGCCAACACGGCATTCAAATTATCGTATCAAAAGAAGATGCGGGTATTTTACAAGACACGAAAATCGATTTTAAACAATCATTAATGGGTGGCGGTTTCACAATCGACAACCCGAACGCACTTGCTTCATGCGGCTGCGGCACAAGCTTTAAAGCGGCAGCACGTCCCGCAGTAGAGCAACCATGTGAATAATGGATTGTGAATAACAAGTCTCCTAGATTTGTGATGTTATTAAACATGACAAATCAAGGAGGCTTTTTTTGTGCTTAAAAAAGAAAATAAACATCTGAAAGAGTATATTATGTGAAAATATGTTGGATTAAGTAAAAATTTAGGTTAAAATAACATTCGGGAATCAAAAATAGTACTTTTTTCTATGTTTTTTAGTTGTGGAGAAGTAATTAATACTCTTCTTTGGGGGATTTAAATAGTCAATTAATGCTATAAATAGGGGAATTTAATTAGTTGCAAGACAAAATGAAATGATAGTTCTATAAATACAAGGGGTGTATATTAATTGAAAAAACAAGCTAAATCTAAATCTAAATCTAAATTTCACTCATCTATTAAATCAAAATTAATTGGAATTTCTATTTTACTATTGATTGTTCCAATGATAGTAATAGGAATGACAAGTTACCAGAAAAGCTCTACGAGTTTAGAGCAAATAGGCAAAACAAACTTGCAAAACAGTGTTGAATTTACACTTGCAACAATCGAAGCATACAATTCAGAAGTTGTAAAAGGAACTATTTCCCTTGAAAGTGCTCAAGAGAAAGTAAAGGGGATTATTCTAGGTGAGAAGAATGGGGATGGGACCCGAAATATTAACGCTTCTATAGATCTAGGTGAAAATGGCTATATGATTGTGTATAGTCAAGAAGGAACTCGAATTGCACATCCATCTAAAGAGGGTGCTAGTGCATGGGATGATGAGGATGAAAACGGTATAAAATTTGCTCAAGAGATGATTAAAATAGCCAATAACGGCGGTGGTTTTACTTTTTATAATTCAGCATTACCAAATAATAAAGAGCAAATTGAAGAGAAGGTTTCCTATTCGAAAGTTGATCCAAACTGGGATTGGGTAGTGACCGCCAGTACCTATATGACGGATTTTAATCAGCCTGCTACTGAGTTGTTTAATATTATTCTTATTGTTAGTGGTATTTCAATCATTTTAGGGGTTATCATTATTTGGTTCTCTGCAAATCTAATTACTAAACCAATTATAAAAGTAACTGAACAGATGGGTTATCTTGCAAATGGTGATTTAACGAAAGAACTATTGCTCATTAAATCAAAAGATGAAATAAGTAGATTGGCAGATGCTATGAATTTATTACATAAAAATCTTAGAAATTCAATGAAAAAAGTTTCCGAAACTTCAGAGACATTAACTAGTCATAGTGAAGAACTATCTCAATCTGCCGATGAAGTGAAAATGGGATCAGAACAAGTGGCATCTACTGTTCAAGAATTAGCTGCTGGTTCTGAAACACAGGCTAATAATGCAAGTGATTTAGCTTCGGTAATGAATACTTTTGTAGAAACAGTCCAAGAGGCAAATGAAAGTGGGTTACGAATAGAAGGAAATTCAAAAGCCGTTCTAAGTATGACCAATGACGGAGCAGAGTTAATGAAACAATCGATTCAACAGATGGAAAAAATTCATTCCATTGTAAATGAATCCGTCGAAAAGGTTGCAGGGTTGGATAAGCAATCACAGGAAATATCTAATCTAGTTACTGTCATTAAGGATGTAGCCGATCAGACAAATCTACTTGCTTTAAATGCTGCTATTGAAGCTGCAAGGGCTGGTGAACATGGAAAAGGATTTGCAGTAGTTGCTGATGAGGTAAGAAAACTGGCTGAACAAGTATCCAATTCTGTAACAGATATTACAGGAATTGTAGACAATATACAAAAAGAGACTTTTATTGTGTCTGACTCACTAAAAGTTGGGTATAAAGAAGTCGAACTAGGGAAAACACAAATTGAGTCAACGGGAGAAACTTTCGAAGGAATTAGTGTTGCTGTAACTGAAATGGTAAATAGTATTACAACTATCGGTAAAAATTTATCAGAAATCTCAGTAAGTACACAGGAGATGAACAGTTCTGTTGTAGAAATTGCATCAGTATCTGAAGAATCTGCAGCTGGCATTGAACAAACATCCGCTTCTGTTCAACAAACAAGCAGTATAATGGAGGAGGTGGCAGGAAGTTCGAAACATCTTGCCAATTTAGCAGAAGAACTTAATACTTTAGTGAGAGAATTTAAACTTTAATTAATTACTTCGGGTAGCAGAGCATATAGCTTACATATATACGCCTACAGCTTTAAAATGAAAAGAAATAAAAAAAGCGGTCCAACAACGATTTATTCCCGTTGTTGGTCGCTTTTTTGTGGTCTCTCTGTTAGTTATATGTAGTAAATAAAAAACTGCTTTAAAACTTACCTATCAACCCATTTATGAATCTGAACCAATATCATCAATCAGAATTTTTCTTAACTCTCGTTTTCGCTTAATATGCCAGATTAATCCTTTGGTTAACTGCGTTTTAACTTCAATATTATCAGTATTAGCGATCAATATTCGTAATTTCTTAGTGCGTACCTTATGGAGCCGTATTTCCTCTAAACATTTCCTTCTCACCAGCTCATCCAAGTAAGCACCTCATTTAGTTTGCTTAACTCTAACATAACAGGAATACGTTTGCATTATTAAATTTCCGACTTAGGGTGTCCCTTTTGTATTTTAAAATGCAATTTTTTTAGCTTTCGTATGCAAATTAATTATTTTAATCATTAAAACTTATATTTCCTATAAAATAACTATGTTTTAATATGTCGTTTTGTATTATTATAAGGTTTGAATTATTATAGAGTTATCACCATACTGCTAGGGGGCTTTTTTAAATGAGTGTTTTAGAATTACTGGATAAGCTAGATCAAATCGAAATTTTATATGAGCCAATCTATAGTGCAGATGGACATCGCATCGTGGCTTATGAAGCGATAGGCCAAGTGGAAAGTGAAAATGGAAAAGAAATGATTAATATCGAGCAGTTTACATATGAAAAGGACGTACCAGCAGATATTAGAGCAGAAATTGAGCAAATCTTTGTCCGCAGATCATTACAAAATGTTGCTCATTTAATTGATGATGTCGGTTTATATATCCCATGCAATCCCGAACTGCTTTTGCTGGATTTTGGAGAAAGTTATTTTTCGATGCTGAAAGAAACAGTTGCTGAATCGAATCTTCCGAATATTACGTTAGTCATGACGGAACATCTTTTTGAGGGGGAGTTGAACCAGCTTCAGCATTTAATTCGATACATCAAAACATACGGGGTTAAAATTGCATTGGCAGATGTCGGTTCGCAAACCCATCTTGAAAATATATTACTACTTGAACCTGCTATTCTTAAAATCAATGTTGGTCAGTTGAACTACAATTTATGGGGTGCGCAAAACCATGCGTTTTCAACTATCCGTACACTCGCTGTAAAGATGGGTACGCAATTATTAGTCGAAAATATTGAAACGGTGTACCAGTTACAGCATGGCTGGAAAAACGGGACCCGTTATTTCAAAGGCCCTTATTTGCAACTGCCGCATAAGGAGCTGCAAGTGCGCGATTCTCTAAAAGAACGTTTCCGCAAAGAGTGTGAGCAGTTTATAGCAACGGAGAAGAAGCTGCTTCTGCATAAATATGAGGAAATGAAGCGTCTTGAACGGATAATTTGTTCAACAGTCGATCAGATCAATCCATCCACTTCACAAATTGATAAACTAATGCAGCTGGCAAAGGCTTTGGAAAAATGCGCGTTTCGTATTTATATTTGCGACAGCAATGGTTTCCAAACATCCCCGAATATCCGTTGGAAAGACGAACAATGGGAAAAGCAAGAAGAAATTATCGGAAAAAACTGGAGCTGGCGTCCTTATTTCCTGTTGAACATTATTAAAATGACAAAAGACAATAAAGGCGAGCTGTCCTCTGTTTACAGTGATATTGAAACAGGCGAGTTGACACGAACATATTCAATGGCCATTTCGAATGAAGAATTTTTGTTCATTGACATTAAATACGATTATTTATATGAACATAATATTGTAAATTGACGGAACGAATCATATCCATTTGTTTGAAATCGCGCGGGAAAAACGCTACTATTATGTTAGTATTTCAGTAATAAACCGTTTACTGGCGTTCTATAAAAATAGCCAATAGATTTATAGCGCCGATTCATTAAAATGAAGGGGTTTGATTGAATGAAGAGACCGACTATTTTAGTATTAGGCGCGGGGTACGGGGGATTAACTACAATTGTAAATCTTCAAAAGTTAATCAATACACACGAAGCAGAAATTATTTTAGTGAACAAAAACGACTATCATTATGAAACAACTTGGCTGCATGAAGTAGGGGCAGGTACGATTTCACCGGATAAAGCACGTTATCCGATTTCAAAAGTGATTAATGACAATGTAACGTTTGTCATCGCAAATGTAGAAAACATTGATGTCAATACAAAGAAAGTAGAGACATCTGCCGGTGAGTTTACGTACGATTATTTAGTGATTGGCTTAGGATTTGAAGGGGAAACATTCGGAATTCCCGGCCTGAAGGAACATGCATTATCATTGACGAATATTAATACCGCTCGCCAAGTCCGTGAGCATATCGAATATCAGTTTGCTTCTTGGATTTTGGATGAAGTAAAAGACGACAGTAAGCTTACGATTGTCGTAGGCGGTGCCGGTTTTACAGGAATTGAATTTTTAGGGGAGCTGGGTAACCGGATTCCTGAACTATGCAGAGAATTTGATATCCCACAGGAAAAAGTACGCCTTCTTTGCGTAGAGGCAGCACCGACTGTATTACCAGGATTTGATCCGGAGTTAGTCGATTATGCACAGGAACAGTTACGTAAAAAAGGTGTGGAATTTTCAATCGGTACACCTATTGTGGAAGCAACTGCAGAAGGTGTGAAAATTAAAAAGGACGAAGGAAACACGGAATTCATTAAAGCCGGCACAGTTGTATGGGCTGCGGGAGTACGTGGAAATGCTTTAATCGAGTCTTCCGGTATTAAATCAAACCGTGCACGTATTGCAGTTCGTGAAGATATGCGCGCACCGGGCTTTGACGATGTCTTTATCGTAGGAGACTGTGCGTTTTTACTGAATGAGGAAACTGGCAGACCTTATCCGCCAACAGCTCAAATTGCGATGCAGCAAGGTGCTATTATTGCGAAAAATATTAAACATATTATGAATGATGAACCGACAGAAGTATTTGTTTACGATGATAAGGGGGCTGTTTGTTCATTAGGTCAGGAAGATGCAATCGGAACAGCATTCGGTCGTAAATTTACAGGTAAACCTGCATCCGCGTTAAAGAAAGTCGTAGACGACCGCGCATTATATTTAGTCGGCGGTGTCGGCTTAACATTAAAAAAAGGGAAATTCAAATTTATATAAACAAACTTCAAACTTGCAAACGAGTGTATAACGCATCCTTTGCAAGTTTTTTTATCCCGCATTCAGGTAGTAATTATCTAACCGGGAGAAAAGGATAAGCGGGAGACTAGCTACCCGACCTTATCAGCCTAGCAAAGGGGATTGATGTTAATGAAAGAGGATCGTGGAAAAGTATGGCTTGGAGTGGCTGCAATTGTTGAAAATTCAGCAGGAGAGTGGCTGCTCGTCAAAAAAACATATGGGGGACTAAAAGGGGCATGGTCCTTACCGGCAGGATTTGTCCAGCCAGCCGAAACCGTTACGAATGCTGTCACGCGTGAAGTGTTGGAGGAGACTGGAATTGTTTGTGAAGTAAAGGGACTAGTGGGCTTCCGTTCCGGTGTAATTTTGAATGATATTAGTGACAATATGGCGATTTTTTATTGTAAGCCAGTCGATAATGATCAGCCATTTACTTTGCAGGAAAGAGAAATCGGTGAAGCATGCTGGATGGCACCAAATGAGATTATCCATCATGAACTGTCATCGGTCATGCTCAGAGAAATGGCTAACCAGCATGCAGCACAACATATTCACCCGATTATTGAAGGTGTGAACCCGGGGGATGTATTTGGCTATAGCGAATATCATCTGTTTTTCAAAAAATAAAACTATTTACTTTATGAAGGAATTTTGACAATATTAGTATTCTGTACGTTATTTTGGATGTTGAATTGAAAGGACCCGTTATATCATGTAAAATTATGATAGATTAATGGGGGTATACATAACATGAATGATGTTTCGTTAGTACAAGTAATCATTTCCGTCGTTTTATTTTTTGTCATGTTTTTCGGAATCGGCTTTTTATTGAATATGTTATTGCGGATGACATGGTTGATGGCAATTGTCTATCCGGTTGTCGTAGTTTTTATCATTGATGAAGTAAGTTTTTTAGATTATTTCTTTAAGGCGGGGACAGCATTTCCTGCTTTAATCGATAAAATTCAGGCCTTACAGCTCGTTGATATCATCATCTTAGCTGGCGGTTTTGGCGGGGCAATCGTATCCGGCTTTGTCATGATTGCACTGCGAAAAGCAGGATATCGCATGTTTTAGTTTACTTCAGCGGATTGCCTGCAAAAAAATATGGAGGTATGTTAAAGCCGGTTTGGCCTTTAACATACCTCCTATTTTATAATATTTGAATGGTGTACCATAAAGCTGCAAAAACAATCCCTGCAAATCCTCCGACGAATACTTCACTTTTTTTATGACCTAATAATGTTTTTAAATCCTCTATTTTTTCTTGCTCATTCATTTCCGGCCAGCGCTTAATTTCATCAAAAAACAAACGAAGATCGTGGCGCAGTTCGTTTAAAACTGCAGCATGTTGTCCAGCCTGAAAGCGTACATGACTCGCATCGTACATGACAATTCCTGCCAGCATCGCTGCAACAGCAAAAGTCGGTGAATCGAATCCGGTCTCAATACCAACTGCCGTAGCAACACTTGTCACAGCTGCAGAATGGGAACTCGGCATTCCGCCAGTAGATGTCAGCAAGCTCCAATCCACTTTTTTCGTTATGATAAAATGAATCGGTACTTTTAAAACTTGCGCAAAAATAATCGCAAAAACTCCAAGCCAAAGTGGCGTATTTTGTAGAAGTTCGATAATTACACCTACTTTCTCCTCATTGCTATAATTATATCATTTTCCCTACATTCGTTTGAATTTAAACTCACAGAAAAATAAAAATTATTGGATGTTTCGTTACCCGAATTAAAAAGTTTTGTATATAATAAAACTATACATTAGGAGGTTTTAAACTATGAATATTGAATCAGCAGCAAAAACATTTGAAACACAAACTTCTGAAACATTGATTATCGGAGTCCAAAAACATCGTGAGCAAATGAAAAACTGGTCAGCGTTTAGTGAATTTTATGGAGATGTCATTGACACATGGCTTCATGCAGGCGAAATTTCGTCGGACGTTAAAAAAATTACGAAATTACCGTATTCGGGCAGTCATTCTTCACTTAAACGTATTTACTTTGTCGGTCTCGGTGAACGCAAAAATATAACAGCGAACGAATTACGTGAAGTATTTGCAGCTGTTGGTAAAGAACTGAAAGCGGCAAAAGTAAGCGACGCGGCAGTTTGGGTAGAATCTTTTACAACAGATCAGTTGGAAGAAGCGGAAGTCGCGTATTTAGCTGGTGAAGGTTTGAATTTAGGTTATTATTCCGTACAAAATTATAAAACGACTTCAAATGAGCCGAATACGTATTTTGATCAAATCCAATTTGTGACGGAAGCAAATATGGAAGATGTCATTGGAAACTTTGAAGTCGGGAAAATTTATGCGGATGCTGTAAATGAAGCGCGTACATTAATCAACTTACCTCCTAATTTACTGACAGCAAGTGACTTAGCAGATTATGCAACAGAGCTTGCCAATATTTATGGCTTAGAAGTCGAAGTATTAAATAAAGCACAACTGGAAGAATTGGGTATGGGCGGTATTTTATCTGTCAATAAAGGGTCTGTAGAAGAGCCACGTTTAATTACACTGAAATACCAAGGAAAACCTGAATGGGAAGATGTCATTGGCTTTGTCGGAAAAGGGGTAACATACGATACAGGCGGCTACTCATTAAAACCGCGTGAAGGCATGGTCGGCATGAAAGGTGATATGGGCGGTGCTGCTGTCGTTCTTGGTGCAATGCGCATTATCGGTGAAACTCATCCGAAACAAAATGTCGTTGCGGTCATCGGTTCTACAGACAATATGGTATCAGGGGATGCATTTAAGCCGGATGATGTCATTACAATGTACAACGGCAAAACAGTGGAAGTATTAAATACAGATGCAGAAGGCCGTTTAGTATTGGCAGATGCCATGACATATGCAAAACAGCAAGGTGCCAACTATTTAATCGATGTTGCAACATTAACGGGTGGCGTAATTGTAGCATTAGGGAAAGATAAAACAGGTGCTTTAACAAATAACGAGGAATTTTTCGAAGAGTTTATGGGTGCGGCGCTTGAAACAGGCGAGTTTGTATGGCGCTTACCATTAACAGAAAGCGATAAAAAGCGTATCCGTAAATCGGAAGTTGCAGATTTAAATAACTCGCCGGGTCGTGACGGCCATATGATTTTCGGCGGTGGCTTTGTTGGAGAGTTTGCAGAGGGTACGCCTTGGGTTCATCTTGATATTGCAGGGACATCCGATGCGGATGCACCGCATGCATTAGGACCAAAAGGCGGCACAGGCGCAATGGTGCGTACTTTGGCAGCATTAGTAGAATTGCGCGATAACTAATTAATCCTCCTGGATGCTTTGCAAGGAAAAACTTGCAAGGCATCTTTTTCATTTTTAGGCGGGTGACTAGCGGCTCTCATAATTATGAATACACTATTCATAAGGGAGGAGGACATGAACATGGTTAATCGCTATAATCCAGGTTTTGGATTCGGATATCCATTTGGGGTTCCGTTTTTAGGGAGCTTTTTAGGAGGTTTTTTAGGAGGTTCATTGAATAATCGTTACGGACCATATCCGCCGTATTATCAACCGTATCCGCCTAATTACTACTATCCGCCTTATTATCCGCGCTATCCGCGCTATCCGAGACGCTACTGGTAAGTATGCGGAAGTTGATAAGGAGAGGCTTGCTCGTCCTCTCATAGTTAGCTATGATGAGAAAGAGAAATATTACGAGTTTTGAGGGACCAAAATTATGAAAAATCCATATTTATATGGCTACTTACCATTCATTACAATCATTTTATTCAGTTTTTCTTTCAGTATGTTAGCCATATCAGAATCACTACAATTGCTTCATGCAATCGGCGTCTATAATGGAATGCGTGAATTTTTATCGGATCTGGAGCTGCGTTTCGTATTACTGATTGTATTTGTACTACTATTTTTCATGATTTTTTCAGCATTGAAGCTGATCGGGGAAACGATTCATGAGCTTGGAATGCTGTTCTTCTCAAAAGATAAAGAAGGGCAAACGATCCATGCAGCACGCGGTGGATATGTCATCTTCTTTTTTGGAGCATTTGCTTCGGTAATTGGAAGTCAATCCTTACTAATTTTAGTCGGCATTTTTGTGTTCACGATTTTTTGTTATT
This sequence comes from Solibacillus kalamii, assembly GCF_002174535.1. Classification (NCBI taxonomy): domain Bacteria; kingdom Bacillati; phylum Bacillota; class Bacilli; order Caryophanales; family Caryophanaceae; genus Solibacillus; species Solibacillus kalamii. The sequence continues at coordinate 14,321 of NZ_NHNT01000014.1, read as the reverse complement.
TTATTTATAACGTTTATAAGAAGAGTCAGTACATGTCCATTGCAGGTGTCATCGGTTTAATCCTTTTTGAAGTACTTACGTGGTTTCTTTTACTGTCTCTTGTCGTCTATGCCGTTATTAAGCTGTACAACGGGATTCTCGCGAGCTTACCGTTCGCATAGTATAAAAAAAGCTTGTTAGGTTTTAGCGGGGGAGGTGCGCTATTTAAAACTAACAAGCTTCTTTTTATTCTGTTATTGCATTGAATATAGAAAAATGAATTTTTGCGCGTTCGATTGCTTCCATTGAACGGGGCTGATCATAACCGATCCATACAGCTGCCGTATAATCATTCGTCAATCCGGCAACCCAATAATCTTTAAATTCATTCGTCGTTCCGGTTTTGGCTCCGATATAGCCTGAAGAGCTATAAAGACCTCGCCCGGTACCGGTAGCCACCGTTTCATTCAGAAGGCTGCGCATCGTTTTCGTTGTCGAAGCAGACCATATTTCCTCCCGTTTATGCGGCCAGCTAAAAATCGTTTCCCCTGTTAAATCGGTTACTTTCCGAATGCTATGGACAGGCAGGTAATAGCCATCGATAAAGCTGGAGTATGCATCGGCCATTTCCAGTGAAGTCACTCCATATGTTAATCCGCCCAATGCTGCCGCAAATGTCCGGTCTTTTTCTATGATCGATTCAAAATTGAAGCGGTTAATATAACGAAATGCTGTATCGACCCCTATGGAATTAAACAAACGTAAAGCACTTGTATTAATACTGTTTTTGAATGCGGTTTCCACTGTAATATTGTTGTACCAAATGCGTCCATAGTTGTCCGGGCAGAAATTCCCGACACAGTACGGACCGCCATTTACGATCGAATAAGGCGTTGCGGAAGTTTCTTCAAAGTAAGGAGCAAACACACTGATCGGCTTAAATGCAGAACCCGGCTGTCTTGGTGATTGGAATGCACGGTGCAAGTCATGCTTTCTATAATTCTTTCCGCCAAAAATGCTGATCACTTCGCGTGTTTCATTATCAATAATCGTTGCGCTCGCCTGTAAATCCGTTTTTGGTAAAATTTGATTAATTGCTGCCTCGTCCTGCCGCTGTTTATCAGGTTGTAACGCAGTATATACATGAAGTCCTTGATGTAAAATAGCTTCTGTTTTTTTCTGCAATTCTAACTGTAGAAATTCCTTTTCCAATTTATCTGACGTATTGTCGATTTTTTCACGGTAACCCGTTTGTTCGGCAATCAGCCATTTCAGTTCCTGTAAAACGAATGTACTGTAACTCGGATATTGCTGGGCTTTTTGCTTTATATTTAACTGGATCGGTTCATTTTTAAATGTATTTGCCTCATCCGCTGTAATAACACGATGTTCGGTTAGTTTATCGATTAACCGTTCCTGCCTGCTTTTTGTATTTTCAAAATGCACGATCGGATCATATAATGAGGGATTATTCGGAATAGCCGAGATAAAAGCGATTTCGGCAATAGAAAGTTTTGATAACGGCCGATTGAAATAAAAAGTTGCCGCAGCGCCGATTCCATATACTTGGTTGCTGAGATACATTTCATTTAAGTACATTTTAAAAATTTCGTCTTTTGAAAAAGATTTTTCAATTTCGTAGGCGTAAAAGAGCTCCATTAATTTCCGCTCATATGTTTTGTCTGTTGTTAAATAACGCATGCGGACAAGCTGTTGTGTAATGGTGGAACCGCCCTGTTGGATGGACTGCTCCGATTTATTTGCGATGAGTGCACGGGCGATTGCACTCACATCAAAACCGATATGTTGATAAAAACTTTCATCTTCACTATAAATAAATAGCTGTTTTGCGATTTCAGGAATCTCTTCCAGCGCAAGTGGCTGTGACCATTCAGTATATTCTTCACTGAAAATTTTACTGTTTGCATCATATAAAGTGATGGGCGATGTAGAAGTTACTTCAGGAAGTTCAATAGATCGCTTGATTAATTGTTCATACTGCTCCGCTTTCGCCATTTCCTTCCAAGCCGCATTACCGATTAGGAGAAGTATAGGAATGCTACATAAAATGACAATGTAGCCGAAAAGTTGTTTCATGGATGATTGGCCCCTAACTAGGATCTTCAATAAAATTGTCCAAAATAAAAACAACAAAATGAAAACGTATCATGCGTAATCATCTGTTGTTTTTTAAGGATACCATATAAACATTGAACATTTAAGCATGTTTTTTTAACATCTCGTCCATATACTGAACTGGAAGCTTTTTCAAAAAAGACATTATGACAAAGCCGATAAAAAATAGTAGGCCGGTCGTATAAAATACGGAGTGGATTCCACCTAGACTTGCTACAACCCCGCCTAATACCGGCCCGATTATATTGCCAAGGAAACGGAAACTCTGGTTATAGCCCATAATTTCACCTTGTACTTCAATCGGTGCTTCGCGGCGAATAAGCGCGGATGTAATCGGGATTAGACCACCGGATATAATTCCGAATAAGAACCGTAGTATGATCAGCTGCCATAACTCTGTAACGAAAGCCTGCGGAATGATGAAAATAACAGCCAATATTAACAAATACGATAAAATTCTTTCATAACCATAATGGTCAGCTAATTTTCCCCAAAATCTTGCGAAACATATATTACCAAGCCCTGCAGCACTGAAGGTAACACCAGCGAGCATTGCTACTTCCTGAGAAGGGGTAAGTTCAGATACGTATAGGGACAGCAATGGCTGAATACTAAAGTTCCCGATCTGAATGAGAGAAGTTACGAACATAACATTTAATATGAGGCGGTGATGGAAAATGGCCCAAATTACGTTTTTTCTTGAATAAATGACATTCTTAACTTTTCGGATAATGGCCGGTTCATGAATTCCGAAAATGATAATAGTCGCCGCTATTGTGATTGTGACTGCGGTAATGAGAAATGTATATTTAAAGCCAAAAGTATCTGCCATCAAGCCTCCTAACACTGGACCGAATAATGTCCCGCCGACACTTCCCATCTGCAATGTCCCAAGCGTCTTTCCAGCAACTTCCTTTGGGGTATGTTTACTGATAAACGCAATGGAAGTAGGGATAAAGCCTGTTACAACACCCATTGCAAGTCGCAATACAAAAAACTGCTCGACATTTTGAACATAGCCCATTAAAAAGATACTTAACCCCACACCAAAACAATTGATGATCATGATAGGCTTGTACCCGTATTTGTCAGCAATTCTCCCCCAAATCGGGGACATTAAAAATGCGGTAATAAATGTAGCCGCAAAGATTATGCCCGCCCATGTTTGTACATAATCATCCGAAAAATCACCGAGCGTATCAATATATAAAGACAAAAACGGCATAATCATCGTAACAGACGCTGCAACAATAAAGTTTGCTACTAAAATGATGATGAAATTATGTCGCATATTTTTCAAAAGTATCACATTCTTCCTTTTTTATTAAAATATAGTATAGCTTATTTCGTAATACGAAGGAAGTCCTTCGCAACATAGTGGCTTAAAATATTAGAGTTATGGTAAACTGGGACTTGGTATTAAAGGGGAAGTTTGGTTCTATACCTATACCCATCCTTTCCACATTTTATTTAAAGGAGAGACAAAAATGTTTCCACAATTATCGAAAGAACTAAATCCAGGCGAAGTAATGGTAGAAATGAACACAACAATGGGTTCAATCAAAATTAAATTATTCCCGGAGCACGCACCAAAAACAGTTGAAAACTTTTTAGGTCATGCAAAATCAGGTTACTATAACGGTATTATTTTCCACCGTGTAATTCCGAACTTCATGGTTCAAGGTGGCGATCCAACTGGTACTGGTATGGGCGGCGAGTCTATTTGGGGCGGTACATTCGAAGATGAGTGTGTGCCTGAGTTAATGAACATCCGCGGCGCATTATCAATGGCAAATGCGGGCCCTGGTACGAACGGTTCTCAATTCTTTATCGTTCAAGCACCTCAAGTTGAAGTATCGATGTTAAAACAGATGGAAGTGCGCGGCTGGTCAAAAGATGAAGTAGAATTTTATAAACAAAACGGCGGTACACCGTGGTTAGACGGTAAACATACAGTATTTGGCCAAGTTGTTGAAGGTATGGATGTTGTTGACAATATTGTTAAAGTTGACCGAAATATGCACGATAAGCCTAAAGAAGATGTTAAGATTGAGTCAATCACAGTAATTGACTAATTTTTAAAGGACGTGTGGGCTAGTGAACCAATTTTTAATGAATTTCTCTGGTGGCTTTTTATATTTCCCGGAAGACAAATCACTTTATCTTCCAGCTGCAATTGAATTCGCTATATTACTGATTATTGTTTTTGTTACATTCCGGTTCATCCGCCGCATCGCTGCTCGCCAAGCAGCACAGGCTAAAATTTTGGAAGAACGCGCATTAAAAGAACGTGATGCGCGTATCGCTAAAGAAAACGCTAAGGAAGAATATCAAAAGCAATAATCAAAATGATGTAATAAAAAAGGGGCAGTCCGGAAATTAATATTTCCAGGCTGCCCCCTTTGATTCATTATTCAAATGTTGCCATCGTTCTTTTAATGCGTTCAACCCCGTCCTGCAACAGTTCGAATGGACAAGCTACATTGATACGTAAGAAGCCTCTTCCTGCTTCCCCGTATTTTGTCCCTGGATCTAGCGCAACTTGTCCAACTGATAGAAGTCGTGCCATTAGTTCCTTTTCTTCAATCCCTGTTTTACGGTAGTCAATCCACATTAAATACGTCGCATCGGGAATTTCCACATCAAGTCCTTCAATAGCGTTCAATTCTTTCGCAACATATTCCATATTGTTTTTTAAATAAACAAGAAGATCGTCCAACCACGCTGCTCCTTCTGTATAGACAGCCTTTACAGCAGTCGAAGCAAATGTATTTAAACCTAAATTACCGTGTGCCTGTGTATTTTCCTCGATTGCCGTAAATAGTTTACGGTCTGATGCAACAATCATTGCGGCATGAATTCCGGCAATATTAAAAGTTTTTGTTGGTGCAATACATGTGATAATTTTTGCCTCGTTTGCATTCGCTAACGTTAATACAGGCGTATATGATTTCTGTATTGAAATATCCGCATGAATTTCATCGGATAATAAATAGACATCGTATTGAACACATAGTGCGACTAACTGCTCCAGCTCTTCCCGGCTCCAAACAATACCGATCGGGTTATGCGGATTACATAAAACAAATAGTTTAATACCGGCGCGGAATATTTCTTCAAGCTCAGCAAAATCCATCGTATAATGACCATTTTGTTCAGTTAATTCACATGTTACGACTTCACGTTTCTGAGCAGCCGGTACATTGGTGAATGGTGGGTATGCTGGAGTGGACATCCCGATTTTATCACCAACCTCTGTAAAGGTTTCGATAATGGTCGCGATTGCCGGCACAACACCAGGCTGGAAAATAATTGTGTTAGGATCAATCGTCCATTGATGGCGCGTTTTATACCAATGAACAATTGCATTTTTCACATCGTTGTCAGCAAATGTATAGCCAAAGATAGGGTGCTCCAATCGAGCCTTTAGTGCTTCTGTTAAGGCTGCAGGTGGAGGGAAGTCCATATCTGCTACCCACATCGGCAGTAGTTCTGTTGTATCTTTCAGATTGTAAACGACATTCATCATATCCCATTTTACAGATGCGGAACTGCGACGCTCATGAACTTTATTAAAAATAGACATTTAAATCCTCTTTTCTTATGATTTCTTTCAAATTATGGTATCATACTTACTATTATAAGAGGTAGTTAGGTGAATCAAATGGATAATATTGAAATGAATCAAAAATGTGTACATTTATTGGAACAGTGGGACCCTTTTAGCTACGGTACCGATAGTTATTCTACTGAAACGGCAGATGTTGTCGCTGCACTTCAAAATATTGACGATCCAACAACATTAGCAAAAGTCATTCAAAGAGTTTATGAATACTCTTTTGAACAATGGATTCCTTTTGAGCAATGTGTTGCAATCGCATATAAATTAATTGCCGTAAAATTCGAAGCGAAGTGTATTATATAAAAAGCAGGCGACCTGTAAGCTGAGGTCGCCCGCATTTTAATGTAATCCGTCAATTAAGTTTAAAACCGGAACTTCCAAAATAGTTGATAAAATTAGTATGGTTTGGGTTGAAGGAATTTGCTCACCGTTTTCGTAGGCTGTCAGTTTTTCAATACTGATTTGTGTTCGTAATGAAAGCTCTTCAATTGATAAATTCTTTTCCGAACGTAAAGTTTTCATCTGTTCCTGAAACTGCAATTTCATTTCCCATCTCCTCCCCGTATATGTTTACTATCATATGAACAACAACTTATAAAGTCCTCTAAATAATAAAAAAAACTTGTCCGATTTTTAAATCGAACAAGTTTTTCAAGTTTAACTAAAGAAAACTTTATTAATAAAGATAGCCGCAATTGAAAGTGGGGCTACATAGCGTACAATAAACAACCAGCAATTATAAACAATTGGGGATGCCTGCATTTCTTCACGAGAAATTTTCTTTGAATAATAATATCCGGCAAAAATAGAAGTTAAAAAGGCACCGATCGGCATTAAAATCGCACTTGTTACATAATCAACAAAGTCAAAAATAGACCGTTCGAAAATGGTGATGTCCGATAAAATTCCGAATGACAAAGCACTGGGAATCCCGACAATAAAAATAATCGATGCTAATAACCAAGAGGCTTTTTTACGCTGAGCTGTTTTTTCTCGAATACCGATTGAAACGACCACTTCCAGTAATGCAATCGCTGATGTAACTGTTGCAAACAGGAGTAAGATGAAAAATACCAGCAATAAAAATCCGCCAAATGGCAATTGTTCAAAAACAGCTGGGATCATTATAAATACTAAGCCAGGTCCCTCTGTGGGAGAAAAGCCTAATGCGAATACTGCAGGAAATATAACAAGGCCTGCCAATAAAGAAATCGCAATATTCATACTCGCAACATTTACAGCAGAAGTTACAATTTTTTCTTTCTTAGATAAATAAGATGCGTATGTTATCATTGCCGCAACTCCAATACTTAGAGAGAAGAACGCTTGACCTAACGCTAACATTAACGTATCGCCGCTCAAGTATGACCAGTCCGGAACGAACATGAATTTAACGCCTTCCATCGCACCATCCAATGTAATAGAACGAATAAACAGTAAAATGAAAAATAAGAATAGAATCGGCATCATCCATTTACTTGCTGTTTCAATCCCGTTTTTTATTCCAGCTTGTACAATGAATAATGTTAAAAGCATGAAAGCAGCCTGTGCGATTAAAACTTCCCATGGGTTTGAAATAATATCTGTGAACAAAGTGCTGAAATTAACCCCTTGACCTGTAAGTGAAAAACTAACAGCCCGAAGTATATAGCTTAATATCCAACCACCTACAACACTATAGAAGGATAATATTAACCCGCACGCAACAAGGCCAATCCAACCGATCATAAACCACGGTTTATTTGGAGCCTGCTCTTTAAAAGATGTGATCGGATCTTTTTGACCTCGTCGTCCAATCATAAATTCTGCGATTAATATCGGTAAACCAATTAAAATAGTACATAGAACAAACAAAATAATAAATACACTACCGCCATTCGTGCCCGCCATATAGGGGAACTTCCAAATCGCGCCAAGACCGATTGCGCTTCCTGCTGCCGCAAGTATGAATCCTATCTTAGATGTAAATTGATCTCTAGATGACAAAAAAAAACCTCCTCATATATATGCAAGTACTCATTTTACAGTACGATTCACATATTTAGCAAAAAGTTTTTTGAATTTATTGAATCTGCAAATTGAAGGAGAAGAAATTTTTACATTTTTTTAGAAAGACTCTTATTTAATGACTTAAAAACGCTAGATTAAAGCGATTCTTTGTTACAGCTCGTCTCATATGTTATAATTTAACATGACATTTACGTATATACGAAAAGAAGGTAGGAACAACGTATGACAAAAAAAATTGAAGTGGGTGACGTGCTAACGGGTAAAGTGACAGGAATTCAACCATACGGAGCTTTTGTTGCTTTAGATGAATATACGCAGGGACTTGTGCATATTTCTGAAATCACATACGGTTTTGTGAAGGATGTAAGTGATTTTTTATCCGTCGGGGATGAAATAGAAGTTAAAGTTCTGGATGTGGATACAGATCAAAAAAAAATAAGCTTATCGATACGCGAGCTGCAGGAAGTACCGTTCCACCGAAGAAGGGATATGCCGCCACGGCGTTCTTTACAAGATCGGGTCGATGAAGTGGATGCGGATGGATTTCAAATTCTAAAGGAAAAATTGAAAGATTGGATCGAACAATCTGGACATTAAGCAGGACATGTTCAATTTATTTATTTAATAAGTTGGACATGTTTTTTATATGGAGACAATAGGTCAGTTTTGAGCAAATTTCATGAAAAAAGCGCTTTCTTCGTTAATTATCAAAGGAATTGTTAAAAGTGTATAAAATGTGGCTAAATATTTAACAAACTCTGAATAAAGTATGTTACAATGTTGGCGGAAAGACCCAAATACATCAAAATTTAAAGAGGCGAATTATAAAATGGCTGAAAATTTGAACTTATTTACATCAACTCAAGAAGTAATTCATGAGGCATTAAATAAACTAGGCTATGACGAAGCAATGTATGAATTACTGAAAGAACCACTTCGTATGTTGACTGTGCGTATTCCTGTAAAAATGGATGACGGTACGACAAAAGTATTTACTGGTTACCGTGCACAGCATAATGATGCAGTAGGTCCAACAAAAGGTGGCGTACGCTTCCACCCGATGGTATCGGAAGAGGAAGTGAAAGCGCTTTCGATGTGGATGACGTTAAAATGCGGTATTGTTGACCTTCCATATGGTGGAGGGAAAGGTGGCGTTATCTGTGACCCACGCGAAATGTCAATGGGTGAAATTGAACGATTAAGCCGCGGCTATGTTCGTGCCATTAGTCAAGTAGTTGGTCCGACGAAGGATATTCCGGCACCAGACGTATTTACAAATGCTCAAATTATGGCTTGGATGATGGATGAGTACAGCCGTATGGATGAATTTAACTCGCCAGGATTCATTACAGGTAAACCAATCGTTCTTGGCGGTTCACAAGGTCGCGACCGTGCAACTGCAGAAGGTGTTACAATTGTGATCGAAGAAGCTGCAAAAAAACGCAATATCGATATTAAAGGCGCACGAGTGGTTATTCAAGGCTTCGGTAACGCAGGTAGTTTCTTAGCGAAGTTTATGAGTGATTTAGGAGCGAAAGTTATCGGTATTTCAGATGCACACGGTGCGTTGCATGATCCGAACGGTTTGGATATCGATTACTTATTAGATCGCCGCGATTCATTTGGAACAGTTACTACATTGTTTGAAAATACAATTTCAAACAAAGAGCTTTTGGAACTGGATTGCGATATTTTAGTGCCTGCTGCTATTGAAAATCAAATTACAGCGGACAACGCACATCAAATTAAAGCAAACATCGTTGTAGAAGCAGCGAACGGTCCAACTACAGCTGAAGCAACTAAAATTTTAACAGAGCGCGGTATTTTGCTTGTTCCAGATGTTTTAGCGTCTGCTGGTGGTGTAACGGTATCTTACTTCGAATGGGTACAAAACAATATGGGTTATTATTGGACGGAAGAAGAAGTACGTGAAAAATTATATTCAAAAATGATTTCCGCATTTGAAAATGTTTATACAACAGCACAAAACCGTAATATTAACATGCGTTTGGCTGCATATATGGTTGGTGTTCGCCGCACTGCCGAGGCCTCTCGCTTCCGTGGATGGGTATAATCATTATATTATTAAGTCTCACTCCTATTATTGGAGTGGGACTTTTTTGAAAATAGGGGGAACTAATGATGAACGAATTTTCATTTTATAATCCAGTAAAGATTCATTTTGGTAAAGGGAGTATTGAACATTTAAGAAAAGAACTTCCGCAATACGGAAAAAATATATTAATCGTATATGGTGGGGGAAGTATTAAATCGAATGGTGTATACGATGATATTATGGCCATTTTAAATGACTTGAACATGAATGTCTTTGAGTTATCAGGTGTCGAGCCAAACCCTCGTGTAGAAACAGCACGTAAAGGTATTGAAATTTGTAAAGAAAATCAGATTGATATCGTGTTGGCAGTAGGGGGCGGTTCGGTCATTGACTGCTCTAAATTAATCGTTGCAGGTGCAAAAGTGGAAGCGGATGCCTGGGATATCGTAACTAGAAAAGTTATGGCAACTGAAGCATTACCATTAGCAACAGTCCTGACATTAGCAGCGACAGCATCTGAAATGAACTCAGGTTCGGTTATTACGAACTTAGAAACAAAAGAGAAGTATGGTTGGGGTAGCCCGGCAACTTTCCCGAAATTCTCGATTTTAGATCCATCCTATACTTATTCAGTGCCGGCAAACCAAACGGTAAATGGTGTTGTTGATACAATGTCTCATATCTTTGAACAGTATTTCAACAATGCTACAAACACACCGATTACAGATGAAATGAGCGAAGGGGTTTTACGTACGCTGATCGATGTTGCACCAAAAGCATTGAAAGATCCATCTAACTATGAGCATCGTGAAACATTAATGCTTGCAGGAACAATCGGCCTAAATGGTTTCCTGGCATTAGGCTCACGCGGTGACTGGGCAACACATAACATTGAGCATGCGGTTTCAGCATATTACGATATTGCACATGCAAGCGGCTTAGCTATTTTATTCCCGAACTGGATGAAGCATAATTTACATGTGAATCCTTCCCGTTTTGCAAAATTAGCTGTAAATGTATTCAATATTGATCCGACAAACAAATCAGAGGAACAAGTTGGATTGGAAGGTATTGAAGCATTATCTGCGTTTTGGACATCTCTTGGTGCCCCAAATCGCTTAGCTGACTATGATATTGATGCTACACACTTCGAAGAAATGGTTGAGCATTGCCTAGTATATGGTCCATTCGGCAACTTTAATAAACTTGAAGCAGAGGATGTACGCAAAATTTTAGAAATGTCATTATAAGAACGTGAAAAAAAGGAAGCGGTCGGATAGTGGGACCAGCTTCCTTTTTATTTGATTCAATTAAATCATGCCTTTTTCTGATTCAGGTTTTGTAGCGATATGTGTCCAACTGCGTTCTCCATTATCCTCATCGAACGCCAACGTAACTTTTGTCACACCTTTTTGGTTTAACAGCAGTGTTGTTAAATGATCGCGTACATCATCTAAATAAGCGAGAGACAAACTTGGATCTGTTTCCGCAATAAGTTCCACATGTAAAAATTCGCCTTCTTTAATTACTTCAAGTCGTGCGATATCTGTTACATGAGGATCTTCCATCACAAGATTTCCGATATGCACAAGCATTTCCTCATCAGTTTCTCCAATTGCCCCACGTGCATTATCTAAAAAGACACGGCCAACTACGTAAAACATCATTAAACCGATTACCATTGAAATAAATCCTTCTAATCGGTAAAATTCGGTGAAATATGCAATAACAATTGCTAAAAACGCCAGGACATTACCTGAAGTCGCCACTAAGTCTTCCATCCATACAAGCTTTGTCGCCGGTTTTGCACGCTTTAAATATTTTGCAGACTGGAGAATTATTATCCCTTTAGGTTCTACGCTAACTTCATGAAGCACTTCTTTTGCAGCTTTATTTAAAACAAAACCTTCTAGAATGATACCAATTGCCAATACACCAAGAGCAATCAAAATTCCTGACGATTCCGTTGCAGGATGCATAAAATGATGCCATCCTTCTTTAATTGTTTCATATGAAAGGATTGCTACAATTAAAACGGCGCCCAAACAGACTAAGTTAACAATACGTCCGTAACCATTCGGAAATTTTGGAGTAGGAGCCTTTTTTGCTAAGGCAGAGCCTATGAATACAAAAAATTGGTTTGCAGCATCCCCGAAAGAGTGCATCATTTCGGCGAACATCGCAACATTTCCTGTAAAGAAGAACGCAACTCCTTTAATCGTTCCTAAAAATGTATTGACGAATGCAGCGAGTAATGACGGTTTATTACCATCCTTGAGTAATTTAAATAGTTCTCCCATAGCGTTTTCCTCCGTTAATCTAAATATTCTATTTTAATATTTCTTACATAATCCAACTTTCGCAGCCGGTTGTAAAGTTCGATTGTATGATTCGTTTCGACGGTCGACAATCGTATATCGATTTCGTGCAACAGCTTATCAGAAAATGGTACATCCCTGATTGAAATATTATCAATATACATATCATGCTCCCTCAAATAATCCACGAGGTTTTTTATATTATCTGCTTGGTCGGTATTGATAATTAAAGATACTTCACGCATTCTTAGACGTTTTGGACCGAATCTAAACAGAAAAGGTGCCAGTAGTTCAATGCCCAGTACGACAATAATCACAGTAATAAAAGCTTCAATATAAAAGCCAGCTCCTACGGCAATTCCGATTCCGGCTGCTCCCCAAATCATTGCTGCTGTTGTAAGACCCGTTATACTGTCATTCCCCTTACGTAAAATAACACCAGCACCTAAAAAACCAATACCACTTACAATTTGTGCGGCTAATCGCAATGGATCCATCGTAATGTTAATGTCGTCTCGTGCAGGTGTTGAATAGGCAGTCTCAATTGAGATAATCGTAAGTAAACAACTAAACGTTGCAATAACTAAACTTGTCTTTAGACCGACTGGCTTCTTTTTCAATTCCCTTTCGATACCAATAATTAAACTTAGTGTAGCCGCAATTAATAATTTTAATAAAATTTCTAACGTAAATTTATCATTCGCTAACCATTCCATATCCAAACATCTCCTTCATGTTAAATGGAATTCAAATCCTCTCGAAAAAAAATTATTAATAAGGTATAGTTTGATAATATGATATGAGGTATCACAAAATATTTCATATTAGATAATATATTATAGAAAGAAGGGATTTTAGTGGAAAAACCACCAATCCACCCGTATATCCCTATTATTATTGGCGTAATCTCTGTTTCCCTTTCTGCGATTTTTGTAAAACTTTCAAGTGCAGATGCTGGAGTAATTGCATTTTACCGTATGCTGTTTTCGATAATGATTATGCTCCCGTGGTTTTTGATGAAATATAAAAATGAAATAAAAGTACTGTCAAAACGCGATTGGACCTTTTCATCGATCGCAGGGGTATTTTTATCATTTCATTTTATTTTATGGTTTGAATCATTAAATTACACTTCTGTAGCCAGTTCTACAGTGTTAGTAACAATGCAGCCGCTATTTGCTTTTATAGGAACGTATTTATTTTTCAAAGAAAAAATAACGCTCCAGACATTTATTGCAGGGGGCATTGCGATTTTAGGCAGCGTCCTTATTAGCTGGGGAGATTTCAAAATTAGTGGTACGGCACTTTATGGGGATATATTAGCATTGATTGCCTGTGCCTTAATAACTGGTTATTTATTGTTCGGGCAAGATGTACGGAAAAGATTGTCTCTTGTTACATACACGATGGTCGTTTATTCGGTAAGTACAGTTACTTTATTCTTTTATATTATTGTAAAAGGGGAATCATTCGGTCCATATCCGGCAATTGATTGGATGTGGTTTATTTTATTGGCGATTATTCCAAACTTATTAGGGCATAATCTTTTCAACTGGGTGTTAAAATGGACGAGTACAAATGTAATTTCGATTGCCATTTTATTTGAACCGGTTGGTGCAGCGCTACTTGCAATGTTTATCTTTAATGAATATTTGACTGTTTCTCAAATTGTAGGCGGATTAGTCGTTATTTTGGGGATTATGTTGTTTGTAGTAGACCTAAAAAAGTTTTTTAGAAAAAAAGCTTGATTTCAACTATCCTTTTGAGGTATATTATTACTTGTCCTTAAGAGGATAGTTACTTCAGAAATATTTCGCAATAATTATTGACTTCATAGAAACAGTATATTATACTATTCTAAGTCGCTAATGTAGTGAAAAAAATTATAAAATGTTATTGACATAATAATAGTGAAATGATAACATTGAGAAGTTCCTGTTTGGGACGCAATGAACCTTGAAAACTGAACAAGCAACGTTAATGAAACAAGCTTCTTAAATGAAGCAAACAATAGATTACAACTTCTAACGAAGTTGAATCGCTAGCAAAGTAAATGAGCTTTCAAACTACTTTTATGGAGAGTTTGATCCTGGCTCAGGACGAACGCTGGCGGCGTGCCTAATACATGCAAGTCGAGCGGAAATTTTATTGGTGCTTGCACCTTTAAAATTTTAGCGGCGGACGGGTGAGTAACACGTGG
>NZ_NHNT01000013.1:0-119410 GCF_002174535.1 Solibacillus kalamii | reverse complement strand
GGAGCAGTGGTAGCTCGTCGGGCTCATAACCCGAAGGTCGCAGGTTCAAGTCCTGCCCCCGCAACCAAATGGTCCCGTGGTGTAGCGGTTAACATGCCTGCCTGTCACGCAGGAGATCGCCGGTTCGATCCCGGTCGGGACCGCCATTTTTTCAAAAAATTAAATTGTGGGTTTGTAGCTCAGTTGGTAGAGCATTAGATTGAAGCTCTAAGTGTCGGCGGTTCGATTCCGTCCAAACCCACCATATTTTTGCCGGTGTAGCTCAGTTGGTAGAGCAACTGACTTGTAATCAGTAGGTCGAGGGTTCGACTCCTTTCGCCGGCACCATTACCTGGAGGGGTAGCGAAGTGGCTAAACGCGGCGGACTGTAAATCCGCTCCTTAGGGTTCGGCGGTTCGAATCCGTCCCCCTCCACCATCCTTTTGATAGGGGCATAGTTTAAAGGTAGAACTACGGTCTCCAAAACCGTCAGTGTGGGTTCGATTCCTACTGCCCCTGCCAAATAACTTAAAAATACTTAAAATAATATAGTGGCGGTTGTGGCGAAGTGGTTAACGCACCTGATTGTGGTTCAGGCATTCGTGGGTTCGATTCCCATCAGTCGCCCCATTTTTATTTAGGTTTAAGTGTTAAAATTATAATATAGTGGCGGTTGTGGCGAAGTGGTTAACGCACCTGATTGTGGTTCAGGCATTCGTGGGTTCGATTCCCATCAGTCGCCCCATTCTATATCATAATTTAAATATTTGGGGTATAGCCAAGCGGTAAGGCAACGGATTTTGATTCCGTCATGCCCTGGTTCGAATCCAGGTACCCCAGCCATTTTTTTATTTTGCGGAAGTAGTTCAGTGGTAGAACACCACCTTGCCAAGGTGGGGGTCGCGAGTTCGAACCTCGTCTTCCGCTCCAAATATGGCGGCATAGCCAAGTGGTAAGGCACAGGTCTGCAACACCTTTATCACCGGTTCAAATCCGGTTGCCGCCTCCATATTTTATTTAATCGGAGAAACCGATTTTTTTTACCTTATTTTGCCGAGTTGGTGGAATGGCAGACACGACGGACTCAAAATCCGTTGCCGCGAGGCGTGTGGGTTCAAGTCCCACACTCGGTATCTGTAAAAAAGACTTCACAGTATGAACTGTGAAGTCTTTTTTTGTTTTTATAATCGATATATAAAGTCCCATCTTCTTTTTAAAGAGCATAGAATAGATTATAGAATCCGATTCCAACAGTGTTATTTATAATTGAAATTAGGAAAGAATAGATCTATCGATTCTTTTATATGGTAATGAGCAAAATAAAGTCTTTGTACGGAATATTGGGAAATTAGTGATGGAGAATATCATATTATATACAAAGAAAAATAGTATGTTTTCCAGAAAATCCTGCACGTTTTTTCTGGCGTATTAAAATTATTTACTATAAAATTAACATAGTGATGTTAGGAATGAATTTTAAAAAAACGTATTTTATTTAAGCGATATAAATTATGTAATATAGCGAGGAAGTAGGGAATTAAACAAATGAATGTAGCAACAAATTTTAAGTGGATTGAAGCGGCAAACTATGATGAGTTGAGTAAAATTGCCGCAACAATTTTTATAGATCAATTAAAAAAGGATAGTGCAACGGTATTTGGAATGGCTACAGGAGGTACCCCGGAAGGCTTTTACAAAAAGCTTGTAGCTGCGTATAAGGCAGGCGAAATATCTTTTAAACAGGCCAAGTCTTTCAACTTGGATGAATATATCGGTATTAATCCGGCAAATGAAGCGAGCTACCATTATTATATGGACTATAACCTGTTTAATCATATCGATATGAAACGTGAAAATATTTATTTACCAGCTGGTAATAAGTCGAATTTAGAAAAAGCTGCCGCTGAATATGATGCATTGATTAATGCGGCGGGAAATATTGATATACAGCTTTTAGGAATTGGTGTAAATGGACATATCGGTTTTAATGAACCTGGAACTCCTTTTGATTTAGGTACAAATATTGTAGAGCTTGCACAGTCTACACGTGAAGCGAATCAAGTCTATTTTGATTCAATTGATGATGTGCCGACACATGCCATTACAATGGGTATCAAAACGATTTTAAGTTCTAAAAAGATTGTATTATTAATTTCGGGTGCATCAAAACAAGAGGCCTTTGATCGTTTACGCAGCGGTGTCGTAACAGAAGATTTCCCTGCGAGCGCACTGCACAACCATCCAGATGTGACGGTTATTTATACAGATGTAAAATAAGGTAAGGGGGTGCATACATTGTGCACTCCTTTATTTGATCGATGAAATAAATACTCCTGTAATTACCGCAATGCCTCCGATTACCTGAGCGATGAGGAGTTGCTCATTTAAAAACAGTACAGCAAAGATTGTAGCAAATAGAGGAATGAAGTTTAGAAAGATTCCTGCTTTGTTTGGTCCTAATGAGACAACGCCATTGTTCCAGCTTAAAAAGGCAACAATCGAAGCAATGATCCCTACATAAAAAATCGCCCCAATTGTCGAAGCGTTCCATACGATTGCTTGTGATGTTGTAAGTAGTTCATATACTGCGAACGGCAGTAACATGATAGCCCCGATTGCGATAGTCACTAAAAACGTTGAATAA
The DNA here is from genome assembly GCF_002174535.1 of Solibacillus kalamii. NCBI lineage: Bacteria > Bacillati > Bacillota > Bacilli > Caryophanales > Caryophanaceae > Solibacillus > Solibacillus kalamii. The sequence continues at coordinate 116,787 of NZ_NHNT01000013.1, read as the reverse complement.
CCCGGTAGCTTACCGGCGTACTTTTTAATGAGTAATGAATAGAAACTCCAGCACACTACCGCAATCAAAACGATCAAGTCCCCTTTGTTGAATGAAAATGAAAGCAGGGTTTGTAATGAGCCTCCGGTTATAATAAAGAGCACTCCGGCTAAAGAAAGCAGTGTGCCGATCATTTGGAACTTCGTTAACCGTTCTTTTAAAAAGATAAAGCTCAGTATGTATATAATAATCGGTGTTGATGAATTCATTAAAGATGCATTAATGGATGTTGTATAATGCAAGCCGATGTAGACAAGTGTATTGAATGCGGCAACTCCTGTTATTGCTAAAACGATGACAGCACCCCAATGCTGTTTCAGCGCAGGCCATTCTTTTTTCGTCCGATTGTAAGCGATTGGGAAAAATACGAGAAAGGCGACAATCCAACGTAAAAAGGCAAGTGTAATTGGAGGAATATCTCCCGAAACAGCTCGTCTGATTACAAAGTTACCGCCCCACAATAAAGTAGCCAAAATGAGCAGTAGCTGTGGTGGAAATTTCATTATTGAGCATCTCCTTATACTGGAAATTGATTTTATCTATTATAGGGACAACCACATGGAATTTGCAATGCGCTTTACATAAAATGCTATGATACAATAACGACAGAAGCAAAAGGAGGTCATTAGCATGAAAATTCGACCAGCAAGGTTACAGCATGGCGATACAGTTGGATTAGTTAATTTAAGTAGTCCGCTTAATATAGAATCATTAGGGGATAAATTAGCGTTTTTAGAGGAATTAGGTTTAAAGTATAAGCTTGGTACTACGGTACAGGCATACGAAGGCTATTTGGCAGGTTCCGACGAGGAGCGGATTAAAGATTTCCACCAAATGATTATTGATCCGGAAGTAAAGGCAGTCTTTTTAGTGAAGGGCGGCTATGGAATCTCAAGAATCATCGATAAGATAAGCTATCCATTAATCGAGGACAGTCCGAAAATAATTTGGGGCTTTTCCGATGTGACGACTTTACATACACAAGTAAACGAGTTTGCAAATTTAGTGACATTCCATGGTCCGATGCTGTCTAGTCCAAAAGGGGAACTGGATCCTCTTTCTAAAAAAATGTTCCAGCAGCTATTCCAGCCGATTGAAATTCAGTATACAGAAAGCATTTCACCTCTTACGACAGTTATACCGGGAGCTGTTCGCGGCGAATTGACAGGAGGAAATTTAAACCGTATTGTCAGCACACTTGGAACTAAATTTGAAATTGATGTACGCAATAAAATTTTACTTCTTGAAGATTTAGGTGAAACAATCGAGCAAATTGATTTAATGCTGAATCAGCTGCGTCTTTCAAGAAAGCTGGAGCTTGCAGCAGGCTTTGTAATAGCAGACTTTAATATGCCGGATGATACATACAGCTATGAAGATGTGCTGAAGGTAATAGAAGGGTATTTGAAGCCGTTTAACAAACCGGCAGTAGCAGGGTTTAAAATTGGTCACTGCGAGCCTAATATTGCGATTCCATTAGGTGTGGACGTATTATTAGATGCAGATGAAAAGACATTAAGCATTTTACCGGGTGTAGAGTAGATTTAGATGAAATAAAAAGCAAAGACACCTTTTCACGTGTAGGTGAGCAGGTGTCTTTTAATAACGGGCGAGCAAAAATACTCAATTACGATTGTGTTAGCTTTTACTATAGTTGGTTATGTGTGAAAGGTAACAGTGTAAACGGTAAAGGGTCATCGGTTTGACCATTAGTTGGGAATGCCGAAGCAAAAATCGCCCGTTATTACCTAGTTTGGAGTCTCACCGCCCTAGGTTTAGAAATAGTTGCTGTCATCAAATTCAATTTCAACTTGATAGTTTTTGGAATTAATTAAATTGGAAAGGCGATGTGCTTCCTTTTCAAGCTCATTTGCACGGTTTCGGTATGTCATTGGATCATACAATGCTACACGGTAAAGCATGGCATCACCGGAATTATGGTAGAAAGCCTCTTTTTCCTCAGAACCAAGGTTTTTGCAAAATTGTGCTTCTGCACGTAATTGACTCGCAAGTTCAATCGCCTCTACAATAGGCATTTCCTCATCTTTAAACACAATAGTATTGTCGATATTAGCCCGGTAGATCAGGGCATCAAGTTTACGTGAATCATAACGAAGCTCTTTTAACTCGGCTTCAAGCATTTCGAGTGTATAATCAGGTGTTTTCGGCTGTTCGCCTTTTTCAATGATAGCATGTGTTAATGAATGCACTTGTATTGTTCGTTCCTGGATTCTTTTCGTAATGATACTTTTTAGTTTTACTGCCTCAGCTAAGTTAATAGTCAAACGATTTCACTCCTTAAAAATAAACTTTTGGATTTTCCTTTGAAAGAATATGTACTTCATATTCGCCACCGCTAATTTGCGTAAACATGTTCCCTGCACTGCCTAATAGTTCAGCTGCTTCCTTTCCACTGAGGGAAGGGCGTAAATAAAAGATTTGCAGCGCATTTGTCGTAGCTTCTGTCACTGCCGTTCTTTTTGAGTCAACAAAGGGGCTGCCGAAAGGACCGATTACATCCTTGGCGTGAATGATGTTTTCCAATGAATTAAAGCGTCCATTAATCCCTTTATAGCCTGTCGATGCATTGCCGACATCGATTTCCACATTACCATCTATACTTCCTACATCATAAATGCCCACAGGAATTTCGTATTGCAGGGAGAAGAAGTTATTTAAATCAACAGCCGAATGGAACGGTGCTAAATATTGCTGTTTGGCGATACGGCGCATTAAGCTTTCCGCAGAGTGACGGTACCGGTTCGGATCCCCGCCGAAAGCCTTCCAAAGCTGGCGCCACTCTTTAATACCAGGACGTTCTGTCACAGGTGTTTCCTGTAATTCCAAATATAGATTTTCCTGATAAAGTTGTGTACGTCCTTTAATCATTTGAGGAGATTCTTCGACGATAATTTTGCTATAATGGATAAGGCCAATTTTTAATTGCTCATTGACAGAAAAAAGAGCTTCATTTATTGAAATATTCATGAGAACACCTTCTTACATTGTTTTTAATGGGAGAAATACTAAAATATGTAATACGAAATAAGTTTATAATTATTGTATCATTTGAAAGGAGTATGTGAAATGAAAGTTCATCAACTTCAAGAAGATTTAGTGAAATACGCAGCATCTATTGGTGTTGATAAAATCGGATTTACGACCGCTGCTCCGTTTCATGAATTGAAAAACCGTCTGCGTCGTCAGCAACAATTAGCATACCAATCAGGCTTTGAAGAAGCAAATATAGAGCTGCGTACAGAGCCTTTAAAATTATTAGATGAAGCAGAAAGTATTATTGCGATTGCGATTGCCTATCCTTCACGCATGCAAGATGCCCCGCAAGGAAAAAAAGGGGAACGCCGTGGTATTTTTTGCCGTGCTTCATGGGGGATTGACTATCATACAGCTGTTCGTGAACGTCTGCAGCTCATTGAAGCATGGCTGCATGAACGTGTGCCAAATGTAAAGGTGAAATCGATGGTCGATACTGGGGAACTAGTAGATCGTGCGGTTGCAGAACGGGCAGGTATCGGCTGGAGCGCCAAAAATTGTTCTATTATTACACCGGAATTTGGTTCGTATGTCTATTTAGGCGAGATCATCACGAATATCCCGTTTGCTCCTGACACACCGATGGAGGATGAATGCGGAGACTGTACATTATGTATTGATGTATGTCCAACCGGAGCGATCGTTGCACCTGGGCAGCTGAATTCACAGCGGTGCATTGCCTTTTTAACTCAAACGAAAGGATTTTTACCGGATGAGTTTCGGGCAAAAATCGGAAACCGTTTGTATGGCTGTGATACATGTCAGACGGTGTGTCCGAAAAATAAAGGAAAGCTGAACTGGATCCATGATGAATTCACTCCTGATCCTGAAATCGCAAAACCTTTACTTCAGCCGCTTTTATCGATTTCCAATAAGGATTTTAAAGCAAAGTTTGGTCATGTATCCGGCTCATGGCGCGGCAAAAAGCCGATTCAGCGCAATGCCATTTTAGCGCTGGCCCACTTTAAAGAAGAAGCGGCGATGCCTGATTTAGTTCAAGTACTCCAAAAAGATGAGCGTCCTGTATTAAGAGGGACCGCTGCATGGGCAATCGGTAAAATCGGAACGGATGGGGCAGAGAATATTTTATTGGCTGCCAGAAAAACAGAGCAGGATGAAGAAGTGCTGGTCGAGATTGATAAAGGGCTAGCAATGTTAAATCATTAAGAGAGAAGGATTAGAAGTGCCAAACCATATCGTATTATATCAACCAGAAATCCCGGCAAACACAGGCAACATTGCCCGTACTTGTGCTGGAACTAATACATCATTACATTTAATCCGTCCATTGGGCTTTTCAACAGATGACAAAATGCTGAAGCGTGCTGGATTGGATTATTGGGAACACGTGAATGTCGTTTACCATGATTCTTTAGAAGATTTTATCGAGTACAGTAAAGATGGCGATGTGTATTTAATTGAGACATATAGTGATGAGCCGTTTACGACACATGACTTCAGCAATTCAGAGCGTGACCTGTACTTTATGTTCGGAAGAGAAACGACAGGCTTGCCAAAGGAGTTTGCAAAAGAACGTGCCGATATGTGTTTGCGCATCCCGCAAAGTGACCATATTCGCTCACTGAATTTATCAAATACAGCGGCGATCGTTATTTACGAAGTGCTCAGACAACAAAACTACCCAGGGTTAAAATAAAACAAGGCAAGGAGCACAGGCTGCTTCTTGCCTTGTTTATTATTTCATCTTCGTTTTAATTACTTGCTCAAGCTTTGCCTGGATATTATCTGTTTCGGATAATGTGAGACGGATGAAGCTCTCGTCCATATCGAACGCTTCGGATAAAAATCCGCCAAGGCCGCGCGCACGACGATCAACCTGCACTAAAATTTCAACTGAGTTTGGTGATTGATGTAAAAAGACAATTTCCAGCTCATCTAGATACCGGCGATACGTGCTGTTTGTCGGTGTGAATTCAAACTCCTGGACAATTGGTGTTTGGCGGCGCAAATTGGAAGGGGCTTGTTCGTTATCTACTTTACGCAACCGGAACCCCATATTTTGGATCGCTGTTAACACACCATTTGCAAGTCGAGTTGGCTGAATCTCGATAAAGTCTTTATCTTTAGGGTCGACCGCATTTTTAATATCTAACCCCGTCTGAATCCATACACGCGAGTTGCCTGTTGTTACCGGAACTACAGAAGGTAACGTGAATGAAAATGGGATTTGGCGTTTTTCTTCTGCCTGGATTGTGAATGGCTCGTTCAATTTATATTGGTGCAGCACAGCTTGATCGTTAATTTTTTTATCATCAACTTCACGGATAAAGTTTGTGTGAAGGGTTAAGTAGATTGCATCAATTTGCTGCTCCGTGCTGCCTCCGATAATTTCAACAACCCCTGTAATATCTTCATTTAAAGTGTACGTAGATTTGTGCAATTTCGTATCAACTTTTGCAGCGCCTATTCCAACACTTGCTAAAACTTTATTAAATAGTGACAAATGAATTCCTCCGTTATTTGTAATTAATTATGTATACGTAGGAAAGAAAAGAAAGTTTCAAAAAGAGCCCGAAAAATTTTCCGGGCTCGTGCTTTAGTTTATTTTATTCGCCTTATTCACCATCTAATGTAAAGATGATGCGTAATCCGTTTGGATCCACTGTTGAGAATAGCTGAGTACCGCCGTATGCCGGTGCTTCTGTAAAGTTTTCAACGATGAAGCCGTTAGTTGTCAGGCTTTGTTTTACTTCTTCTGCATACTGCGCATCTTTTAACACGACCGTAAAGGATTTTAAACCGACCATATCGTTTGTTGGAGCATGGCCGTTGTTGCTGTTCCAAGTATTTAAGCCGAAATGGTGATGATATTTACCTGTTGATACAAACAGCGCCTGTGCACCATAACGAGTTACGACATTATAATCCAATACATTTGTATAAAACTGCTCCGATTTGTCCAGGTTTACTACGGATAAGTGTACATGCCCCATAACAGTGTCAGCAGGCAAGCCGTTCCAATTGCCGTCTGCAGCTGCTAAAATCGGCTGGAAATTAAGCTGTTCTGTCACCATATGCACTTGTTCGTCCTGATTCCAAGTCCACTCCGATTCATGACGGTCGATATAAATTTCGATACCATTTCCATCTGGATCGTTTAAGTAAAGAGCTTCTGAAACATCATGATCTGCAGCACCGATTCGAACATTCAGATTAACAAAATGCTGTACGATGTTTCCTAAGTCCTTGCGAGAGGGTAATAGTAATGCTAAGTGGTATAAACCTGCAAAGCCTTGTTTAAGTGGCTGAGCATTTTGTACTTCGACTAGTGATACTAAGCTTGTTTGTCCGTCTGCTGTCAAGTATGCTTCCGTTTCTGTTTGCTGTAATACTTTAAAGCCGATAACTGTTGTGTAGTATTCGATCGAACGTACTATGTCAGAAACCTTTAATTGAACATGAGCTGGGTATAGATTTGGTTTTTTATGAAAATGTGTAGCCATAATATATGATCTCCCTTAATGGTTATTTTTTATAATCAACTTACTTTATGTAACTAATATAAAATATGCAACAATAAAAGTCAAATGAAAAAGACAATCGCTAATTAACGATTGTCCTTTACTGGAAAGCTAGTGGAATTATCTTTCTTTTGAAAATGGTTTGCTATCATAGCCAGCTGTGAAAATAGCGATTAAAAATGATATGCTGACACCAAGAATTAAAAGTAATTTCATGGAAGTATCCTCCTCATGTTTTAATTATCTCTTTTTTCAGTATAGCATAAATTATTTGAATGAATACTTTATTTATGACAGAAATCAGTCAAAATTGGAAAAAAATAATACTAAATTAATTTGGAGGGATTTATATGAAAAGAGAAGAAATCGTTAATGGAAATATGGCTAATACGATGGATGAGCTGAAAATTCTCGGGAAGCAAATGGAGAACTTGCGAGATGGCGGACAATTGGAAGAAGCGGAACGCATTTCAGATCCGCAGCAGTTTGATGATGAAGAGGATGAACAGCAGGAAGAGGAAAAATAAAAAGGTGAGGTCGGGACATAATCAAAAGACGCCACTTTTCTCAAAGAAAAGTGGCGTCTTTTTGCTATGCATAATAATTGATTTCCATTCCGGGACGCTTTCCGCGGGCACGGTCTGTGCCTGTAGTCTCAGGCGTCGGTGCTCCTGCCGCTTCGCTTTCGTCGCAAAATTGTTCCCGCAGAAAGCTTGCTTGTAGCGAAAGGCGTAGCCGTCAGCTACACTCGCCCTTCATTTCAATCAATTTTATAAATATCCGTTTCTTACTAAGATTTTATACTTTTTTAGTTAAATTTGAACTTCGTAGTCTTTTAATTGTTCCCGCAATGTTGCTTTTAGAAATTTGCCGACAGAAGTTTTTGGGATTTCGTTTAAAAATACAACATCATCCGGAAGCCACCACTTTGCAAACTCCAGTTCAATTGACTCGATGAGCTCCTCTTTAGATGCCGTTGCACCTTCTTTTAAAACGACACATGCCAATGGACGCTCCTGCCACTTCGGATGTGGGACCGCAATTACGGCTGCTTCGAAAACAGCAGGATGTGACATGAGGGCATTTTCAAGATCAACGGACGAAATCCATTCACCGCCGGATTTAATAAGGTCCTTCGTACGGTCGGTAATTTTGATATAGCCTTCTTTTGTATATACCGCAATGTCACCTGTATAAAGCCAGCCATCTCGAAATGCTTCTTTTGTCCGCTCATCATTATAATATTCAGAGGCAATCCATGGACCGCGGACACGCAGTTCACCCATTGTTTTGCCATCCCATGGAACCGGACCGTTTTCATTCACGACCTCTGTTTCAATTAGCGAAACCGTCAATCCTTGGGATACACGAATGTTTAACTGTTCATCATCTGTATAGTCGTTCATCTCACTTATAAGATGCGACATACTTACAAGCGGTGAAGTTTCCGTCATACCGTAAGCGTTGATATACGGAACACCGAGTTTTTCATTGTAAGCTTGAATTAAACCTTTCGGGGAAGCGGAACCACCCGAAATGATTAAACGGACAGAAGAGAGATCTCGAGGCTGTTTTTCCTGTTCGGAAAGTGCACCAAGCCAAATCGTTGGAACACCAGCTGTAATCGTTACTTTCTCTTGTTCAATCAGATCCAAAACTAAGCCAGGTGTCATCATCGGTCCAGGTAAAATAATATTTGAGCCGAAATTCAATGCAGCAAACGGGAAGCCCCATGCATTTGCATGGAACATCGGTACAATCGGCAGGGCAGTGTCGCTTTCTTTAATGGCAAAGGATTCAGCAAGACCTAGTGCCAAGCTATGCAGTACGATGCTTCGATGTGTATAAACGACACCTTTTGGCATACCCGTCGTTGCTGAAGTGTAGCACATCCCAGCCGGCAAATTTTCATCCAGATCTGTCGGAAACTCGAAATTTTCATCCGCTTCCTGAAGAAGCTGTTCGTAGCTGTATACATTCGGAAAACTGGATTGGGGAGCGCTCAATTCATCACCCATGACAATAATATGCTTGACCGTTTTTAAGTGGCCTAGTGCAGGCTCGACCAATGGGAATAAGTCGCTATCAATCAATAAAATTTCATCTTCGGCATGATTAATAATATAAACGATATGTTCTGGGGCAAGTCGGATGTTAATCGTGTGTAAAACTGCACCACTGCTCGGAATCGCAAAATACGCTTCGAGATGACGATGATGATTCCAGGCAAATGTACCGACCTTTGTGCCGCGCTTCATCCCAAGCTTTGTTAGGGCATCCGCTAATCGATGTGTTCTTTTTACATAGTCATTGAATGTAATACGATGTGTCTTAGTGGGGCTTGTACGTGAGATAATTTGTTTGTTCGGGAAATACCGTTGTGCACGCTTCAAAAATCCAGTCAAAACTAGTTGTGTATCCATCATAGTTTTTCAGCTCCTCCAAGAGAATATATTATAATATATACTCCTGTAGATGGAAGATTATTCTGGTAATAGAAATATAGTGGATAATAAGTTTACTGGCCAGTAAGCATCAACAATTGATAGCGATTAATGAACGGCAAATAATTAGAATGTTATAATAAAGACAATCAAATTTAAGAGGTGAAAAAAATGAATTTACACTCAACGAAAAAATTAGCCAATGGCGCAGAAATGCCTTATTTAGGATTAGGCGTTTATAAAATGACAGACCGTGATGAAACACTTGAGGCGATTACAACAGCGCTTGATCTAGGTTACCGTGCAATCGACACAGCAGCGCTTTATTACAATGAAGAAGAAGTAGGGGAAGCCATTCGCCATTCTTCTGTACCGCGCGAGGATCTCTTTGTCACAACAAAAGTTTGGAATAGCGACCAAGGCTACGACAATACTTTACGTGCATTCGAAACATCATTGAAAAAGCTTGATATGGATTATGTGGATCTTTATTTAACACATTGGCCGGTCGAGCATAAATATGTAGATACGTACCGTGCAATTGAACGCTTGTATGATGAAAAACTCATCCGTGTAACGGGAGTATCCAACCATCATGAACATCATTTAAAAACAATTTTGGCAACTTGCAACGTCGCGCCAATGGTTAACCAAATTGAAGCCCACCCGTATTTAACCCAAGAACCACTACGTGCATTTTGTGAACAGCAGCAAATTGCGGTAACAGCATGGTCACCGCTTGGACGCGGAAAAGTTTTAAACGATGAAACGATTATTCGTATTGCAGATGAATATAATGTATCACCAGCTCAAATCATCTTACGTTGGCATTTGCAAAACGATGTCATTATCATTCCGAAATCTGTTACAGCTTCACGCATTAAAGAAAATAGTGAATTATATCATTTCGAATTAACGAATAAAACGATGCAGCAGTTAAATGCATTGAACCGTAATGAACGTTTTGGACAAAATCCTGATAATTTCAAGTTTGATTTCTAACATCGTTTTTACTTAGGGGGAGTGAAACTGTGTTTAAAAACTTTTCACCGAGTTTGTTTTTCTCGATGGCTGCAGTAACGATTGTAGTTGTTGCACCTTTTATTATGATTTTCCATCCGATTTTTCAGCTGGAGTTTTTTCAGTATAATAACACAGCCGCTACGTTTATTCCGAATCCAATTAATTTAAGACTAGTTCTTGTGGCATGTTTTGTTTTGATAGTGATGCTGTGGATTTTAGCGTACAGGCGTAATATAAAAGTTTATTTGATTGGCCTATTACTCTTTATATTGAGTGTTGGCATTGGTTATTTATCGACTCAAAATTATTTGTTGATTAGCCAGGAACAATTGGAACGACATCATTTATTTGAGGCGCAACAATATCGGTGGGAAGAGTTCGATAAAGTTGTTTATGAATATGTAGTAGGCAGTAACAAGGGAGATATCACATTTACAACAAAAACAGGGGAGCAGTTTGTCATTAAAGAAAAAGAATTGCACTCAACCGGTAAAAGTTTGATTTATCAATATTCTAGAGCGAATGAATTAACTTATATTGAGCGTGAAAAAAGATAGAAAAAAGGGCGTCCGTATTTTAATTACGAACGCCTCTTTTTTAGTTATCTTTCACGATGATCTGCTCGTCTAAAAATGGGTGCATAAATGCTAGCTGAATGGCGTGCAATGCATAATCACCTGACGCGGTTTCACGTGCACCGTACATTGTATCGCCAACGATAGGGTGGCCCAGATGCGCCATATGCACACGAATCTGGTGTGTACGTCCTGTCTCAAGAACAACATGGACAACACAAGTACCTTTATAGCGATTCACTACCTCGTAATGTGTCAATGCATGCTGGCCGGTAGGTGATACGACACGGCGAGTATTATGATGGCGGTCTTTACCAATACCAGCGTTGATCGTACCGCTGTCTGTACGAAGATTGCCCTGAACTTCTGCGGCATACGTACGCACGATTGTTTTTTCTTCGATCATACGGTCGAAAATAGACTTTGCAATTGGATGCTTTGCGACAAGCAGTAAGCCGTTTGTTCCTTGATCTAAACGGTGAACATGCTCCGCATAATGCCCGCCGTTATCCATAATATAACGCATTACATGATTCATGCATGTGTCGTTGTCAGTTGGCTCGTTTGGATGAGTCGCCATTCCCTTAGGCTTTGAAACAATAAGGCAGTGCTCGTCTTCATAGCGGATTTTTACATCACAGCTGTCCGTTGGAGTATAGTTCGAAGCGGGAATATCAAATGCAAATTCGATTTTTGTCCCTTTTTCAAACGGCTCCTTCCACATAATGGGCTCTCCATCAATTGTTACTGCTTTAGCCATACGTAATTCGTGAACTAGCTTTTTGCCTAACCGCCATTTATCGCGCAGCAGGTCTTCTACGGTTTGCCCGTTTTCGTGAATGATATATGTGAACATTAATTTTCCTCCAAATGAAAAATCGTGCTCGTAAAGAACACGATTTAAATATAGTCTTATTTTAACACAACATCGTTAAAGAATTGACGCGTTGTTTCATTTGGTGCGTCACCTTCCAGACGGGCAACCTCTTTGCCGCCTTCGAAGTAGATAAGTGTTGGTGTTGATGTAATATTATAAGTATTCCATTCATCAAACTCAAGAATGTTTAATTGATCGACTTGAACATCCAGTTCGTCGGCAATCGGCATAAGTTTTGGAGTGTAGTTTTGGCAGTGAGAACATTCTGGACTGAAGAAATAGCCGACAACGCCGTCACCTGACTCGATTTTCTTTGCTAATGCATCCGGTAAAATGATATTTTGATAGTTTTCATCGTCCAATAAGTCGATTGTTGATTGTTTTAAGTTGTCTGTACCGTACGGATTGTTTTCTAGTTTTTCATTGTTTTTCATGTTTGTCAGTACAATAATTGCTGCGAATAATAACACAATAACCGCACCGACAATCGCTAACTTCTTCAAATTATTTCTCCCCCTTTAAAACCTTTAACATATAAAAACTAACTGCTGCTATAATAACAAAAGCAGTAAGCGCCAAAAAAGGAATCGTAATAAAGCCTAACCAGTTAATATACTGACCGGTACATGCTACACGACCACAAGCAGGTGCTGCATCCTGCATAAAAACTAACTTTTGCAGGCTATAATGATAAAGAGATGTTGCCGCTCCAATTGTAGAGAACACGGCTGTTGTTAATGCAATTTTCGCATTTTTCTGGATGTAGGCAATCGTTGAAATCAGCACAATAGGGTACATTAAAATGCGCTGGTACCAGCATAATGTACATGGTTCGTATCCTCGTATTTCAGAAAAATACAATGATCCGAGCGTTGCTGTCAACGATACAACCCAAATAATGAGCAAGGCATTTTCAAGTTTTTTGGACATAGTGCTACCTCGATATTCAAAATTTAACTTCTATCAGCAGAAGTTTTTCATATTTATTCTCATTGATTATAGTTTGAATTCGAGAAAAAGTAAATTACTACGTTTATTGATCGCTATTAAAAGGAAAGTCTATATATGGAGGGGGAGTTTTGCATGACAGATTCATTAGATATGTCCAAATTTGAAAAACCTATGATAATAAGAAATATGACTACAGAGGATATTGACTCGATACTAGAGATACAGCGTATATGTTTTCCGGGTATGGAGCCGTGGGAACGAGCGCATTTATACAGCCATTTAACGATTTTCCCTGAAGGACAAATGGTAGCCGAGCTTGATGGGAAGGTAATTGGTTCCTGCTCGAGCCTGCGCATTAACTTCGATGAATACGATGACCGTCATACATGGAATGATATTACCGACAATGGTTTTATTACTAATCACAATCCGGATGGCTATAATTTGTATGGTATTGAAGTAATGGTACACCCGGAATACCGCCGTATGAAGGTCGGTCAAAGACTATACGAGGCGCGGAAAGATCTGGCGCGAACACTTAATTTGAAATCTATCATTATTGGCGGCCGTATTCCAAACTATCATGTCCATTCGGATGAGATGAGTCCACGTGATTATGTGGATGCTGTAAGTCGCCATAAAATATATGATCCGGTGCTGACATTCCAAATGATGAACGGCTTTATTTTAATGCGTATTAATCCAAACTATTTACCGGATGATACAGCTTCAGGCAAGTATGCGACATTAATGGAATGGAACAACGTCGATTACCGACCGCTGTCCAAGCGTCATTTCAAGACAAGTTATCCAGTGCGTATTTGTGTTGTTCAATATATGATGCGCGCGATTGATTCCTTTGAGGACTTTGCGAAGCAGTGTGAATACTTTGTTGATGTCGGGTCTGATGCAGGCTCGGATTTTGTTGTCTTTCCTGAAATTTTTACGACACAGCTCATGAGTTTCTTAAATGATAAATCACCGTCACAGGCTGTTCGTAAATTGACGAAATATACACCTGAATATATCGAACTGTTTACAAGTCTGGCGGTCCGCTACAATGTGAACATTATCGGTGGTTCGCATTTCGTTGAGGAAGAAGATGAGGAGATTTACAATATCGCCTATTTATTCAGACGTGACGGAACGATTGAAAAACAATATAAAATTCACATTACCCCAAATGAACGTAAGTGGTGGGGAATCAGTAACGGCGATAAAGTCCGAGTGTTTGATACCGACTGCGGCAAGATTGCCATTCAGATTTGCTATGATATCGAGTTTCCGGAACTTGCGCGTATTGCAACAGATATGGGCGCGAATATTATTTTCACACCGTTTTGTACAGAAGACCGCCATGGCTATTTACGTGTTCGCTATTGTGCACAGGCACGTGCGATCGAAAACCAGATCTACACGGTTATTTCCGGAACGGTCGGCAACTTGCCTGAAACGGAAAACATGGATATCCAATACGCACAATCGGCCATTTTTGCACCGAGTGATTTTGAATTTGCACGTGATGGAATCGTCGGAGAGACGAGTCCAAACTTGGAAATGGTACTGATTGGGGATGTCGATCTTGAAATATTGCGCCGACAACGCCAAGACGGTACTGTTAAGCATCTTAAAGACAGACGCCATGACGTATACCGCGTGGAATATTTAAAATAACGTAAAGGGAAATTCTGCTATTGTAAATAATAGCAGAATTTTTTTCATTCAAAAGTATGAGAGGGATAGCGGTGCGTACTATTTAATTGAAATGGTATGATAGAGAAAAGTGAAGTAGCAAAGGAAGAGCCAGTATGACAAAAGACCAATCTAATATTGCCATTTTAAAAGAAATTGCTGAGCTGTTGAACGAGGAAACAGAGATGATTCCGATGCTAAAGGGTGCGCTGTCGAAATTTTTAAGCGGGACAAAATTCGAAACGGGCTGGATTTTCTTTATCGATGAAAAAGGGAAATCGGAGCTTGTCGTGAAGCAGGATCTGCCGGATGCGCTGAACTATAACGAGTGCCACTATTTAAAGAAGGGCGGATGCTGGTGTGTATCACGGTTCCGCAATGAAGAGTTAAAAAAAGCTTCGAATATTATTGAATGTCAGCGCATCGAAAGTGCCATCGCAGCAAATGTAGGTGATCATAACGAAATTACCCATCATGCGACTGTACCATTGCAATCAGGTCAGGAACGCTTCGGGTTGCTCAACGTCGCTTCAAGAAATACGGTGCGCTTTTCTGACGAGGAGCTAGATTTACTTGAATCGGTTGCCTTTCAGATGGGTTCTGCGATTAAACGTATTTACCTGACAAATGAACAGCAGGAAATTGCACTAGTTCAGGAACGTAACCGGTTAGCACGCGATTTGCATGACTCTGTCAACCAGCTGCTCTTTTCCGTAACACTGACAGCCCGTGCAGGAGTAGAGATGAGTGACGAGCAGGACATTAAAGAAACGTTTAAAGATATTCAAGAGCTTACACAGGAAGCTTTGACGGAAATGCGTGCACTGATTTGGCAGCTCCGTCCAAAAGGGTTGGAAAGCGGACTGATCGAAGCGATTAAAGTGTATGCAGAAATGCTGAACCTAAAATTAACGGTCAATGTTTCGGGGGTCATTCAATTCCCTTCAAGAGTAGAGGAAACGCTTTTCCGGATTACTCAAGAAGCATTGAATAATGTACGGAAACATGCAGGTGTAAAGAATGTGGAAATATATATAAATGTGACCGCTACCGATGTATTACTCGTTGTAAACGATGCAGGCCATGGTTTTAATGTGGAGGCACATCGCCGCATACCATCAATTGGCATGCAATCAATTATTGACCGGGCACATGCAGTTGGAGGAACCGCGGATTGGGTAAGTAAAATAGGAAAAGGAACAGAATTACTTGTCCGTTTACCATATTAGGGGGGATTTGATGATACGGGTACTAATAGCAGATGACCATCATGTAGTAAGACGAGGGTTATTATTCTTTTTAAAAACCCAAAAAGATATCGAAGTTGTAGGGGAAGCGAAAAACGGATTAGAGGCAGTAGAGCTTGTTGAACAACTTTCTCCCGATATTGTTTTAATGGACCTCGTCATGCCTGAGATGGACGGCATCCAGGCAACTAAAAAAATAAAAAAGAATTGGCCGCATATTAAAGTACTGATGCTGACAAGCTTTTCGGATAAAGACCATGTGCTGCCGGCAATTGATGCAGGGGCTTCAGGCTACCAGCTAAAAGATATCGAACCGGATGATCTAGTTGAATCGATCCGGCAAATTATGCGCGGTGAAAATACGATCCATCCGGATGCGACTTCGCAATTGGAAGAAGGGCTGCGTGAAGATGAGAATAAGCCCCATATTTTAAATCCACTGACACCTAGGGAACAGGATGTATTGGCGGAACTGACAAAGGGTAAGAGCAACAGGGAGATCGCTTCTTCGTTATATGTAACGGAAAAAACGGTTAAAACCCATATATCGAATATTTTTGCGAAGCTCCATGTACAGGACCGTACCCAGGCGGCTTTATATGCAGTAAAGCATAATTTGACTGAGACGAACGACAGTTAAAGAAGGGTAAAATAACCGAAATTAAAAACCACACTTTTTCTCCAGTAGGAAAAAGTGTGGTTTTTTGTATCAATTATAGAATTTCCTCGTCTGTCGTTTCAGACGGTGGAAGTTTTGTTACTTCAATATACAAAATGTGGTGACCGTCCAGTTCTGTTACTTTGAACTGATAACCTTCTGATTCAATTATATCGCCTTCTTGAACATCAAAGCGTTGAGTCATGAACCATCCGCCGATTGTATCGATATCTTCATCTTCAATTGTTGTACCTAAAATATCATTCATTTCCTGCAATAACATTTTAGAGTCAAAGATGTAGTGGTCTTCAGCGATTTCCTGAATTTCCGGAATTTCATCTTCATCGAATTCATCTTGAATATCACCGATAATTTCCTCGATAATATCTTCAATTGTTACTAAACCGGAAGTACCGCCATATTCATCCATTAAAATTGCGAGGTGAATACGTTCATTTTGAATTTTTAATAATAAATCACTGACAGGAATTGTTTCGATTACCCGAATAACCGGTTGCATATAATCATCAACAAGCTTATCGCCATTTGCAGCATCTTTAATATAAGCTGTTAATAAATGCTTCATGTTAACAAGGCCAATGACATGGTCTTTGTCACCATCTGTAACCGGATAACGTGTATATTGTTCAATGCCCATTACTTCAAATACTTCGCGAATCGTTTGACCTCTTTCAATACTGATAATTTCAGTTCGAGGTACCATTATCTCCTTCGCTATTCGATCAGAAAACTCAAAAATACTATTAACATATTCGTATTCAGAGTGATTAATTTCCCCACCTTTAAAGCTGTCTGATAAAATCATGCGAAGCTCTTCTTCAGAGTGTGCTTCTTCAGATTCAGAAATCATTTTTAAGCCGAAAAGCCCAGTTAATCCACGTGCCGATCCGTTTAAAGCACGGATGAATGGGTACATGATGTTATGGAACAGAATTAAAAATCCAGATAGATTTAATGTTACGGCTTCTGCTTTCTGAATAGCGAGAGTTTTTGGTGCTAATTCCCCTACGACAACGTGTATGAACGTTACGAGTGAGAAGGCAACAATAAATGAAAGAACAGTTGTGACATTACCGCTTAAGTTAAAGAACTCAAATATTGGATGAAGAATAATTTCGAAAGTCGGTTCTCCGAGCCATCCGAGTCCTAATGCCGTAATTGTAATTCCGAGCTGACAAGCAGATAAATACTCATCAAGGTTTGAAATTACTTTTTTTGCCCGGATTGCAGATTTATTTCCTTCTGCAACGAGCTGATCAATTTTTGTCGTTCTTACTTTAACTATTGCAAACTCAGTTGCAACGAAAAATGCCGTAGCGGCAATTAAGATAGCAAATGCTATCAACCTAATGGTTAGTTCGATTCCTATGTCTACGTCCAACTATATTCCCTATCTGCGGCGCAAATGAGCGTGGCAAATAAAGAGTACACCTCCTAAAAAAATTTTAATACTACAATCATAAAATATTTATGTGAAAAAAACAATTTTCCAATTTGAAATTTGAGGAAAAAAATATTGGAGTGAAATTGGAATAGCCACTCGATAATTGAATTTTAATATTGAAGAAATAAATAATTAGTAGATGAGCGTAGATGAGCGTAGATGAGCGTAAATTGATGGAAAATTGAAATTACAATAGATTTATGATACTGTGAAATGGTAGATAATGATAATTTAATAGGCAGAAAAATTAGCAAACGCCAGCAATAATTTCCTGCAGCCAGCTATTAAATTATGATTAACTCGAAACGCGCATAAAAATGGGAGCATCGAAAATTCGATTGCTCCCATTTCTTTTTATTTATTCATAAACGTGAAAGAGCATTAACTCGTGAATCATTTTCTCAAGCTGTTCTTTCTGTTCTTCAGCAGGGCTTTCCCCAAAGAATTTGATGCTTCCGTCTTTATAATATTCAGCTACATAACGTTTCTGCTCATAGAAAAAGCGGATGGACCACCCCGGAATTTGACTGTTTTCAAATAATGGCTTATAGCTAAAATGTTGAATCATGAAACTTCCCTCCCATTTTTATCGTACAAGAAAGTAGTACATTGTTGCAATTTTTCTTTTTTGAAATTAATAATAGAACATAGACATGATGAAGAAAGAGTGAGCAAAATGGGAGAATTTATTTCGCTAATATTCCTGCTGGGTGTTGTAGGGGCTGTCGTTGGTGCAGCGACGAACTATATGGCAATCAAAATGCTGTTTAGACCTTATAAGCCAATCTACTTTAAAAAATGGAAGCTGCCATTAACACCGGGGCTGATCCCAAAACGCCGAGAGGATTTGGCTATTCAGTTAGGGAAAACCGTTTCGGAATATTTACTGACACCTGAAACAATTAAGAAGAAATTTTTATCAAAGGAAATACGTGAAAATGTATTAACCTTTGCGCAAAATAAAGTGACGCAAGAAATATTTACAAATGAAAAAACGATTAATGACTGGATTCGTTTGGCAGGATTCACACAATTACCGCAAACAGTGGAAGGGAAAGTGGATGAACTTATTCACGTGCAGTTCCATAAAGTAAAAAATACGTTATCTACAAAAGCCATTCGTGAACTATTACCGAATGATTTGGAGCCTGTATTGGACCAGAAAATCGATGAGGCAGTCGTACAGATTTTGCAAAAGGGTGAAGATTATTTTCTGTCGCCGGAAGGTACGATGACAATCAAAAATATGCTGGATGACTTCTTGTCGACAAAAGGTTCATTTGGCGGCATGATCCAGATGTTTTTAGGAGACTCCACATCACTTGTAGATAAAGTGCAGCGTGAACTTATAAAGTTTTTAAAAGCTCCAGGAACCGCTGCGCTTTTGCATCGGATTTTCACAACAGAATGGGAAAAAATTAAAAATCGCCCGGCAATGGACTTTATGAATGACGTAAACTTTGATACGATTGAGACGAGTATCCAAAGCTATGCAAAAAATGCACTTGCATTGGAGGCACGCCTGGATAAAACGATTAATGACTATTGGCCACAAGGAAAAGACTGGGCTACAAATGATCTGCTCCCTAAAATGATGGATAAAACATTTATTGCAGCAGAAGGAAAAATCGAAGACGTACTGAAGCGACTGAATTTAGCGGAAGTTGTTCGAGAGCAAGTAGATACTTTCCCGATTGCCAAATTAGAAGAGCTTGTACTAGGTATTATTAGTAAAGAGCTGAAATTAATCACATGGCTGGGCGGCATTATTGGTGGTCTTGTCGGGATCATTCAAGCGTTAATCGTCTTTTTGACGAACTAAAAAGAGAAAGTAGGAATATTACATGATTAATATTTATGAAGATATTAATAAACTTGAAGCAACATTCCGCAAGACTGATGAGTTTCAAAATTTAAAGAACGCAGTGGAAACTGTACGTGCAGACGAAGAAGCTAAAGTATTATTCACAAACTTCCGCGATGTTCAATTAAAGATGCAGGACAAACAAAATGCTGGTGAAGAAATTACAGAAGAAGAGTATGTATTTTTACAAAAAACAGCACAGTTAGCTCAGCAAAACGCTAAAATTATAGCAATGCTTGAAGCGGAGATGGCTTTAAGTGCAGTAATTCAAGAAATTAACCGTATTATCACACAGCCAATCCAAGCAATGTACGACGGACTATAAGATTCTGGGGTCACACTATGTGTGGCTCCTTTTTATTTTGAGGATAATGAGGGCAATATCCCAATTAAATTTACTAACAATAAACATGTTTTTTTTCTTCTACCTTAATATTTGTTACAATGAGATAGATTTTATATTTAATATCATAAGAAGGTAGAGAATAACATGAAAACGATTCATATTAATGAGCAGTTCAAAGAAGACTGGACACGTGTTCTTAATCATATAGCCAATTTATTTTACGAGGATTCCGTTATTCAAATCGGGCAGGACGGTTCGGATATGTCGATTGAGTTTAACAAGTCTATCGATGAAAATTTTACGATTTCCACATTTGCCAAGCTTAACGTCGAGGGCCAGGAATATACAAGCGACTATTCGATTAAGTATTCGACAGAAGGTACGGAAAAAGAGCAAAACATTCGCATGAAGCGGGCACTGTCACATGTCATGCTTGATGTACTTGAACAATATTCCGGTATGACTCAGCAGTGGGGTATTTTAACAGGGGTACGTCCGACTAAGCTTTATCATAAATATCGCAAAGAAGGTATGAACGATGAGCAGATTGCCGCTGTACTGAAAGAGGACTACCGTATTTCAGATCAGAAAATCGCATTGATGAAGGCAATTGTTGAGCGTCAACTTACGGTTATTCCGGATTTGGACGAGCTTGGAAAGGAAATTTCTATTTATATTGGGGTTCCGTTTTGCCCGACAATGTGTGCTTATTGTACATTCCCGGCCTATGCGATCCAATCAAATCGTAAGGCGGGTCGTGTAGAAAAATTTATCGATGGCCTGCATATCGAATTGCGTGAAATGGGCAAATGGCTGACGGAAAAGAATATGCGCATTACTTCGATTTACTGGGGCGGGGGAACACCGACTTCAATAGAGGCACATGAAATGGATGCATTATATAAAACAATGTTCGATGCTTTCCCGAATCCAGAGTCCATTCGAGAAATTACTGTAGAAGCAGGGCGACCGGATACAATTACACCGGAAAAAATAGAAGTGCTGAAAAAATGGGGCATTGACCGCATTTCTGTAAATCCGCAAAGTTATACACAAGAAACATTGAAAGCAATCGGACGCCACCATACTGTAGAAGAAACAGTCGAGAAGTTTTGGCTATCACGCAATTCCGGTATGAATAATATCAATATGGATTTGATTATCGGCTTGCCCAACGAAGGTATCGAAGAATTCGAGCATTCATTAGCGGAATCGGCAAAAATGCAGCCTGAAAGTTTAACGGTGCATACACTTAGCTTTAAGCGAGCATCAGAAATGACGCGAAACAAAGATAAATATAAAGTAGCGGACCGTGATACAGTAGGGGAAATGATGCAGATGGCAACAGACTGGACAGCTGAAAACGGCTATGTTCCATATTACTTGTACCGCCAGAAAAATATTTTAGGAAACTTGGAAAACGTCGGCTATTGTAAACCGGAAGAAGAATCGATCTACAATATTGTCATTATGGAAGAAGTGCAAACAATTTTAGGTATTGGCTGCGGGGCTTCTTCAAAGTTCGTGCATCCAACGACCGGCAAAATTACACAGTTCCATAATCCGAAAGATCCAGCAGCGTATATCCTGACATTTGAAGAATCAATCGCGAAGAAAATCGCCATTTTAGATGAGCTTTATTCTTAATCGTTGACCATCATTTAACAGAGAATAATATAGAATTTAAAATTTGATTGAAAACGCTTAGTAATAAACGGATATTTAATAAAATTGATTGGGAATAGAGGGCGAGTGTAGCTGACGGCTACGCCTTTCGCTACAAGCAAGCTTCCTGCGGGAATAGCGTGACGCCTGAGGCTACAGGCTCAGGCCACGCCCGCGGAAAGCGTCCCGGAATGGAAATCAATTTTTACGCACAGCGAAAAAGTGCCATTTTTCTCCCGGAGAAAAATGGCACTTTTGGTTATGTCTCTGCTTTTTTCTGTGAAGGAGAGATTTTTATATTTAGATCAACTTGTGTAAACTAGTAAGAGAGTAATTGAAAAGGATTTGTAGCAATGAAAAAAATAATAGGACTGTTAATGTTCACATTACTATTCGTAGCTGGATGTACAGAAACAACCGAAGAAATATACAAAGAACCGCTAAAAGAAATGGCCGTCCACTTTATTGATGTAGGGCAGGGCGATTCCATTTTCATCGAAGCGCCAAACGGTAAGACGATGCTGATTGACGGAGGTGTAAAGGGTGCAGGTAAAGAAGTTGTAGCCTATTTAAAAGCACAAGGAGTCAAACGATTGGATTATGTAGTCGCTACACACCCGGATGCCGATCATATCGGCGGGCTGATTCCGGTGCTGAATTCTATCTCGATTAAGGAATTTATCGATTCCGGAAAAGTACATACGTCTCAAACATATGAAGAAATGCTAAGCCTGATTCAAGCGAAAAATATACGGTTTACAATCCCTAAAGCAGGCGATGAAATTCAGCTTGAAGATAATCTCACTATAGAAGTACTTGCTGCTGATGAAGCAGCTTCTGATAATAATGACGCTTCTATTGTACTGCGGGCGGAATACCAGAATATTTCGTTTTTATTAATGGGAGATGCCGACCATGGAGTAGAGCAGGAACTTTTACGGAAAGGAACGGATGTACAGGCAAGCATTTTAAAAGCAGGGCATCATGGGTCGAATACGAGCAGTTCGCCTGAATTCGTAGAAGCGGTGAGTCCACTAGCTACAATATTAAGCTATGGCCAGGACAATAAATACGGTCATCCGCATGCGGAAGTAATCGATATATTGCAACATGTAAATAGTGAAATTTATAGTACTGCAGAAGCAGGAACGATTGTGATCACAACAGATGGGGTAACATATGAAATAGATGCACAGCAGTGGACAGGTGTAGGTGCGACGAATTCGGCACCGTTAAAAGCTTCGACAAGCAACGGTAAAGTGGAGCTGATAAGCAAAGATGTGCATGAAGAAATTGTTGTGATTCAGAATAATAGTAGCGAGGCAGCTAATTTGGAAGGCTGGGAATTGATATCTGTTGAAGGGAATCAAATATTTAACTTTCCGGCTATTAATTTAGCGCCAGGGAAAAAGCTTTCGATTACGAGTGGGCCCAATGCAAAACCAGGTGCTTCCACACTTGAATGGTCGAAAAGACAAATATGGTTAAACAGCGGTGATGCAGCTCAATTAGTCAATGCGAAAGGGGAAGTTGTAAGTGAACTACAATAAATACACGCTAGACCGATTTGATGGGGAATACGCGATCTTTTTAAAACGCTCAAACGAAACGGAGCAGCTCCTGATCCATCATGCTGAAATTCCATCAGAGCTAAAAGAAGGCGATATTGTAAGTATTCAGGACGATGGTTTTGACTATAAGATTGAATTATTGAGAGAAGAAACGGCAAACCAAAAACAGCGTGTCAATAATCTGTTGCAGCAATTACGAAATAAGGAATAAAAGTTCTTCTCATTCTAAATTGAAATTATCCTCAAAAAGTTTGAAAAGTCAAAAAGTATCGGAAATTGTACGCTTTAGTATGGTAAAATATATGGGTACATATATTAATTTTAGGAGCGTAACAATGGCTATCAAAACAATTATTTTCGATTTGGATGATACATTATTATTCGATCAACTTTCGGTAAAAACGGCATTTGAAAAAACATGTGACTATGCTGCGACTAAGACAAACGTCAACTCTCAGCAATTGGAAGAGGCGATTAGATCAGCGGCACGCAGTCTTTATGAAAGTTACCCTACATATGACTACACAGTCTTAATCGGTATTAACCCATTTGAAGGTCTTTGGGGGACGTTTGATGATCCGACACCACAATTTCAGCAGATGAAAGAAATTGTGCCTGCGTATCGGGCTGAGGCTTGGACAAAAGGTTTAGCGGCAGTCGGAATTGAAGATGCAGCATTAGGCGCAGAGCTAGGGGAGCGTTTCGTAGAGGAACGTAAAAAAGCACCGTTTTTCTATGACGATACGTTTGCAGTATTGGATGAATTAAAAGGGAAATACGAGCTTGTTTTATTAACGAACGGTGCACCGAGCTTACAAAATTTAAAGTTGGAGATTACGCCGGAGATTGTACCTTATTTTGACCATATCATTATTTCAGGTGATTTTGGTAAGGGGAAACCGGATGCTTCTATTTTTGAATTTGTAATGGAAAAAGCACAGGTTACTAAAGATGAAGCTATAATGGTCGGCGATAATTTAATGACCGATATTTTAGGCTCGTCGCGTGTCGGTATGCGCAATGTTTGGATTAACCGCGAAAGTAAGCCGCACAATCCGGATATTGTCCCGACATATGAAGTAACTTCACTTACAGAGTTTTTACAGTTAGTGAAAACATTATAAACTAGCAGACGCACTTTAATTAAGTGCGTCTTTTGTATTAAATGAATGAATTTTCTAAAAATTCATGCTATAATAAGTGTATGAAAGGGATGAAAGAGGTTTTTTTATGGTAAATAATAATACTTGTCGCTGTGAAAGCTGCGGCCGCACAAACAACTTAGTTCAGATCAATCGGGTGACGATTGACCATCATACAGCATACATTTGTTTGGCATGTGAACATGTGCTTCATTTACCTGAAAACAAAAACCGATTTTTCAGCCTTGTACGCAGCAAAAACAGAAAACAGGCCAATCCTGAGATGCAAAGAGTACACCGTATACTGTCTGCATTTATTGCAGTTGGTGTCTTATTTTTTGTTGGGATTGCAGCATTAGGGGTAGCGCAAAGCACGGACCTTGTCACATTGCCACTTTTTGAAGCTGACTCCATTCTAATAAATGAGCACTTAAGCTTTTTACAATTAAAAGAATATCAATAAGTTAGGGACCTGTTGAAACATTCACCAGGTCCTTTTATTTATTTCCCTAACAGTTCGGAGACGGTCACAAATTCATAGCCTTGTTTTTGGAGTGTAGCGAGAATCTCATCCAATGCATCGGCAGTCGTCTGGTGAATATCATGCATTAATACGATACTGCCATTTTTTGCACCTTCTTTTACTGCAAGTACCGTTTTTTTCGGCTCACGATGCTTCCAGTCAAGTGTATCAATTGTCCACAGTACATTTGGAACATTTAATTGGTCAGTAATCGTTTCGTCATAGCTCCCATATGGCGGGCGGAAGACGGTTGCCCGTTGACCGATAGTCGATTTAATAATTGCATCGGTTGACTGGATTTGCTGCTTTATATCCTCTGGTTGCAATGTTGTCAGTTTTTCATGATTAAATGTATGATTGCCAATTTCATGGCCTGCGTTATAGACCGCTTTTAAAATTTCAGGATGTTCCTTCACCTCTTGCCCCACAACAAAAAATGTTGCCTTTGCATCGTATTTCTCCAAAGTTTTTAAAATTTGTTTTGTCACTTTTGGATGGGGTCCATCATCAAAGGTTAAGGCGATTTTCTTATCGGTTGCCGGTTTAGGAGTGACTGGTTTTACCGGTTTTTCTTTTTCAACAGGCGGTGTAATCAGTCCATTTGTCAGCACATAGCCTGATAATTTATCCGTTGTGACAAATGCCCAGCCTTTTAAATTTGTGAGCATTGTAACAGGGCTGTTTTTACGTAACACCCCGATTTCCTGACTTGAAGAACTAGCGATTTCCCTTACAACTAAATCGGCTGAACTTTTGACGATCATTGCTTTTGAAACAGGTTTTACAAGAGCCTGCTGATTTACAAAGCCGGCAAGCTTTCCGTATTTTACGAAAACAAAGTCGGCTGTTGCAGACCCGTAAAGCTCTACAATTGTATTTAAATGGAGTTTTCCTTTAATTTCGCTCTGTAGTTTATTCGTCACACGCACAAGTGGCTCTTCTTTCGCTTGTACGAGCATATATTGAGGGGATGCAGACTTTAAATATTCACTTGGAATATAGCCGATCACCGTTTTGTATTGGATTTCAGTCCATCCATCCGCTTCTGAAAGTACGATAACGGGCGTTGCTTTTGACAGAGTAATCAATTTTTTTTGTAACGTTTCATCGAATACTTCGGTCTCTTTTGTTGTGATTTTAATTGTGGCAGAAGGGGCTGCTGCATGGACACGCTCGTTATTTACTAGAGAAACACCAACGATACAGATAACAATTAATAAGAAATAAAGTATTTTTCTCAACTAAACTCTCCTTTTAGTTAAAAGTGAGCGAAT
Organism: Solibacillus kalamii; assembly: GCF_002174535.1. Lineage (NCBI taxonomy): Bacteria > Bacillati > Bacillota > Bacilli > Caryophanales > Caryophanaceae > Solibacillus > Solibacillus kalamii. Next base: position 90,895 of record NZ_NHNT01000013.1, on the reverse strand, counting down.
AGAGTGAACTGTTGATGGGAATCGGGTAGGGTTCTTCACTTTCGCCAAGTTTTATGTAAGATTTTATCCGATCGAAGTTTCAAATAATAAGAGATAAAATCGTCCTTTAAACTTATGTATGCGAATTGAAAATATGTTAAAACAAAAAAACTACTGATGAACGAAATTTCCGTTCATCAGTAGCGGGAATAATTAAAGTGTAATGGCTTTTACTTCATCGATATTTTCAAGTTGTGCTACAAAAATTAAATCTTCTGTTGTTACTTCGTTATCAACGACAAGCATCATGACTGCAGAGCCGCCGATTTGATCGCGACCTACTTGCATTGTTGCGATATTAATATCTTTTTCAGCCAACTTAGTAGCAACACGGCCGATTGAACCCGGCTTATCTTGGTTTTTAATGTAAAGCAGGTTGCCGTTTGGAATGACATCAACTACGAAGCCTTCTACTTTAACGATGCGGGCACCAAGACCATTTAATAACGTACCAGCTACTGTATGTGTTTCTGTTTCTGTTACGATTTCAACCGTGATTAAATTTGTGAAGCCTTTAGCAGTTGTTGTTTTATGTTCATTAATTTGAATGCCGATACGCTCAGCCAAGTATCGTGCGTTTACGTCATTTACGTGAGAACCGTGGTTCGTTGAAAGCAGTCCTTTAATGGCATTTGCCGTTAATGGACGTACATCAAAGTTTGCAACTTCACCAGCATAAGAAATATTTAATTGTCTGATGCTTTCTTCAGTAACTTGAATTAAAAACTTACCAAGCTTTTCAGCTAATGCGAAGAACGGCTCTACTTCAGCAAGCTTTTCTTTCGGAATAGATGGCATGTTTACTGGGTTTGTTACAGTACCTGTTTTAAAGAATTTAATAATATCATTTGATACATCGACTGCTACTGATTCTTGTGCTTCTACTGTAGATGCACCTAAGTGAGGTGTTGCAATCACCTGTGGCAAAGTTAATAGTTTATGGTCTGTTGCAGGCTCTTGTACGAATACATCAAGTGCGGCACCTGCTACTTTGCCTTCAACAATCGCATCGTATAGATCATCTTCGTTAATGATTCCGCCGCGAGCACAGTTGATAATACGTACACCGTCTTTCATAATGGCAAAACGTTCTTTGTTAATGATGTTACGTGTTTCAGGTAAAAGTGGTGTATGAACCGTTACAAAGTCTGCTGCTGCACATACTTCGTCGACAGTACCTTTTGTAATACCTAATTCTTTTGCACGCTCTTCAGTTAAAAATGGGTCATAGGCGATTACGTCCATACGTTGACCTTTTGCACGGTAAGCCACTTCGGCACCGATACGGCCCATTCCGATAACACCTAATGTTTTGTTTTTAAGTTCAACCCCAACATAAGACTTACGATCCCATTTCCCATTTTTTAATGTGTTGAATGCTTGTGGTATAAAGCGGGCAAGAGATGTCATCATTGCAATTGTATGCTCAGCCGCAGAGTTCGTGTTCCCGTCTGGAGCGTTTACAACAATAATTCCGTGCTCTGTTGCGGCATTTAAATCGATGTTATCAACACCGACACCGGCACGCCCGATTAATTTCAGGTTTTTCGCTGCTTCAATGACTTCGCGTGTAACCGTTGTTTGAGAGCGGACAAGTAATACATCCACATCCGCAATACGAGCAATTAATTGTTCAGGTGCTAACCCTGTATCAACAATGATATTTAAATCTAATTCTGTTTCTTGACGAAGCGGAAAAATACCGTCATCACTTAATGGATCTGCAATAAATACATTAATTGTTTTTGTCGCCTTTTCGATTAATTGTGTCGCTGTCATAATAATCTCTCCTTAAAATTCACTATTATTTTTAAAAATATATACAAAAAAAGCCTTCCGTCCCTTACGAATAACGTAAGGGGCGAAAGGCATTCAATAAACAAATCGCGGTACCACCCTTATTCGTTGCCGACTAACAGAAAAAATAGTCATACAACCTTATCAATATGCGTAACGTGCATGGGACGGAATAACTTACTTGTGGTTTTCGGCTATTCTATTCAAGAGTGGAACGTATTTAGTGTATACACTGGTTCACACCGACCACCAGCTCTCTTTGCTATACAAAACTAAACAGTATGTCTCTATCACAATAGTTTGTCGTTTTTAAATTTGATAACATCATAAACCCGATTGTTCATCTTTGTCAACGAAATTTTCAAAATTAATAAATAATTAGTGAATTAATCAGCTAATATGTGGTTATTTTACGAACTATATTCCAAGTTATTGATTTTAATGTTCGTAAATGGCAAAAAGTATGAAAGCGCTAACGATATTGATTTGAAGGGATTTGTTTGAATTTACAGAAAAATTATGATTCAGCGGATTCATCGGAAAATAACGGTTTTACTATTTCGCTAAAATTTTGCCTTAATTTAAATTTTCGATGCTTTAAAGAAAAATTATTAGAAGGGGAAATAAAAAATAACACGAAATTGTATAACAGGTGCACTGACAAAGGGGGAGTAGAAATGCATTATGATGCAATTGTTATCGGAGCAGGGCTGGCAGGGTTAACTGCAGTTTGTCAGCTTATAGATGCGCAAAAAAAGGTATTGCTTGTTGATCAGGAGCCCGAAAATTCAATCGGGGGTCAGGCATTTTGGTCATTTGGGGGACTATTTTTAGTAGATACTCCTGAACAGAGACGGTTGGGTATAAAAGACAGTAAGGAACTCGCATGGCAAGATTGGCGCGGCTCTGCTGGATTCGACCGATTAGAGGATGAGGATTACTGGGCATATGAATGGGCAAAGGCCTATGTAGATTTTGCAGCGGGAGAAAAATATCAATGGCTAAAATCACAGGGCATTCAATTTTTCCCGGTTGTCGGCTGGGCGGAGCGTGGGGGTGCTTTAGCAGGCGGTCATGGGAATTCGGTTCCACGGTTTCATATCGTTTGGGGTACTGGGCCTGCAATTGTAGAAGCTTTTGCGAGTAAAGTATTACAAGCATCGGAAAGCGGGTTCATCGATTATTTGCCGCGCCACCAAGTAACGGATTTAATGACGGAGGATGGTGCGGTAACTGGTATTCAAGGTAATATTTTAGAAAACTGTATCATTCGCCGCGGGGAAGAAAGTTCCAGAGAAGTCATTGGCACATTTGAATATACGGCAGATGCAGTCGTAGTGGCTAGCGGTGGAATCGGAGCAAATTTAGAACTTGTCAAAGAAAATTGGCCATCACGACTAGGATTGCCACCAGAAAATATGGTGTCTGGCGTACCTGCATTTGTTGATGGGAAAATGCTCGAAATTACCGAGCGAGCAGGCGGGCGAATCGTCAATCGAGACCGTATGTGGCATTATACGGAAGGCCTGAAGAACTGGGATCCGATATGGAAAAACCATGGAATACGTATATTGCCTGGACCGTCATCGATGTGGTTTGATGCAAGAGGAGACCGGTTTAAAGCTCCAAACTTTCCTGGCTTTGATACACTCAGCACACTCGAAGCAATCCAAAAAACCGGATATGATTATTCCTGGTTTATTTTGACGGAAAAAATAATCGAAAAAGAATTTGCATTATCCGGTTCTGAGCAAAATATGGATTTGACAAATAAAAGTATAAAGGACGTGCTGAAGCGTGTTTTACCTGGGCCGCCTAAAGCTGTTCAGGCATTCAAAGAAAACGGGGAAGACTTTGTCATTGCAGAAAGTTTAAAAGATTTAGTCGATGGTATGAACAAACTGGCAGGCAATGACATGCTTGATTTTATGCACATTAAAGAGCAAATCTTGGCGCGCGACCGTGAAATCGACAATCCCTTTTCAAAAGATGCACAAATTAATGCATTGCATGGGGCGAGAAATTATATAGGGGATAAATTGATTCGTGCTGCCTCGCCTCACAAAATCTTGGACCCGAAAGCCGGGCCGTTAATTGCGGTACGTTTAAATATCCTTACACGGAAAACGTTAGGAGGATTACAAACCAACTTAAACGGGCAAGTACTAAATGATGAGGGAAACCCTGTTCAAGGCCTCTTTGCAGCAGGGGAAGTCAGTGGCTTTGGCGGGGGCGGCGTACATGGTTACCGTTCATTGGAAGGGACATTTTTAGGCGGTTGCTTATTTACAGGATTGAAGGTCGGTAAATATTTAGGCACTTTAAAGCCTGAACCGAACAAAGCCAAAGCGATAGAAGTATGAAAAATAAAGGAGATATGCAGGTATTTGTCGAAATGAATGATTATTCATAAATAAGGGGTGTATACAATTGAACTTTGAAACAATAAACTTGGAAATTGCGGAGCGAAAAGCAACATTAACATTAAATCGCCCGAATGCTATGAATGCAATGGATTTTACGATGATGCGCGAGCTGGCGGTTTGCTTTGAAGCGCTACATAATGAAAAGGATGTTCAAATTCTTATCATTAGAGGAGAAGGGAGAGTCTTCTCAGCGGGTGGCGATGTAAAGATGATGGTTTCATCAGACGACTTTTCTGATTTTGGAACGATTATGGAAGACATTTCACGTTTAGTGAAGGCTTACTATACACTTCCGATGATTACGATTGCACAAATTCATGGTGCTGCAGCTGGTTTAGGCTTCAGCCTGGCACTAGGAAGCGATATCATTGTTGCGGAGCAATCGAGTAAACTAGCGATGAACTTTATTGGAATCGGTTTGGTTCCGGACGGTGCTGGACACTTCTTTATGAAGGAACGTCTAGGGACACCAAAAGCGAAGCAAATGATATGGGAAGGAAAAGTGTTAAACGGGAATGAAGCGTTAGCATTAGGACTCATTGATTATAACGTGGAAGATGGTCAGGCATCTGTAACAGTGGACCAACTTGTAGGCAAGCTGCTGGCATCACCGATTTTGGCGATGATTGAAACAAAGCAGATTTTGCATAATTCGAATTTGCCTCTTTTAGAGAAAGTTTTGGAAGGCGAATCAGCAGGACAAGTGAAAATGCGCCAAACACAGGACCATTTAGAAGGAATTCAGGCGTTTGTCGGAAAGAGAATGCCGCAATTTGAAGGAAAATAGATACATGTCGGAGGAACCTAGTGAAACATCGCTGGCTCCTCCTTTTTTATTGGGCTATAAAATATTTACTGTACAACATTACCGAATGCTTATATGATAGTGAAAGACGAAAAATGGAGGTACCTTCATGGACCAAATTTGGCTATCAAATAACCGGCGACAAATTGTGCACAATGTGTATTGTCCCAATATAAATGATGCGATTGCAATTTGCGAAATTGAACTAAAACAGCTAGATCAGGAACAGAGTAATTATTTGGAAGTGCCTTTTGAGCAATATCATGAAATACATGCACATTTTAATAATAGCGATATTATTAAACAAGGTGCTTTCACATATGAGCAAGTCCGTCATATATTAGATGCTGGTAATATCCACAATCTAGTAATTGATGAAAGAGGTTGTATCGATTTTAAGAAAGAAATAATCGGAATGAGTACCGCAATTTCTTTCGCCCAAAGTAAATGGAATGGCGCAGAACGAAGTACCGCAGTTGAAAATGCAGTTCTGACAGGTCTAACAGTAATAGGAGAACCGTTTGCTGAAGAAATAATTGAAAAGCAAATCGATAACCTGAACATTGTGGACCATATAGAGCTGGATGAAGGTATTGCTAGTGCAGTAAAGAAAAACGGTGCCAAAGCAGTAGTGAAGAGGATGGCTAGTACGGCGACGAAAAAGGCGATGTACAGCTCTGTAATCGCTAAAAAAGCCATCACATTACTAAATGCAAATGTTGTAACAGGCGCCATCGTAACAGGTGTTATGTCGAGCGTTGATATTATCCGCGCGATTAAAAATCAGATGTCTCCGGCACAACTATTTAAAAATATTTCCAAAACGGCTGCAAGTGTTGCAGGAAGTATTATTGGTTTAATCGTTGGCGGAGGAATCGGCTTATCGATTCCGAATGTTAGTACAACGGTCATCAGTTTAATAGGCGGGATCGTCGGTCTTATTATAGGGAGTATATTGACGACAACTCTTGTCAAAAAAGTACTTGATCTATTTATAAAAGATGATGCGGTTAAAATGCTGGAAATTTTTAATGAGGAGCTTATCAATTTAGTAGAGCAATATTTGTTGAATGAAAAAGAGCTTCAACTAGTGTTAAGCGACTTTAATGAGATGTATAATATGCAGGAAGAGTTTCGGAAGATGTATGCAACAGAGGATCGTGTTGCCTATGCTAGAGCTATGATCGAAAAGGAATTGAATCGTATCGTTCGGTTGCGCATGTATTTGCAAGTGCCAACAAATGAAGAACTATATGGGGCAATAAAACGTTTAGTATAAAAAAGAGGTGCCCTGAATTTCAGGGCACCTTCTCATTTACCCCAAATTAACGGGGAGTAATTTATTTTTCTAGATAGCACAGCGGCAGAGGAAGGACCCCGCCGCACTGATGGAAGTTACACTTTATGTACGTTTTTAAACGTGGAATAAAATTAATTTACCAGATGAATTTACTAGTCGGTGAGTTTTTTCAGCAATACCTTTTTCTTCGATTTGCTTTTGACCTTCGATTTTTGCAGCGTCATCGTTTGCGAAATTCCACACTTCATCAAATAATGTTTCCCCAGTTTTTTCAAATGCAGTAAAACGATAATTCTCCATTTAAACCACCCTTTATAAGCAAGATAATATAATTATACTAGAAATTTTCCGATAATTCACGAAGCAGCTAACATAATTCGAGAAATATTTGCAGTTTATGAACGGTTCATGAACATTTTAATCCTTCAATATTTACCCGAATCTTTATTTTGTTAAACGCTATTTTGCGAAAAAATTTAGCATTCGTTAGCGGGAGTCGCAATTGATAGTCTTTTAAACGGTAAATAACGCATATACATGTTACAATAAATTGTAATAGAGTTATAAAGGGGCGATTACTTGTGAATGGAATTACAAAACTCCAACCTGGTGAACAAGTGGACCAATATTTATTGATTAAAGAAGCAAAAAAAGGTGTAACGACTGTCGGCAAGCCTTTTATGTCACTAATTTTACAGGATCGTAGCGGCGATATTGAAGCCAAGCTATGGGATACAAACGAGGAACATGAAAATTTATACCGTGCACAGGTGATTGTAAAAGTTGGGGGAGAGATTCACGACTACCGTGGGAAAAACCAACTGCGTGTGAAACAAATCCGACCTGCACGTGAAGAGGAAGGCGTTCAAATCAGCGATCTTTTGCCGACGTCTGCGGTACCAAAGGAACAATTATTTGAAGAGCTGACACAGTACTTCTTTCAAATTCAAAATCCGAATATCTCGCGTATTACACGCAATCTTACAAAAAAATATCAAGACCAAATACTGATTTACCCTGCAGCAACTAAAAATCACCATGACTATGCATCAGGCTTACTTGACCATGTTGTATCGATGCTTAAATTAAGTGAGGCGATTTGTGATCTATATCCTACATTAAACCGTGATTTACTGTATGCTGGGGTTATTTTACATGATATCGGTAAGGTGATTGAGCTGAGCGGTCCAGTAGGTACAATGTATACGGTGGAAGGCAACCTGCTTGGTCATATATCCATTATGGTCAATGAAATTGGTCAAGCTGCCAATGAGCTGAAAATCGAAGGAGAAGAAGTGATGCTGCTTAAGCATTTAGTATTGTCACATCACGGTAAAGAAGAGTGGGGCAGCCCGAAAAAGCCTATGATTCAAGAAGCGGAAATTTTACATTATATTGATAATATTGATGCGAAGATGAATATGCTGACTCGTGCCCTTGATAAAACAAAACCTGGTGAATTTACAGAGCGTCTATTCCCGTTAGATAACCGCTCATTCTACAAGCCGACGATTTAAGCTACCTCGGTTCCATCCTGTGGCTCACATTTTGTGACCAACAGGTGTTTGGCCCCGGTCCGAAGAAAAGCGTCCTCCGTAACGGAGAATAACGTCTACAAGACAGATATAAAAATAAGGCCGTTCAATTTTACTCAGCGTAAATTTGAACGGCCTTTAATTATGGGAAGGATTGTTTGGCTTTATTTGTTATTGATTATCCTGCTGAAATTTCACCATGAAATCAGCTAGGGCTTTGCATGTTTCAAGTGGGACCGCGTTGTAAGTAGATGCGCGGCAGCCTCCTACAGAACGGTGACCATTCAAACCGACAAACCCGGCTGTTTTTGCTTCAGCAAGGAATTTCTTCTCCAGCTCTTCATCTCCTACACGGAACGTAATGTTCATCAATGAACGAGAATCTTCAGTTGCATGCCCGTAGTAGAAACCATTGGAATTGTCGATCACATCATAAATATACTTCGCCTTTTCTTTATTACGCTGCTCGATTGCTTCTAAGCCACCTTCAGCTTTCACCCATTTCAATACTTCACCTAACATATAAATTCCGAAAGTAGGAGGGGTATTGTACAGCGAGTTATTTTTAGAATGTGTTGCGTATTTCAACATTGTCGGGATATTTGAATTTGCTTTTTCAAGAAACTCTTTGCGGATGATGACTACTGTTACACCTGAAGGGCCTAGGTTTTTCTGTGCGCCCGCATAAATCATGGCAAAATTTGATACATCAATTTTCTTCGATAAAATATCAGAAGACATGTCTGCAATTAATGGAAGATCCCCAGTAGTCGGGAACGTTTTCCATTGAGTACCAAAAATTGTATTGTTTGATGTTAAGTGAAGGTATGCAGCCTCTTCATCGATTTGGATCTCCGATAGAGCCGGGATATTTTTGTAGTTATTGCTTTTTGAGCTTGCTGCCTCTACAGGTGTCCCGAATAACTTCGCTTCTGCAAAGGCTTTTTCTGACCATGCCCCTGTTTGGATATAACTTGCCTGCTGTCCTTCTTTTAAGAAGTTCATTGGAATCATTGAAAATTGTAGGCTTGCTCCACCTTGTAAAAATAGTACTTCATAGTTTTCAGGGATATCATATAACTCGCGTAAATTTGCTATCGCTTCATTATGTACGCCTTCAAATTCAGCACTACGGTGACTTAATTCCATTACAGACATACCCGTACCTTTAAAATCTACTAGTTCTGCCTGTGCTTTTTGTAAAACTTCCAATGGTAATGCCGATGGACCAGCATTAAAGTTAAATGCGCGTTTTGTCGTTACTGTCAATGCAATCACTCCTGAATTTTAAAATTAGAATATATAAATTGATAATATACCCTTTCGGAACAAATATGTGAAAATTCTTGAAATTATTTTTCTAATAAACATAAAAGAGAAGAACCTATAGAAAATTTATAGATTTTTGTCACTAAGGAAATAGGAATGTTCGTGTTTAGAGCCATTTACTTGTATAACCTTGTTTAAAATAAGGATCTGTGCGAGTATAGAGGGGATGATAGACAGGGGGGTATATAAAAATGGAACAATTACCGAAATGCCCGGAATGCGGGTCTGAGTATACGTATGAAGATGGTCAGAATTATGTGTGCCCGGAATGTGCACATGAATGGTCTCAATCGGAGGAAACAGTGGAAGAAGGATTAGTCGTGCGCGATGCAAACGGTAATCTGTTAGCTGATGGGGATACCGTAACAGTTGTTAAGGATTTAAAAGTAAAGGGAAGCTCCTCTACATTAAAAATCGGAACACGTGTTAAAAACATTCGACTTGTAGAAGGCGACCACAATATTGATTGTAAAATTGACGGTTTCGGTGCAATGAAGCTGAAATCGGAATTTGTAAAGAAAAACTAAAAAATGCGAGGCCCGTTTGTGGGTCTCGCATTTTGTCCCGCATTAACGGGTAGTATATCTCGCGCCTCTAAATTTAAGCAAGGCGAAAAGGTCAGGCGGGAGATCGACTCCCCGTAAAAGCTCGATTGTTAGTTTCACTTTATATATCAACGATTATTCAGCTTTAATGCCTGAAAATGCGTCTTTTAAATCTTTGTCTTTTACTTTTACATCGGCTTCTTTAATTAACTCTGCCATTTTTGTGTTCCAATCAGCTTTTGTAGCTGCAATTGATTCACGGATTTCTTCTTTTTTGTCCTCAAGTTTACCGTAATCTTTAACATCACGTTTGTCAGTCACTTGAATGATGTGGAAACCGTGCTCAGATTGTACAGGCTCACTGATTTCATCGATTTCCAATGCATATGCAGCATCGTTGAATTCAGGCACCATTGTCCCAACTGTAAACCAACCTAAATCTCCGCCTTGTGCGCCAGAACCTGGGTCAGTTGAGAATTCTTTTGCTAATTTTGCAAAATCTTCACCGGCATCTAATTTAGCTTTGATTTCTTTTGCAGTCTCTTCATCTTCCACTAAAATGTGACGAGCGTTTAATTCTTTAGATGCTTGGTTGTAGTACTTTTCGATTTCCTTGTCTGTTACTTCAACATCTTTTAATGCTTTTTCTTGTAACAATGTGAATCGAATATTTGTTTTTAACGTTTCTTCCGTTAAATTGCTTTGTGCTAAAACAGCTTCATAGCTTTCACCATACTGCTCTTTTACACCTTTTAATTCTTCTTCGATTTCCTCATCTGTTACTTTATATTTATCGTTTAAAATCTGTTCAACTACTACTTGTTGCAGTAATTGATCACCAGCGATGTCCTTCATTGAATTATAAAATTCTTCTTGAGTGATATCGCCAACACTTGTTGATACTACAACTTCATCGCCTGGATTACTGCATGCAGCTAAACCGATTGAAGCAGCAACTGTTAATGCAAAAATGGTCTTTTTCATTTGAATACGCTCCTAACTTAACTTTAATGCAATTGTAACTATAACATAAACGATTTAAAAACAAAATGGTTGCATGTGTATAGTGCCTAAGTTTTGTAACAACAGGCGCATACGATATTGAGAGAAAGAGAGAAGGGAGGTGGCAATATGGGTGGCGGAGGTTACAATGGCGGCGGCTACGGCTCTGGCTTTGCTCTATTAGTTGTATTGTTTATCTTATTGATTATTGTTGGTGCAGCTTTCATCTACTAAGAAAGCAAGGTGTGTTAAAAGTCTTTACGGCTTTTAACACACCTTTTCCAATTATTGAAGTAAGTATGGACAAAAATCTATTTACATAAAAAATTCTTTAAACGGCTAGCAGTACTTCGACATACATGCTCACAAGTAAAATCGTAATTAGTACATTAATCGTACGGAAAATTTTTGGTTGTTTTTCTTCTGGAATTTCACGTCGACTGCATAAAGCGGCAGTCATTCGATTTATTTGGAATAAGTATATTACTGAGAATAAGATTACAATAAGTAGTAACAAATTTATTCCTCCCCTCTAAAGCATCATTAAAACCTAAATATTAATAGGAACTAAAATTTCATAACCTCTTGGTGTTTCTTCAATTATAGCATTGTTTGGTGCATACATTAAATTTTTCACATATAAAAAATCCATTAGACAAATACAAGAGTGAAAAGCGAGCAAACCACTAAAATAATGCGCATATTCAGGGAAATAAATGCCCCCGGCAATCAATGCTGAATTAATAACAATAAAAGGTGTCACAAGTGCGAAAATATAAGATTTTTTCGGAATACCGTTTTGCAGGCGCATCCGGACAACTGGCATGAAATGTTGAATCTTAAAACGAATGACCAGTGATTTTCTATGTTGAAGCAGAGCGAAATAATGTAATAATTTGTGCATAGGATAAATAAAAGGTATTACTAATAAAACTAACCATAAATGGCGATCGATATGCTTACCGTTAAAATTAAAACTAAATGCAATATATGAAAAGCAAAATACAAGGACGAAAAGAGTGATTGCCAATAGTACAAGTCTTCCCGTACCGTATTCGCGCTCAATGTTGATCGTTTTCCAACAATGCATGTGAGCCCTCCTAAAACATTATGGAAAAGGACGTATTATGCTTTTCCATTAACGAAACAATATTAAACATAAAACTAACTATAATCAATAAAAAAAGAAATGTCATCAATTAAAATCGGCGACATTTCTTCTGCAAATTTTATGAAGTTGTTGTGATTGATGGCTTTCCCTTGTCATCAATTGTTTCTTTGAAGTTAAAGAATGAACGTTCGAATATTTCGATGAAATCATCCCCGTAAATATTTCGGATAACGGCCATTACATCTAAAAACTCAGGGAATCGACCGTAAAGTTCTTTTAATGGCAATGCACCTGTTAAAATCGTATGTTCTGTATCGTGATAATGATCATACATACGTAAAATGAGTTCTGCGCCTTTATCAGTTAACTCCACATATGTATTACGCTTGTCTTCATCACGTTTTGAGAAAGTAAGTAATCCACGTTCTTCTAATTTTTTTGAAAAGTTGAAAGCGGTAGATACATGCATGACACCAAATTTAGCTACATCTGAAATGGAAGCACCTTTCAAATGATATGAAATCCATAAAATATGGTGTTCATTAATATTTAAATCAAAAGGTTTAATCCATGTTTGCCAATCTTTTTCGATAGCTTTCCATAGTGCTTTCGAAAGTTGTGCGACTCTTTGGCTAAATAACATAGCCTCTCTTTGCGAGTATAAATCTTCTGTCAAAGCAATCACCTTCTTCTTTCATTTAACATTTTAAAATTATTATAGCAATAAAAGAAAAGAGTTTAAAGTTAGAAAAATGGAATAATTCAACATTGGTTGATTTATGCTATAAAAAGATAAATTTGGGATTGAATTGACTGTTTTTGTTATTTTTATTGGTTCTAAAGTTATAGTGGTGAATTTGTATTCATTACTCGTTATTTCTAGTTGAAGGGATATTTTTCTCGATTTCACTTATAGAATTCTGTAATTTCTCTATTTCTTGTTTTAAATTTATTGCTTCCGGCTCTATCTGAGTTTTGAAATTTGCGAAATTATCCTTTAATTCATTTACTATACTAGGCATACTATTTTGGACTTCTGCCTTTAAAGTTGTGATCGATTGCTTCACATTATTTAGTTCGTATTGAACATCTTGAAGTTTGGATTTGGCGTTTTTCGTATTTTCCAACAGGTTTTGTCGTAAAGCCGTCCCAGATTGTGGTGCTGTAAATAAAATGACAGCTGCACCGCTAACGATACCTGTTGTAATACCTAGTAAAAATGATTTTGCTTTCATATTGTTAACCTCGCTTTATTTATATTTGTTATCCAAATCTTTTTCCAAATCCATCTTCCGATAAACATTGGAAAGATTGTGGGAAAATGTACTAAAAGAAAAACCAGCATTTTCACTTATGAAAAAGATGCTGGCCATCGTCTCCTCGTACAATCATGTAGACATAACTGAGTGGAGCAATTATAAGTGTGATTTAATTTCCTCAGAAAGTGTTGAAAGCACATCTGGCGGGAATTCCTGTGAACGACCATTCCAGTTGACCACTAGTCCATCTTTTTCGTCATAGCGCGGAACGAGATGCAGGTGGTAATGGAAAACGGTTTGACCTGCTTCAGCACCATTATTATTAATCGTATTCATACCAGCCGGGTTAAAAGCAGCTTTAATGGCATTAGCAACTTTTGGGGCAGCAGCATATAAATTACGTGCCACATCTTCAGACATTTCAAATAGATCTTTACAATGTGTTTTCGGAATTAATAGTGTATGACCCTTTGTCAACGGGGCAATGTCCATGAAGGCAAAAGTATGCTCATCCTCATAAACCTTAATACTTGGAATTTCACCGGCAATTATTTTGCAAAATAAGCAATCACTCATCGTATTTCGCTCCTTTTTTATTTTTGATTTTCACCATAAGAAGTTAGAAAATAATGTTATTGTAAGTTGAAAGGTATACAGGGGGTCAGAATCCGTCGGAAAGTGTGCGCCCGCAATGAAAATTAACTGTACAACTCCAATTTATGGTGAACATACTATTATTTTTCTTTATTCTATCATAGATTATTTGGAAAACTACTTTCTTATATGAAAGAATTACTTTTAAACCCGTGTTAACGGGTCCTTCAACGCGTGGCGGCGGAGGCAGCATTTTCCGTAAAAAAATCCTCGCTGAATGAAGTTTCACTTTAAGTTCTTTGAATTGAGTGTTGCATTCAGTGTTCAATTTTATTCGCTTTTGATAAACTAAATTTTAGAAAAGAGGAGTGACGACTGTGACAATTTTACAACTGCAAAATGTAACAGGTGGTTATACGAGAAAACCTGTGATTCAAGATCTATCATTTGAAATTAACAAAGGAGAGCTCGTTGGATTAATCGGCTTAAACGGTGCGGGGAAAAGTACGACGATCAAGCATATTATTGGCACGCTCTTACCACGCTCTGGTGAAATCCGTTTAAACGGTGTGACGTTAAAAGAGAATTTGGACAAGTACCGGTCGAGCTTCTCTTATATTCCGGAAACACCCGTATTATATGAAGAATTAACATTAAAAGAACATTTACAATTAACGGCAATGGCATATGGTTTAGATGAAAAAACATTGAATGAGCGTTCTGAAGTTTTATTGAAGGAATTCCGTATGGAGAAGCGATTAAATTGGTTTCCGTCGCACTTTTCAAAGGGGATGCGCCAGAAGGTAATGATTATGTGTGCATTTTTAGTCGATCCAAGTCTGTATATTATCGATGAGCCGTTTGTCGGTTTAGACCCGCTCGGCATCCAGTCATTGCTTGACCAGATGGACGATAAAAAACGTGCAGGTGCTTCGATTTTAATGTCGACACATATTTTATCGACTGCAGAAAAACATTGTGACCGCATCATCTTACTTCATGAAGGACGTGTACGTGCACAAGGAACAATGAATGATTTGCGCAAAGCGTTCAATATGCCGACTGCGACACTGGATGATTTGTATATTGCAATGACAAAGGAGCAGGACAATGAACAGCATGCATAGTGTATGGGCTAAGCGCTTCGAGCATTACATCGGCGAAGTGATGAAGTATATGCGCTTCGTCTTTACAGGGCATATTGCGATTGTCCTTGTCTTTATCGCAGGGGCAGGGGGATATCAGTACAGTGAATGGCTGAAGGTCGTACAGCCCGATTTTCCGGCAGAATGGCTCATTGCCCTTGTGATCGGGTTCTTAGTTGCATTAAGTAGACCTGTCACATTGCTGAAAGAACCCGATCAAGTATACTTATTGCCGCTAGAAAGCCAAATGCCGAACTATTTCAAAAAGGCGATGAACTGGACGTTTTGGTCACAGCTATTGTTGCCGGTCGTTCTGTATATTATAACGATTCCGTTATTGAAAGAAGTTACGACACTTAGCGTAGGTGAAATTTGGCTTACGGCTCTATTTATCGCGGTTCTGAAATTTATTAATGTGCGCGCCGAATTTAATTACCGTTATGCAAATCGTGGGAATGCCGTACTAATGGACCGTTTCGTACGGGCAATCGTGTCGATTATCGGAATTCAAATGACATTGGCAGACGGTTTGATTGGCATCGTATTTCTCGTTATGATGGCTTATTATACAGTTACATTGAAGAAAAAAGTGCAGGATAATCCAGTACCTTACGAACATTTCATTAAGCTCGAGCAAAACCGGATGATGCGTTTTTACCGCTTTGCCAACTACTTCACAGATGTTCCGCATTTAAAAGGCTCTGTAAAACGTCGTGCTTGGTTGGATATTGCGTATAAAGCGATCAGCTATAAAAAGGAAAACACGCAAGCCTATTTAATTTACCGTACGTTTATCCGTACAGACGACCATTTTTATTTATGGGTGCGATTAACAGCAATTTCAGCTGTTGTAGCTATGTTTATTACAATTCCGTTTGTAACTTGGATTGTTGTCGGTGCTCTGGCATTTGCGACAACGCTTCAGCTTAAGTATGCACTTATGTCAGCAGGGGATTTCCGAATGGACATGCTTTACCCGATTCCCCGTAATACGAGAAAGCAGGCTGTTGCAAAATTGCTTCGTCAATTGAGCATTGTACAGGCTATTATTGTGACACTGTGTGCAGTAATGCAGCCACAGTTTTATTTCATTCCGGTTGTCATTATTGCAGTCAGTGAATTGACGATGAGAATGTCAAAATAAAAAATCGCTAACCCTACGTATGAGTTAAGTAGAGGTTAGCGATTTTTTTATTAACCAAGTTAAATTACAATAGAAATCCGCCAATTAATAATCCTGCGGCTATTACTATAATAGAAGGAACTTTGAATTTTTCCAGAGCAATATAGCTGCCGACAATCATTAAAATCGTTGGAATTAATTTATTTGATTCATAGGAAGACTTGGCGAAATCGAATGTTAATGTAATTAATAATACGGCAATTGCAGGTAATACAAAGCTTGATAACCGCATTACTTTAGGCGAATCTCTATATTTTTGTAGAAGATTCAAAAGTGTGATCATCAAAATCAGGGTAGGGGCTACTGTCGCAAATAACGCTATAATACCCCCTAAAATACCACCGACTTCAAAGCCGATATAACCCGCCATCTTCGTTGCGATAGGACCGGGCAATGAATTTGCCAAAGCAAGAAACTCACTGAATTCACTTTGCGTCATCCACTCATACCTGTCTACCACTTCATGTTCAATTAACGGGATTGAAGCAGGCCCGCCTCCGTATGCCAAAAGGTTCGGTATTAAAAATGCAATAAAAAGCTCCCAAAATATCATTGTTCGTTTCCTCCTTTATTTGGCAATGCCAGCGCCAATATTAAGAGGGAACCAATGATAATCCCAGGGTGGAGATCGAATACAACAATTGTTATAAAACTGAATATGAAAATAATTGCGCTGATTTTTAGACCTAAAGCTTTATGCGATTTCTTTAAAAAGTCAAATGCATAAATCCCCATCATCACTGTCACAATGGGTATGACGCCATTAGACATGTTGTTGATAAAGTCAGAGTTACTGAATTGGTTTAATGAATTTAATAATAAAATAATTAAAAGCACGGTAGGTATAACCGAAGCAAACAGAGCGTTAATTAATCCGAGAAAACCCCCTATCCGGTAACCAATATAGCCTGCCATCTTTGTCGCAATCGGACCGGGCAATGTGTTTCCAATTGATAACACATCAGAAAAATCATCATCTGTCATAAGTTTATATTTTTCAACCACTTCTTTATGAAGCAATGGAATGATTGTCGGACCTCCCCCGAATCCAAGAATTCCTGAAACAAAGAAAGCTTTAAACAACTGAATTTGTATTTTCACATAATAACCGCCTTTTGTTTAGTTAGAAGCAGAATAGTTCGGAAAACGAAAGATTTTCTAAATATGTATTATTTTATATAAAAATGCTACGAAAAACAATCGTAGCATTTTTTATAAAAGCATTATTCTTTTGAAGCTGCACTATATGTCGTAATATAGGATGATGAGTTAAACATCGACTGTAACACTTGTGTCGTGCCTTCAAAGATAGGGGCAAATGAAGTCTTATACTCATTGCTGCCTTTCCAAACTTCATAAGAAGCAGGCCCGCCCCATTGAATAATAAATAAATAGGTTTCTGCTTTAATCGGACGCAGTAAACGATAGGCAATTACAGCGTCATTGGAGTTCAAAGCAGGGATGACATCGAGAGCTTTTTTCTCGAAAACCGGGCTCTCATCTGACATAATGGGCATATTGAAAAAAGTATAATAGCCCTTTTGTGTAAACTGTCCATCTTGAGCAATGACTTCAAATTTGCGGGGTACTGCGAAAATAGATTTGTTCTCTGTTTCATGCAACACCACTGAATTACCATTTCCGTGTAATAAAATTAAAGGGTGCTGTGGATTTTTTGCAATTAAATTTTCCATATAGTCAGGTGTTCCTGAAGTTACATAAAAATTCATATGACTGACCTCCTTTACACTATTATTTCCATTTATAAAGATGTTCAAGCCATTTGTCAAAAAGTTCTGTAGCAGAAGAGACAAATTTATGACATTTATTCAAGAAATCTATACAAATATTTGTGAAAAGTTTATAGTCGATGATGGATATCAATGACGTTTTTGAGGTATAGAATAAAAAAGAATTTACTTTAAGGGGAAGAAATCAAAAATGATGAAATTTAATGACACATTATTACGTGCTGCTCGCGGTGAGCAAGTAGAACATACACCAGTTTGGTTTATGCGCCAGGCAGGCCGTTCACAGCCAGAATATCGTGAAATAAAAGAAAAATATTCATTAGAAGAGATTACAATGCAGCCGGAGTTATGTGCTTATGTAACGCATTTACCTGTTGAGCAATACAATGTAGATGCAGCGATTCTTTATAAAGATATCGTTACCCCTTTACCAGGAATGGGAATTGATGTAAAAATAAAAGCGGGGATTGGTCCGGTTATTTCAAATCCTATCCGTTCAGCTGCTGATGTGGAAAACTTACGTGAGTTCAATGCACAGGAGCATACACCTTACGTGTTAGAGACAATTAAAATGTTAACAACAGAACAGTTAAATGTTCCGTTAATCGGTTTTGGCGGTGCGCCGTTTACGCTTGCGAGCTATATGATTGAAGGCGGCCCAAGCAAAAACTACGCTAAAACTAAATCATTCATGGTTTCGCAGCCAAAAGCATGGTTTGCTTTAATGGAAAAACTGGCTGATATGATTATTGTGGATATTACAGCGCAAGTAGAAGCCGGTGCAAAAGCAATCCAAATTTTCGATTCTTGGGTTGGAGCATTGAATGTTGAAGACTACCGTATTTTTATCAAACCGACGATGACACGCATTTTTGCTGAATTGCGCGCATTGAATGTGCCGTTAATCCAGTTTGGTGTAGGTGCATCGCATTTAGTAAACGAATGGCATGACCTGCCAGTCGATGTAGTAGGTTTGGACTGGCGTTTACCGATTCGTGAAGCAGAAGCACGCGGCGTAACAAAAGCGGTACAAGGGAACTTGGATCCTACTTTATTACTGGCAGACTGGAACGTAATCGAAGCACGAGCGAAAGATATTGTCGATCAAGGTTTAGCGCATACAGGCGGACATATTTTCAACTTAGGCCACGGCGTCTTCCCGGAAGTAGATCCAGCTGTATTAAAACGACTAACTACATTTGTACACGAATACAGCCGCGAACAAATCGCAAAACGTTCATAATACAAATACTAATATAAATATGATTATTCACCGGTGAAGGTGAGAAAACTAGATAGATGAAAAGTTGATTGGAATGGAGGGGAGGCGACTCCAGCGGGAACAGCAAAATTTATTTTGCGACGAAAGCGAAGTGGCAGGAGCACCGACGCCTGAGACGTTCGTGTAAGGCCGTGCCCGCGGAAAGCTTCCGACCCGGAATGTAAATCAACCCCTTATTAAGATGAAGAATCTTTAATAACTTACTAAAAAAGAAACGTGTTAAAAAACATGCAGAGGTGAACTTACATGAAAGAAGTACGCGGTTTATTAGTAATGGCTTATGGTACGCCATATAAAGAAGAAGATATTGAACGTTATTACACACATATTCGTCATGGCCGCAAACCAAGCCAGGAACATTTGGACGACTTAACTGAACGTTACCGTGCAATCGGCGGTATTTCTCCGCTTGCGAAAATGACGGAAGCACAAGCCCATGCATTATGTGCACGTTTAAACGAAGTGCAGGACGAAGTGGAATATAAAGTATTTATCGGCTTAAAGCATATTGAACCATTCGTTGAAGATGCAGTAGAAGCAATGGTGAAAGAAGGTATTACTGAAGCGGTATCGATCGTTTTAGCACCACACTTCTCTACTTTCTCTATTAAATCGTACAATGGACGAGCAAAAGAAGCGGCTGAAAAGTTAGGTGGTACGTTAAATATCACTTCTGTTGAAGCATGGTATGACGAACCGAAGTTTATTGAATTCTGGAAAGATGCCGTGAATGGCGAACTGGCAAAAATGACAGAAGAAGAGCGCGCAAATGCTTGCTTAATCGTATCAAACCACTCGTTGCCGGAAAAAATTAAACTTGCAGGCGATCCGTATGAAGAACAGTTAGTCAAAACGGCACGTTTAATTGAAGAGGCTTCTGATATTGTGAACGTTGAAGTAGGCTGGCAGTCAGCTGGACAAACACCCGAGCCGTGGCTAGGACCGGATGTACAGGATTTAACAAAGGAATTATTTGAGCAAAAAGGTTATAAAGCATTCATCTATACACCAGTAGGATTTGTAACGGAGCATTTAGAAGTACTCTATGATAATGATATTGAGTGTAAAGTTGTATGTGATGAAATCGGTGCAAGCTATTATCGCCCGACAATGCCAAATACACATCCTTTATTCATTGATGCAATGGTAGATGCTATCAATAAAAAATTAGCGGAATAGTAGAGAGTGATGATGAGGGTGACTTTAAAAAGGAAGAAGGTTGTTATCGTTGGCGGTGGGATCACTGGTTTAACGACGGCATACTATTTACAGCAAAAAACGAAGGCGCATAATTTACCGATAGATATCGTGTTGATCGAAGCGTCACTACGTTTAGGTGGTAAAATCCATACTGTACGTCAAAATGGATATATTATCGAACGTGGGCCTGAATCGTTTTTTGATACAGGTAGCAGTGTCCGAAAGTTGGCACGTGATTTAAATATCGAACATGAGATGATTCAAAATAATTATGGTCGAACATTTATCGCAGTTGGTAGCAAGTTACACCAAATTCCGAGTAATATTCTGCTCGGAGG
This sequence comes from Solibacillus kalamii, assembly GCF_002174535.1. Classification (NCBI taxonomy): domain Bacteria; kingdom Bacillati; phylum Bacillota; class Bacilli; order Caryophanales; family Caryophanaceae; genus Solibacillus; species Solibacillus kalamii. The sequence continues at coordinate 70,254 of NZ_NHNT01000013.1, read as the reverse complement.
GTCACCTAAAATCCTCCCGTTTATGACATCGAATGTTCTATCTTTAATGGGGAAATTCCGTGCAGCAGGAGATTTGTTGTTGCCGAAATTACCGCATGCTGCAGACGAACCGATTAGTGAATTTTTCAATCGGCGCTTTGGTAAAGAAGTGGTAGAAAATTTAGTTGAGCCGGTGTTAGCGGGTACTTTTGCAGGCGATGTTGACCATCTTAGTATGCAATCGATGTTCCCGCAGTTTTATCAGTTGGAAAAAGAATATCGCAGCTTATTGCTCGGTATGAAAAAAACCGGAAAAGGTATTTACGCGCTCGTAGATACGCCAGGTGAACTACATTACGAATCATTTGAAAATGGATTGGAATCCTTAATTGAAACATTGGAAAAAACTTTAACCGATGTAACGATTTTAAAAGGATTGAAAGTGAATTCCATTGAAAAAAATAATGATGATACACATCTTGTAGAATTGAATGATGGGACGTCGATTCAAGCAGATAAAATCGTCGTAACGACACCGTTTAATGTAACAAAAAAAATCTTTCCGGACTCAATGACAATGATGAAAGTTCCGGATATGAATTATGCCACAATTGCCACGGTTACGATGGCATTTGAAAAAGGTTCGATACAGAAATATGAAGATGCACTTAACTTCTTCGTTTCACGCAATAGTCATTTTGCAATTACAAGCTGTACGTGGAGTCACCGGAAATGGGATAATGTGTCACCAGATGGTCAGGAACTACTTAGAGTGTACATTGGCCGTGTAGGGGACGAATCGATTGTAGAGCTGTCCGACAGTGAAATTGAAAAAATTGTATTGCAAGATTTAGAGCGGGCAGTGGGGTTGAATGCCCAGCCGCTACTGACAACAGTTGCCCGCTGGAAAGAAGCAATGCCTCAATATACAATTGGTCATGAATTGCGCATGTCTACTATGAAAGAACAGTTTTATCAAGAGTTTCCGAATGTCTTATTAACAGGAAGCTCCTATGAGGGGATTAGTATTCCGGACTGTGTATTGCAAGGGAGAAATACTGCCGAGCAATTACTCAACCAATTTGCCGAGTCAAAAGTAGCAATGTAATAATTCAATAGACTAATTGAACAGAATGCTGTATTAAAAGTGAACCGCTTTTAGCAGCATTTTTATTTGGATAATTTTTCAATGGTTCACAAATTTACCTTAATTATAGTATGCATCTGCACGTATTTTTTAGTACGCTAGTAAGGATGGGAAAGATTGCATTAAAATACATAATAGTTAACAGGATGGGAGATTTAACGATGAAAAAATGGTTTTACAGTTTAGTAGCAGTCCCTTTTTTATTGGCAGCATGTGGCGATGACCCTGAAGTGGAAACACTTGATACTGCCGAGGTGCCGGCAATCGTCGAAGTAGATATTCAAACGGCAGAACAGTTAAACGTAGGGGAAACGATACAGCTATCTGCACGTGTTACTCAAGAAGAAGAAGCGGTAAATGATGCAAAAGAAGTGAAGTTTGAAGTATGGGAATCCGGCCTTCGCGATGAAGGGGAGATGCTGGACGGGGAACTGACTGAAGACGGGATCTATGTCGCTGACTATGTATTTGACCATGATGGCGTATACTATATGTTTGCCCATACAACGGCGCGCGGCATGCATGTGATGCCCAAACAGGAGCTAATTGTTGGCAACCCTGATATGAGCAAAGTGCTGGAAGATACAAGTTCTAATTCGATGGAACACGATGAAAAAGATACTGAAGAAAAAGAAGAAGATCATAACCATTAAATATTGCAATATGAGAAAAACGGTGTATAATAGTGACTGAATGACCGAAGTGTTATTTTGGTCACTTTTTTTGAGGAGGTGGATTTATGGATCGTCGACATGAAATTTTAATAGCTGCTACAAAATCCTTTACATTATTTGGGTATAAAGCAACAACGATTGAGCAAGTTGCTAAGATTGCAAATGTAGGGAAAGGGACTATTTATACTTTTTTTAAAAATAAAGAAGAGCTGTTTCAGGAAGTTGTATTCCATTTAATCGGTGAAATGAAGCGCGAAACAGATCAGCTAATCGACGCAAACGCTAGCTTTATGCAAAATGCCCATACAGCATTAATGAAAATGCTGCAGTTCCGTGAGCGTCATTTACTGTTTGCCAAATTAATAGAAGAGGAAACAGCACTGGGCACTCCTGAAGTACAGCAAATGCTGTTAAAAATCGAGTCGGAAATTATTTCTTACGTCTCGATGCGTATTCGTAACGGCATTGCAAAGGGTGAGGTCATTGAATGTAATCCTGAGCATGTAGCCTTTTTATTGTTTAAATCGTATTTGGCTTTTATTGTAGACTGGCAGTTGACACATAATGAACCACTCAACGAACAAGAAATTCTGACATTATTCAGCGAAACCATTTTCCGTGGTTTGGCAAAGAAAAAGTAGTAGTCACTTCCTGGTGAAGTGGTTTCTTTTTACCATGAAATGACCAATTGACGATATTGGTCATATAGTTTTAAAGGAGGAAATTAGTGTGATAAAAGCAGAATGGCTGAAGATTTTTAAAACAAAAAAAATGCTTATTTCAGTTATTGCCGTTCTTTTTGTTCCCGTTATGTACAGTGGGATGTTCTTATGGGCATTTTGGGATCCATATGCCAATTTAAAGAGCTTGCCGGTTGCCGTTGTCAATGAAGACAAAGGGGCTATGATGGATGACGAAACAATGGAGCTCGGTCAAACATTGGTCGATAAGCTGATAGATAGCGAGCAATTCCAGTTTGAGGAAGTTGATGCAAAGGAAGCGGACCAAAAATTATTGGATCAAAAGTATTATATCTTAATTAAAATTCCGGAAAACTTTTCTGAGCATGCAACTACATTATTAGATGACGAACCACAAAAATTGGTTATTGATTATATTCCAAATGAAGGCTTCAACTTTTTAGGCGCACAAATTGGTGAAACAGCAATGGATCGCATTAAAGCAGAAGTAAATACACAAGTTTCAGCAACATATGCCGAAAAATTATTTGATTCCATTACACAACTTGGTGACGGTTTTGCCGAGGCAGCAGATGGAGCAGGGGAGCTAGATAAAGGTGCCGCGAAGCTGGCGGATGGCGCTGATGAGTTGAAAGGCTATTTAGAACAATTGGCATCAAGCTCTGTTGAATTATCCGATGGTACTGACACTTTAGTTACCGGTGCTAAAAATGCTGCGAAAGGTGCTGCCGATCTGGCGGCAGGTGTAGCAAAAATTGCGGATGGCAGCGGCCAACTTGAAACAGGAGCAAAATCTGCAGCAGATGGCGCCAATACATTGCAGCAAGGTATTGAAAGCTATACTGATGGTGTTGCACAAGTAGCAAACGGACAAAAGGATCTTACATCCGGTCAGGCGAGCTTAGCTGAAAACCTGAAATTATTAACACAAGGTACAGCGAATATCGATGACAAAGTAAAAGCGCTGGCAGATGGTTCAGCTAATGTAGCAGGCGGTATGGATCAGTTGGCAAGCCAACTTGAAGCGATTTTACCTATGCTGCCTGAAGAAAATCAAGCAGCTTTAAAAACCGCTCTAGGGCAGCTGCAAGAAGGCAGTAAACAAGTAAGTGGCGGTTTAAGCCAGCTGCATGCAGGAACAAATGGATTGGACGATAAAATCGCGGCAATCAGTGAAGGTGCAAGTAAATTAAATGCAGGGCAACAACAAGTAACTTCAGGTGTTGCACAATTGCAGCAAAATTCAGCACAGCTGATAGCAGGTGCCAATTCATTAGCACAAGGCAATACGACAATTGCCGGAAAACTAAATGAACTAACAGCAGGTGCATCAAGTGCGGCAACTGGCGCCAACACATTAGCACAAGGTTTGAACACATTAGTGGATGGTTCGAATAAATTATATGACGGTACGAGCTTGTTGGCAGAAAAGTCAGGTGAGTTGGCACAAGGTTCTACTACTTTAGCGGATGGTACGAAAGAGTTGAAGGATGGTACGACAACTTTATCTGAAAAGTTGACGGAAGCAGGCGAAAAAGCCGCTGTAAATCCGACTGAAGATACGTACAATATGGTCGGTTCTCCAGTGGAAGTCGAAAAAGATTCAGTAAACCATGTACCGAATTATGGTACAGGTTTTGCACCATACTTTATTTCTTTAGGATTATTCGTTGGGGCATTATTAATTTCGATTGTATTCCCATTTGTTGAACCAGCCGTTATCCCGAAAAACAGTGCAAGCTGGTTTGTAAGTAAAGTAACTGTATTAATCGGTGTTGGATTGGTGCAATCATTTATAACGATTGCAATTGTCGTTTGGGGGCTTGGACTTGAGGTAAATAATATGCCGCAATTCATTCTGACAACAATTATAACTAGCTTTACATTTTTAGCTATGGTTCAATTGCTTGTGTCTGTGTTTGGTGATCCAGGACGATTTATTGCCATCGTCGTGTTGATTCTTCAATTAACAACAAGTGCAGGGACATTCCCGATTGAGCTAGTACCAGAGCAATTGCATTTCTTCAATAAAATTTTACCGATGACATTCTCTGTACAAGGCTTCAAAGCAGCCATTTCAACTGGTGATACATCATTCCTAATGTTTAACTGGTCGATTTTAGGTGCAGTTATGATTTCATGCTTAGCAATCACGTTCGGTTACTTTGCATTGCTTTATAAAAAACGTTATTCAAAACAACATACAGAACTATAAAATGAAAAAGCGTGGATCCGGGTTTTTCCCCTGAATCCATGCTTTTTTTATACAGAAAAAACCACGGCCATTAAGCAATCTCGTTCGCGTTCTGTGCGCTTCTATACAGATGCCGTTATTCAAAAGTACAGGAAGCTTAATCTTTATAGTTGTAACCATAAAAAAACGATTCGCTATTTAGCGAATCGTATTTTTTATTGTAAACATTGAGCGGGGTTTACAATAAAAATGTAAGCTATTATAGGTTCATCCTAGTCCTAAGATGAAGGTTGTCAGTAATACGAATTAAACAGTGTGTAAAGAATTAAAGAGAGTTACATTTATCACAATTGTTGCTGTAGCACTCGCTTTGTTCTTCGATTTTATCACCGCATTGAACGCAAATTTTATCAGGTAAATTCTTGAAAAATTCCACTACGTTTTCTAACATTGTGCATGCCTCCTTTAAGTTTCTGTTATACTACTTCTGTTTATATATTGTATTGTATTATAACAGATTTAATTCGTCAACACAAAATGCCTAATTTAAGTTAAAATATAAATGGACGATTTTTGAAGGAGTGAGCCTCTTGTATTTTATCGATAATAAAGGAATTACAGATCCGCGTATTAACCTGGCAATAGAAGAGTATATATTGAAAAACATGGATATTGAAAAGGATGATTTTTTACTGTTTTATATTAATCAGCCTTCGATTATCATCGGAAAAAATCAAAACACGATCGAAGAAATCAACACAGATTACGTTGAAGAAAATGGAATCCTTGTCGTACGTCGTCTTTCCGGAGGTGGCGCAGTTTACCATGATTTGAACAATCTGAATTTCAGCTTCCTGACAAAGGATGACGGCAACAGCTTCAGCAACTATAAAAAATTCACCCAGCCTGTTGTTGATGCACTTGCAAAACTGGGGGTTAATTCAGAGCTTTCAGGCCGTAATGATATTTTGGCTGAAGGGAAAAAGGTTTCGGGCAATGCCCAATATTCAACGCGCGGCCGCATGTTCAGTCATGGGACACTAATGTTCAATCTGGATATTGATGCTGTCGTGAACTCACTTAAAGTAAAACAGGACAAGATCGAATCAAAGGGAATTAAATCAGTTCGCTCGCGTGTTGCAAACATCATTGATTTCCTTCCAGAAAAAATTACAGTAGAAGAGTTCCGTATGGAAATTTTAAAATCTATTTTCGGTGGCGAGGAAAATATTCAATACTACGAGCTTACCGAAGAAGATTGGGAAAACATCCATGAAATTTCAAAAAACCGTTACCAGTTATGGGAGTGGAATTACGGAAAATCACCGCGCTTTAACATTCAAAAAACGAAGCGTTACCCTTCAGGAAGCTTGGATATTCGCTTAGAAGTGAATAAAGGTGTTATTGAAGAGGCGAAAATTTTCGGAGATTTCTTTGGTGTCGGTGATGTAGATGAGGTCGCTGAATTATTGGTCGGGACGAAATATGACCGTGCCGCAATTGCAGAAAAGCTGAAAGATATTGAAATCCCGGTATACTTTGGCGGGATCACGGAAGAGGATTTCCTACATCTAATTTACTAGCAGCTGCTGTCAATCACCATGAACGTAATAGAGAGTGTGAAAAGGGAGGCTCCTGTTTTCGGGAGCCCCCTTTTTTTGATACAATGGAACAATATGAACAAATAACTTATGTAGGGATAATTTAGTTGAAAACCTATTGAAAAGGAGGTCATTCAGATGGAAAAACATCGAATTTTCATCGTTGAGGATGATCCTAAAATAGCTGCACTACTCGCAGACACATTGAGAAAATACCAATACGAAGTCGAAACGATTAAAGACTTTGATTCATTAATGGATCAATGCTTAGCGTTTTCTCCTCATATAATTTTACTGGATATTAATTTACCTTCCTATGATGGGTACTATTGGTGCCGTGAGTTGAGACAATATACGAAATGTCCGATTTTATTTATTTCGGCTCGCTCGGGTGAAATGGATCAAATATTTGCATTGGAAAACGGCGGAGATGACTTTATTACGAAGCCGTTTAACTATGAAATTGTACTTGCTAAAATTCGCAGCCATTTGCGTCGTACATATGGAGAATATTCTGCAAGACAGGAAGAGCGGAAAATTGTACAAGGACAGCTAACATTGTATTTGGAACGGATGGAACTTCAATTGAAGGAGCTCGTCGTTCCGCTTCAAAAGAAGGAATGTGTCATTTTAGGATTATTGATGGGACAAGCGCCAAAAGTCGTATCACGTGAACAGCTGTTGGAGGAATTGTGGGATGATCAGGCATTTGTTGATGAAAACACGTTAAATGTAAATATGACGCGTGTTCGGAAGAAGCTGGCCGATTATGGCATTTCATCTGTTATTGAAACAGTGCGCGGCGCAGGGTATCGCTTTTTATTGAGCTCGGAGGAAATGTAATGGCGATCAAATTATTTGTGAAGGAAAATCTTTCCTACCTGATTTTTCAAATCGTCCTAACATTATTTTTACTTTCTTTGTTTTGGCTAGATGGATTTCGCAGTGTCACGACCGCCATTTATGCGATAGCGATCAGCCTTCTGTTAATCGTCTCATTTTTAGTTGTGCGCTATATGTTGAGGCGCCGTTACTTGGCGAAGATTTCCACGTTGCCGCAAACGATGGAAGATGCGCTTCAAAAGAATGCGAAAACAACGGAATATATGGAGACTGAGCGTTATTTGCATGAGCTGTACAAATTATATCAGCATGAAGTACAGGCGCTTTATGCGACCCAGTCCAGACAATATAAGTTTATGAACCAGTGGGTACATCAGATGAAAACACCCGTCTCGGTTTTGGAGCTTTTACTGCAGCAGGAAGAAGAGCTTGATAAAAAAAGTGTGCAGGAAGAAGTCGAACGTTTGAAGCGCGGTCTTGAAATGGTTTTAGTGAATGCACGTTTGGAAAACTTTTCGGATGATATGCAAATCGGAAAAGTACCGCTGAAATCGGCGATTATGTCTAATGTGAATGACAATAAACGTCTGTTTATCGCCAATCGGGTATTTCCGGAAGTGAAGATCGATGAGGAATTAATCGTAATGAGCGATATAAAATGGCTGAACTTCTTAATTGGACAGTTCATTACAAATGCAGTCAAATATACATTTGAGCCGAATAAGAAATTGTATATTACGGCGGAACAAAAAGAACAGCATGTCCATTTATTCATTCGTGATGAAGGAGTCGGCATCCCTAAATCTGATTTACCCCGTGTAATGAAACCATTCTTTACCGGTGAAAACGGCCGGAAAACTGGAGAATCTACCGGCATGGGACTCTATATCGCAAAGGAGATTTGTGATAAGCTCGGACACCAGCTTTTGATTACATCGGAAGTTGGGAAAGGTACACAAATTGAAGTGATTTTTCAATCATGAAGTATTACTATTGATTGAAAGAAACAGACTTGGTTAAAAGGAGTTACTATGTCTATTTTACAAATACAAGATGCAACGAAAGTATATGAAGGAAAAGTGACGAAGCGAGCGCTCAACCAGCTAAGTTTTGAAGTGGAAAAGGGTGAGTTTGTCGCAATAATGGGTCCATCCGGCAGCGGGAAAACGACGTTGTTGAATATGGTATCCATGATTGATACGCTGACATCAGGCGAAATTATCTTTAACGGGATGAAACCGCAAAAGCTTAATAGTGAGGAACTTGCTTATTTCAGACGCCGTCAGCTCGGTTTCGTCTTTCAGGACTTTAATTTGCTGCCGACATTGACGGTCGAGGAAAATGTTATTTTGCCGCTGACAATTGATGAACAGCCGATATCTGTCATGGAGGAACGTCTGCAATATTTAAGTGAACTGCTCGATTTAACGTCAATTTTAATGAAACGTCCGTATGAAATTTCAGGTGGACAAGCCCAAAGAACAGCAATTGCACGTGCACTGATCCACCATCCGATGCTCGTTTTAGCAGATGAGCCGACAGGAAATCTAGATTCGAATGCATCACGTGAAGTGTTGGAGCTTCTGGCAAGAATGAATAAAGAAAACGATACGACGATTTTGATGGTGACACATGATCCGATTGCGGCGAGTTATTGCGATCGAGTTATTTTTATTAAAGACGGCGAGTTTTTCAATGAAATTTATACAGATGATCGTCGCCAAACATTTTTCCAGCGCATTTTAAATGTATTAAGTTTATTAGGGGGACATGTAGGTGACTTTTCTTCAATTCGCTTACCGTAACGTTTTCCGGAATTTCCGTAACTATGCCGCCTTTTTTATGGCCAGCTTTTTTAGTGTTTTTGTGTTCTTTATTTATTCGATGCTCATGTTCCATCCTGAAATCGAACGCGGTTTTTTAGGGGAAGTATCGATAGCCGGAATGGTTTTTGCTGAAATCGTTCTTGTGCTGTTTTCATGGTTTTTTATTTTTTACTCGATGCGTGCCTTTTTGGAAGCGCGATCTAAAGAGTTTGCGATATTGCTTCATCTTGGCATGGACCGGAATCAGCTAGGAAAACTGATCATCATCGAAACAATGACGATTGGAATTTTCTCCTGTATATCCGGTATTGTTTTCGGATTCGCTTTTTCGAAATTCTTCTTTATGATTGTCCGTGAAATTTTAAACTTAAATGCATTACCGCTCTATTTATCATGGGAGCCGTTTGTGCTGACATTATTCGTTTATTTAAGCGCATTTGTTGTCATCTCGACGTTGAGTACCCTGTTTACCCCGGACATTAAAATACGGAATTTTATAAGAGGCCCGAAGTTTGTCGATGCTGCAGTGACCTATTCAAAGCGCAATGCCATTTTAGGAATCATCCTCATTTTATGCGGATACGGTCTTGCACTTATTACAACGAAGTCATCTATTTTTTCATATACATTACTGATTCCTGTTTTCGTGACATTGGGGACCTATTATTTCTTTACGGATACGACGCTTTATATTATTGACCGGTTGAAGGGACGAAAGCAGTTTTACTGGAAAAAGGCCCGCATGCTGGCGATTGCCGAACAAGTGCAGATTTTACGTTTCAACTCACGCATGTTTTTCATTGTGACACTCGTCTCGACACTTGCCTTTTTAACGGTCGGCGTTTTATCGGCGATGTCTTCCTATACATCACAATATGACAAGATCAATCCAATCGGCCTAATCTATAAAGGGGAAATGGATAATCCTTATGAAATAGAACATATTTTATCGGTCATTGATGAGCTTGAATTTAATGGAATCAGTTATCATATGACACGCTTTACGGTCATGCGCCAAACATCATCGTATACATCGAATCCGGTGGAAGTTTTCCGGGAAACGGATATTAACCATCTGCTGTTTTCGTATAAATACCCGCTCGTGAATTTAAAAAGCGGGGAAGCAATGTTCATCCCATATTCGGAAGATTCGATTGAAAAGCTGGAGAAAACGGAAGTAAAGACGGTGCTAAAGGAAAATAATGTGGACCTGACGATTAACAGTGTATACCCGAAAATGTTTTTCCCGACGGCTATTATTAGCAGCAACTCCATTATCATTAGTGATGAAGACTTTGAAAAACTGACAAATGAGTTTGAAATGTCGCCATATGTTGAGCCTGGCTATCATTTATTTACATTTGATATCCCTAACTGGACCGAAACGGAAAATATCGGAATCGATATTCAGCAGATGGTCGCCCGCGATTATCTGATCAACAAAAAATATACGTTACCGTTTTATTTTGAAAATGCCGGATTAAATTATTCTTATATATTAGCTACGTATTCTTTATTAACACTCATCGGTATATTAGTAGTAGCTGTATTTCTACTTGCTTCCGGAAGTTTCGTTTATTTCAAAATCTATGCCAACTTGGATCGTGAGAAAAAACAGTTTGATATGCTCGTTAAAGTAGGGTTGAGCGGAAAAGAACTGAAACGCCTTATTACGAGAAATTTAATGATTCAATTTTTCCTGCCGTGGGGTTTAGCCTTTGTACATAGTGCATTTGCGTTCTATGTTGTGCAAACCGTATTGAATGATGTGATGAATTTATCGATTGTAAAAGAGGTCGTATTTTCATTTACAATGTTTGCCCTTATTCAAATTGTTTACTTTTTCTTAATTCGCTGGCGTTATATTTCACATGTACGCGGTTGAGTTTAAATAGAGAAAAAATGATTTTAGTACAATATTTGTGAATAAGCGAGATTTTCATATTGTTTTATTAATATACTTATTCTATAATGCTAATAGAGTGAATATTTTTTCATTTTACGCAATAGGGGGATGGGTGTATTGAATTTAGTTGAAAAGGTAAGACAACAAGCTTTCGAACAACCAGAAAAAACAGCGTACTACTTTTTAGGTAAAGGCACATCTTACGGTGAATTGGAGCAATCTGTTGCACGATTTGCAGCTGCTTTGGAAGATTTAGGTGTAAAAAAAGGCGATCATATCGCGTTTTTATTAGGTAATACACCGCATTTCATCATCAGTTTATACGCGTCAATGCGTATTGGTGCTGTGGCAATTCCGATTAATCCAATCTATACAGCAGATGAAATTTCATACATCATACAAAATGGTGATGTAAAAGTTGTTATCGCACTTGATTTACTATTACCGCTTGTGGAAGCAGGGGTGCATAGATTCCCACAAGTAGAACAATATATCATTTGCGAAACGACTGAAGACATCGGTGAAAAGTATGCCGCGCTTTCAGATGAGGCGAAAGAAAAAACGAAGCTGTTTTCACAAGTATTAGCAACAACAGCACGTACAACGGATCCAGTAGAAGTAGCGCCTGATGATACGGCGATTATTTTATATACTTCCGGTACGACAGGTCATCCGAAAGGTGCCATGCTGACACATAATAATTTATTCTCAAATGCAAGAGATATTGGCGATTACTTAAAAATGACATCAGAAGATCGTATTGTGGCAACATTGCCGGTTTTCCACGTCTTTGCATTAACGGTCGTTGTGAATTCACCGTTAACACGAGGTGCAACGATCTTATTAGCGCCACGCTTTAGTCCGGGAGAAATTTTTGAGTTAATTTCGACGTATAAAGCAACAGTATTTGCGGGTGTTCCGACAATGTACAATTTCCTTTATCAATATGACAAAGCGAATGTTGCTGCATTCTCAACAATTCGTTTAGCGATTTCAGGCGGTGCTTCATTACCTGTATCATTGCTACATAACTTTGAGCAAAAGTTCAATGTACGAATTTCTGAAGGATATGGATTATCTGAAGCTTCACCTGTTACTTGTTTCAACCCAACAGACCGTGAGCGTAAACCAGGCTCAATTGGACAATCGATCAGCAATGTTGAAAATAAAGTGGTCGATGAAAATGGGGATGAAGTGGGCGTTGGGGAAGTAGGCGAGCTAATCGTACGCGGACCGAATGTCATGAAAGGCTATTACAACATGCCTGAAGAAACTGCTGTAGCGATTCGCGACGGCTGGTTATATACAGGTGACTTGGCAAGAAAAGACGAGGAAGGTTACTTCTATATCGTCGACCGCAAAAAGGATATGATAATTGTAGGCGGTTACAATGTTTACCCACGTGAAGTAGAAGAAGTATTGTTCTCACATGAAGGGATTGTGGAAGCGGCAGTAGTAGGCTTCCCGGATTTGGACTTTGGTGAAGCGGTACATGCCTATGTTGTTTTGAAGGATCCTTCATTAACAGTAGAAGCAATTCGCGAATTTTGTGCAGACCGTATTGTGAAATACAAAGTACCGACTGTCATCGAAATTTTGGACGAGCTGCCAAAAAACACTACTGGTAAGATTCTGCGCCGTTCTTTAAAAGAAATAGCAAGAACATAATATTCCAGCACCTGCCATACGTTGTGGCGGGTGTTTTTTAAAATGGAAAATAAGGTGACGGTTGTTATTGGCGGGCTAAGCACAAAAGTCACCAAGCCATGTTGCACATGTCTTTGCGACTTTTCTTCGTGCTTTTTGAAACGCCCGCCAATCATAAAGTTCCGGTATTTCCATCGTTACTTATATCGGGAGGCGCTGTGCATTCGCAAGGCGCCTTACGTACTCATAGGGATATGCCTTCTTTTTAAGGAAGGGAAATTATTTTTTTACCGTTTCAAGGGCTATTGATTTTTATAAAGAAAGATGAACTTTGTGCGTAGAACCGGAAAAAATGTGCTTCTGCGGTGGCCGCAACAAGTTGCGACCATCCTCGGCGCAAATAAAAATAGTGCATCATGAGGCATGCACTATTTTTATTGCCTACCACTGTAAGCGCCGACTATAGAGCGTAACGGTTTAGAGCCGGACACTATTGATTTGGCGGGAGTCCCAAGCCGCAATGCGGGTGCTCCTGTCGCTACGCTTTCGTCGCAAAGCCTAACTCGCATAAAACGGAATGCGAGTTAGGCTTCCCCGCCAAAATAAACCGGAACTAAATAAGAAGCCCTATGAGAAGAGGACTTAAACTTTTATTCTTATATATTTATATTTTGAAATTTCAAATAAAAGATGGTACATTGTTATTACGGAAATCGAAATAAATGAAGAGGTGTTTTAATGACAAAGTATATGACAAAAGAAAGCTTATTCGAAATTCAATCCATTGCAAATCCGGTACTTGCGCCAAATGAGCAAGAGGCGGTATTTATTCGTACCCAAATCAATGAAAAAGAGAATAATTACAATACCCATCTGTTCCACATCGACCTGGAATCAGGGGAAATAACGCAATGGACTTACGGCAATGAACGTGTCTCAAGCCCACAGTGGTCAACAGACGGCAAACAAGTCGCATTTTTAGTAAAACGCAATGAAAAACAGCAACTATACATATTAAACCGTCGTGGCGGGGAAGCACAGGAAATTACGACACTTCCAAATGGCGTCAATTCATTTTTATGGAGTCCTTGTGGTAAGAAAATTTGGATCACAAGCACAGTAAAAAAAGGGTTGGACATTACGAAAGAGGAAGAAAAAGAAGATACGAAATTCCCGAAAGCCTATGTCGTAGACAAAATGAAATACAAAGCAGATAGTGTCGGGTTATTGAAGCAGGACCGCTATTCACAAATTGCTGCTGTAGACTTGGCAACAAAAGAAGTGAATACTTTTACAGAAGGAAATTATTCACATAGTCTACAAGGCATTTCACATGACGGGAAAACATTGGTGATCGGTGTGAATCGTGAAGAAAATACGGATAATGTATTCCGTACACCGCTTTATCTAGTAGATGTAGAAACGAAAGAAGAAACAGTACTAATTGAGGAAGATGGCTACTTTGGTGGTGCTGATTTTTCATTTGATGACCGTTATATTGCATTTGGCGGTTCGGATCATACATTCAGAAATGCAACACATGGCCATGTCTATATTTATGATACAGAAACGAAAACAACACAAAAGCTGACAGAGATGCTGGACTTGCCTGTTGGTGATTATGGTGTTGCAGACATTCAGCAAGGTGTATCGGCCCCATCTGTAATGTGGACGGAAAACAATGATTTGTATTTCCAAGTATCTACACAAGGGGATATTCGCTTATATTATGCAACGTTAGAGGGCGCACTTTATCCTGCGTCACCTGAAAATGAGCATGTATATGGCTATGCAATCTTTAAAAACGGCAACCGTGCATTATTGACGGTATCCAATGGAACATTCCCTGGGGAGCTGTTTGACTTTGATATTACAACAGGTGAGCGCGAGCAGTTAACAACATTTAACGAAAAGTTTTTAAATGAGACTACGCTGTCAGAACCGGAAGCGATTTCGTATACATCAAAAGACGGTTTGACTGTACATGGCTGGATTATGAAACCTGCACAGTATACAGAAGGGGAAAAATATCCATTAATTGTTGAAGTACACGGCGGACCGCATACTTTATATGCGAATACGTTTTTCCATGAGATGCAGCTATTAGCAGCGAAAGGATATGGTGTGCTTTATGTGAACCCACGAGGCAGTCATGGCTACAGCCAGGAATTTGTTGATGGCGTGCGCGGTAATTATGGTGATGGAGACTATGAAGATATAATGGCTGGTGTTGATTATGCACTCGAAAATTATTCATGGATTGATGAGTCGCGTTTAGGGATTACTGGCGGAAGCTATGGCGGCTTTATGACGAATTGGGTTGTTGGTCATACGAACCGCTTTAAAGCAGCTGTTACCCAACGGTCAATCTCAAACTGGATCAGCTTCTATGGTGTATCGGATATCGGTTATTATTTCTCGGAATGGCAAATGCTCGCAGATATGAATGATGTGGAAAAACTGTGGCACCATTCACCATTAAAATATGCGGCTAATGTGGAAACACCGCTGCTTATTTTACACAGTGAACGTGATTTCCGCTGCCCGATTGAGCAGGCAGAGCAACTTTATATTACGCTTAAGAGCATGGGCAAAGAGGTCGGTTTCGTCCGTTTCCCTGAATGTGATCATAACTTATCACGTACAGGTATCCCGAACTTACGATTAGAACGACTTGAGCAAATTACAGGCTGGTTTGAGAAATATTTATAAAATACAAACAGGGTGTCCCATTGGCGGGCACCCTATTTATATGAGTGGGTTTATCTACCTTTAAACTGAGGTGGCCTTTTTTCAGCAAAGGCATTCAGTGCTTCAATACGGTCTTCAGTAGGAATTGTCAGTTCATAGGCTTTTCGTTCAATTTGGAGACCTGTTTGAATATCGGTTTTCATCCCTTGTTTTACAGCAAATTTAGCCTGCTGGATCGCAATCGGCGCATTTCGTAAAATAAGTGCGGCAAAGTCGGCCGTCACTTCATGTAAACTTTCAACCGGTGCCACCTTCGTAATAACCCCATAGTCGAGGGCTTCATGCGCAGTCATTCGTTTTGCTGTCAAAATGAGCTCCAATGCTTTCGCTTCGCCGATTAAGCGCGGCAGTCGCTGTGTTCCTCCAGCACCTGGAATGATGCCTAAGCTCGTTTCCGTTAAGCCGAGTGAAACGGTATCAGCAGCAATACGGAAATCACAGGCAAGCGCAAGCTCAAGTCCGCCGCCAAAGGCATAGCCGTTTAATACACAAATCGTCGGTTGCGGTAATTGCTCAATGAGTGTGAATACTTCCCCGAATCGATTTAAGTTGCGTTTTACAAGTGTATCGGGCAATGTTTTACGTTCTTTTAAATCCGCACCAACTGAAAAGGCTTTATCACCGGAACCTGTAATGATGACAAGACGAATGTCAGGATGGATTTGAATGGATTCCATGACATTGCGTAATTGTTCCAGCATTTCATAATTAAAGGCGTTTAACATATCGGGGCGATCAAGTGTTACATATGCAATAAAGTCTTTTTGCTCATATTTTACAGTGTTCACATTTACTGCCTCCTTGAATTTTGTTAATCTAGTTTTATAGTACATTGGAAAATTGTAAAATAACAGCAATTTCCATAATAAATAGAGAGAAAATAAACGAGTATTGGGGAAATTACAAAATGGAAGTATTCGTTGGGCGACAACCTATATTTAACAAACATGAAAAAATCGTAGCATATGAGTTGTTGTATCGAAATAATTACACCAACCAGTTTCCGAATATTGATGCAGATAAAGCAACCGTTGAGCTGATCATCAATTCATTTCTTTCGATTGGCATTAAGGAGCTGGCCAATGGAAAGCCATCTTTCATTAACTTTACGGAAAACCTGATTATGCAGGATTCAATAGACGTTATTGAACCCGAACAAATTGTCATTGAAATATTGGAAGATATTCCGATTACAATGGAATTGATCGAACGGCTCAAACAATTAAAAAATGCGGGAAATAAAATTGCGCTAGATGATTTTGTCATTAATGATGAAGTTTTGATCTATGATGATCTCTTTCCGCAAATCGATTATATAAAAATCGATTTTTTACATAGTGGTCAACACGAGAGAACTGCAATTGAAAATACAATAAAATCGAAATTTCCTCATATTAAGCTATTGGCAGAAAAAGTAGAGACGCGTGAGCAGTATAATATTGCTAAACAATCGGGGTATTCATTATTTCAAGGCTATTTTTTTGAAAAGCCGCAAATACTGACAGCGACAGACATACCGGCAAATCTGTTTCAATATTTTCAGATTATCTCGTTGTTGCGGGATGATGAGGCCAATATCGATGTATTGGCGAATCATATTGAACGGGAAATTTCATTATCATACCGGTTGCTCAAATTAATCAATGGTTCATCAAGACGTTCGAAAACGAAAGTCCGCTCGATTAAACAGGCCATATTATTACTAGGGTTAACGGAGTTGCGGAAATGGATTTATTTACTGGCGATGCGGGAATCGGACGTGAATCGAAATAATGATGTGTTTCAGGAGTTAATGTATGCTTCGTTGTTCAGAGCAAAAGTCTGTGAGAAAGTTGCCCGTCGTAACTACAAAAAGAATTTCTCGGAGTATTTTTTAGTTGGTCTGTTTTCATTGATTGATTCTTTATTAAAACGGCCGATGAATGCAATTGTTTCGCAGTTGCCGCTATCGGAAACGATTTTGGAAACAATCTCTGGTGAACATACGGAAATGACGCCGTATTTACAATTTGGGTCGGCTTTAAGCAAATTGGACTGGGAAAATATTATTCCATTATCTCGTAAATTAAACATACCGGTCGAAGGGCTATTGCCGATGTATGAAGAAGTGAAAGCATGGGTAGATGAGGCACTAATAATCCAATAAAAAGTAATAAAGAAGGCGTCCTTTTGTAGGGCGCTTTTTCTTTAGTTTGATGAAGTTCTCATTTTATGTAGGATTTGTTATAATTCAATGGAATTTACAAAAGAATCGAGGATTTGTATGACATATAGCTCACAGAGTTCACTGAAAAACAGTGTAATGGAATATGTATTTGTCATTGTCGGCGCAGCAATCATTGCGTTTGGCTTTAATGTGTTTTTATTTCCAAACCAAGTCGCATCCGGCGGAGTAAGCGGAATCAGTACGATCTTGCATGGAATGTTCGGATGGAATGCCGGGATTGTTCAATATGCATTCAATATTCCTTTATTTATAGCAGGCGTGCTTGTACTAGGAAAAAAATTCGGGATTAAATCCTTTATTGGTACAATCGCCCTTCCTTTTTTTGTTATATTAACGGAGAGCTGGGATCCTTGGACGCTGAATCCATTATTAGGGGCTATTTTTGGCGGGATTGTTGTCGGTTTGGGGATAGGTCTTGTTTTTAAAGGGAATGCTTCAACTGGCGGGACGGATTTGCTTGCCCAAATTATTACGAAGTATACAGGCTTAACATTGGGGACAAGCGTGCTGTTAATCGATGGACTCATTGCCGTAAGTGCAGCAATTGTATTTGACCTTGAAAAAGGACTGTATGCGTTAATCGGCCTATATGTCACGACAAAAACGATTGATATTGTGCAGCTTGGTTTTAGCCAATCTAAAATGGTTTACATTATTTCACAAAAAGAAGCAGAAGTGCGCGATGCGATTTATAAAGAGATCAATCGCGGGATTACAAGACTTCCGGCATTTGGCGGGTATACGGGTGAGGAGCGCCCGGTTTTAATGGTCGTAGTTTATCAAACAGAGTTCACACGGTTGAAACAAGTGTTGAAAACCGTGGATCCTCAAGCATTTGTCATCGTTTCGGACGCATATGAAGTGCTAGGGGAAGGTTTCAAAAAAGTATAAGTTTGTTATAATGGGTAGTGGAATAGTAGTTCATTTTTGGAGGGGTTCAGAATGAAAAAGAGTTTTCTTACATTAGTTTTCGGCTCGGCAATTTTTCTTGCTGCATGCGGTGGAGACGATACGGCTACAAACGGCGAAACAGCTGAAATCGATGGTAAAAATGTCGTTCAGCAATCATGCGCAACATGCCATGGCGGTCAATTACAAGGCGGCAGTGCACCGGCATTAAATCAATTAGGGGCGAAATACTCGGAAGAAGAGATTTTGGATATTATTTTAAATGGTAAAGATCGTATGCCTCCAGGGATTGTAAAAGGCGAAAAAGCGGAAGCGGCTGCAGAGTATTTATCAACATTAAAGTAATGTATACATAAAAAAGATGGAGCTTTTTTGCTTCATCTTTTTTTACCTTTTCAGCGAATTGCTAAACGATGTGATTGATAATTTAAAAAACTAAGCGCGTTATATATTGGAAATGGGATAGACATGATAAAATACAGTGGAGATGCTAGAAGATAGGAGCGTACCAAATTTATGATTCAAGTAATTGCGAAAGATGTTATGGAAAAGTTTAATTTGGAGCTAGTCAGCGGGGAAGCCGGAGTTGGGCGATACATAACGACGAGTGATATATCCCGCCCAGGTTTGGAAATGGCCGGCTATTTTACACATTATCCAGCTGATCGTGTTCAGCTGTTAGGTAAAACAGAGCTCTCATTTTTCGAAATGTTGCCTGAAGAGGAAAAAAGAAGCCGGATGAAGCAACTTTGTTCGGATGAAACACCAGCGATTATTATTTCGCGTGATTTGGACGTGCCTCAGGAACTGATTGATGCATCGAATGAAAATCATGTCCCTGTGCTCGTGACAAAGCTGACGACGACTAGGTTTTCAAGCCGGTTGACGAACTTTTTGGAAAGCAAGCTTGCGCCAACAACTGCCATTCATGGGGTTCTCGTTGATGTTTATGGAATTGGTGTACTTATCATTGGTAAAAGTGGTGTCGGTAAAAGTGAGACGGCACTCGAGCTTGTGAAAAAAGGGCATCGGTTAGTAGCAGATGATAGTGTGGAAATTCGTCAGGAAGGCGAAAACATGCTTGTTGGTTTCCCGCCTCCATTATTGGAACATCTGCTGGAAATTCGAGGTATTGGTATTATTGATATTATGACATTGTTCGGTGCGAGTGCGGTACGTCCATACAAGCGTATTACTTTGATAATAGAGCTTGAAAATTGGGATCCGGATAAGTTTTATGATCGTCTAGGGCTGGATGAGGAGAAGATGAAAATTATTGATTCGGAAGTAACGAAGCTGACAATTCCAGTTCAGCCTGGTCGAAATGTATCTGTAATTATTGAAGTAGCTGCGATGAATTACCGTCTGAAGAAAATGGGAGTCAATGCAGCGGAGGAATTTTCACGTCGTCTGGACGATATGCTTGTTCCGAATGATGAAATAGACGATTATTAAAAGGTAGTTGAAGGGAGAAGTTTATGGTTACAAATTTATTAGCAATTAATCCGGTGGCATTCCACTTAGGACCAATACCGGTGAACTGGTACGGAATCATTATCGGACTCGGTATTGTCGTTGCCTATTTTCTCGCACAAAAAGAGTCGGTCCGCCGTGGATTAGATCCAGAGTTTTTCGCCGATCTGCTCATTTGGGCGATTCCGATTTCAATCTTGTCAGCCCGCGTGTATTACGTTGTGATGAAGTGGGACTACTATAGTCAACATCCGGGTAGTATCATTCAAATTTGGAATGGCGGTATTGCGATTCATGGTGCATTAATCGGTGCGTTTATTACAGCATACATATTTACGAAAAAGCGCAAAGTGAGCTTCTTGAAACTGGCCGATATTGCGGCTCCAAGTATTCTCGTTGGTCAGATTATTGGGCGATGGGGCAATTTCGTGAATCAGGAAGCTTATGGCGGCCCTGTATCACGAGACTTTTTGGAAAGCTTGTTTTTACCGAATTGGCTGATCGAACAAATGTACATTAGTGAAGATGGGAACTATGTACATCCGACTTTCTTGTATGAATCATTATGGAATGTAGTCGGTTTAGTCATTTTGCTGTTTGCCCGCAAATTAAACTGGCGACGCGGCGAAATGTTTTTCTTCTATTTAATCTGGTATTCAATCGGACGTTTCTACATCGAAGGCTTACGAACAGATAGCTTATACTTAGTGGGCGATTTGCGCTCTGCTCAAGTTGTTTCAATCATCGGTATTACGGTCGGTATTATTGCCATTGTTTATCGCCGTATGAAAGTAAAACCGGTTATCCACTATTTAGATGAGGAAAAACCTGCTGCGACTAAAAAGAAAAATAATACTACTAATAAAATGAAGAGCAAGAAAAAATAATTCTGCTGGGAAGTTAAATAAGTAGAACGAAAAATATTAAAGCTGGTTGATTGGAATAGAGGGAGGCGACATCCGCGGAAAGCGTCCTTCCCTGAAATCAACCCCCTCTAATAGGGGAAATAAATATTCTTAACACCGTTTGCATTAGTGCGAGCGGTTTTTTAAAAGGGAGCATTCTTCAATATGAAAACAAAAGCATTGCTGTTTGATTTTGACGGCACATTATTAAATACAAACGATTTAATCATCCAGACATTCATGTATATTTTTGACGAAAAATTTCCCGGGCAATATTCGACAGAAGACTGCCTAAGATTCATTGGTCCGTCATTAAAACAGACATTTGACGAATTAACACCTGGTGAAACTGATGTCATGATCGGGAAATATAAAGAGTGGAACGCCATCAACCACGACCGTTTAGTAACAAGCTATGATGCAGTAGTCGAAACATTGGAAGAGCTCCATAAATTAGGAATCAAAATGGCGATTGTTTCAACGAAGAGCAGAGAAAGTCTTGCCCGTGGTTTAAAAGTACTTTGTGCGGAACAGTTCTTTGATGTTATTGTCGGGTTAGATGACGTGGAGCATGTGAAACCACATCCGGAACCGGTTCTATTAGCATTGCAAAAGCTAGGTATTGAAAAAGAGGAAGCGATTATGATTGGCGACAATTCACATGATATTGAGGGCGGACAAAATGCAGGTGTCCGAACAGCGGGGGTTGCGTGGTCTGCCAAAGGTGTCGATTCTTTAATGTCCTATGAGCCAACCTATATGCTTCATCATATGCGTGATTTATTGGAAATTGTGAAAGGGGAGTAGGCATGCGCAGAACAGAACGCTACAAAGTTCAAGGTGCGAATTCATTATGGAAAGTTTATAATACCGTTTCCTTTTGGAAAGTAATGAAATGTTTTATTGTTATTCAAATTGGACGGGTTACTCCGGTTATGGCCTGGAAAAACTGGCTGTACCGCTCGTTTTTAAAAATGAAAATCGGCAAGCAGACATCCTTGGCATTGATGGTAATGCCGGATTCCATGTTTCCGGAACGCATTTCAGTTGGTGATAATTCGATCATTGGCTTTAATACGACCATTTTAGCGCATGAATATTTAATTGAAGAATACCGGCTAGGTGATGTCGAAATTGGCAGCAATGTGATGGTTGGTGCAAATTCCACCATTTTACCGGGTGTGAAAATTGGAGATGGGGCAATCGTTTCTGCCGCGACATTGGTTCATAAAGACGTACCGGCTGGCGCAATGGCAGGCGGCAACCCGATGCGTATTATTTTTACCGCGGAACAAATGGCAGAACGAAAAATGAATGACAAGCCAGTTTGGCAAAATTAAATGCAGAATGAGGTTGGGACATAAGTAGAAATACCGTTTATTAAGAAGAAAACCCTTATTAAGAAATGGATATTTTATAAAATTGATTGGAATGAAGGGCAGGGCGACTCCTGCGAGAATAGCGTGACGCCTGAGACTAGGAACAAAAGCTAAGAACGCCACGTCCTGTGGCAATGCTTTTGTGACCAACATCCTGTTGGCCTCACGCCCGCGGAAAGCGTCCCGGAATGGAAATCAATTTTTAACGCTCAGAAAAAATGCTATTTTTCTTTTCAAAGAAAAGTAGCATTTTTTGGTTATGTGCTTACGCTCATTTTTTTATGTCTTTTCCACCAGAAAACTTAAATTGCCAAAATATGATGTATAATATAAAAATATATCAGAAAATTAAATTAACTAAATATTTGTATGAATCCATTGACTGCAAACGTAAGTAGCAGTAAAATACTTTCATACACTAGTGATTTAACACTCTAGTATACTAAAGTGTAGTATACAGACTTTTACCAAGTATAAAAATTAGGATGTGTGAAAATGTCATCGATTAAAATGTTTGAAAAGCCACTTGGAATGCGTGATACGTTACCGGAAATCTATGAAAAACTAGAATTAATCCGCACGACAGGTCGAGCACTGCTGCGTGAACGCGGCTATGAATTAATTAAAACACCATCTGTAGAATATTATGATACGGTCGGGAAAGCATCTGCAATTTCCGATGCCCGACTTTTTAAATTGGTGGACAGCCAAGGGAATACGCTTGTACTACGACCTGATATGACAACACCGATTGCCCGTGTTGCGACTTCGAAATTACTGAAAGAGAAAATTCCGCAACGTCTTGCCTATTTTGCCAATGTATTCCGTGCGCAGCAGCGTGAAGGGGGACGCCCGGCTGAATTTGATCAAATGGGAATCGAACTGATCGGCGACAATTCTGTGTATGCCGATGCGGAAGTCATCATGACGGCAATTGATTTAGTAAAGGCGTATCAAATTACAGATTTCAAAGTAACAATTGGACATGCAGGTGTATTGAGCTGCATTTTAAAGGACTATACAGAAAGTGATGCACAGGCAGATGATTTAAATGATCTTCTCGTTCAACGAAATTTTGTCGGGTTTGAAGAAGCCGTACTGGCATTTGATTTACCGAAAACAAAATCCGATGCGCTGTTAGCCTATATTGCAGATGCTATCAGCCTACCTTCTATTGAAGCAATTGAAAAATATGTGCGCAAAAATGATGCGCTGGAATATATGCGAAACTTGGCAAGAATTTTGGATGCTGCCGGTTATGAAGAGTACATCGCATTTGATTTTACATTATCAAGCCATATGAGTTATTACACAGGAATGTTATTTGAAGTGTTTGCTTCAGGCAGTGGGTTCCCGTTAGGAAATGGCGGACGTTATGACGGCTTAATGCAGCACTTTGGCTCACAAGTTGGGGCAACAGGCTTTGGCTTACGCGTTGACCGTGTCTTTGAAGCAATGCCAAAAATCAAAGTCGAAAAAGATGAAGTGCTTGTATTGTTCACGGCAGAGCGTTTTGCGGAAGCACTGGATGCAGTACAACAGATGCGCGCGCAAGGAAAGCAAGTGACATTCCAATCCTATGAAGGCATCGAAAATATCGAGGCATTAAAAGCACACTTTAAAATAATTAATGAATACAATAGCAGGGAGGCGTAATTAATGACACAGCTAACAATTGCGATGCCAAAAGGCCGTATTTTTGAAGAAGCTTATGAAATGTTGCTTGAGGCCGGCTTTAACCTTCCTGAAGAAGTGGAAATGTCGCGTAAACTCATGATTGAAATACCTGAGGAAAACATCAGCTTTATTTTAGCGAAACCGATGGACGTACCGGTTTATGTCGAGCATGGGGTGGCAGATATCGGAATTGCGGGTAAAGATGTATTACTGGAGCAACGCCGAACGGTCCATGAGCTGCTCGATTTAAAAATTAGTGAATGCTATATTGCTTCAGCAGGTTTGCCAAATACAACAATTAACGAGATTGCGCCGCGCATTGCGACGAAATATCCGAATATTGCGATGAAGTATTATAAAGGAATCGGCGAGCAGGTTGAGATTATTGAGCTGAACGGATCGATTGAACTGGCACCGATGATCGGCCTGGCAGATCGCATTGTCGATATCGTTTCAACGGGTCGTACATTGAAGGAAAACGGCTTAGTGGAATATGAGCATATTGCCGAAGTTTCATCCCGTTTAATTGCCAATCCTGTAAGCTATCGCATGAAAAGTGACCGCATTCAAGATTTAGTGACACGCTTGAAAAAATGTGTGAAATAAGAGGGGCCAATGAGATGAAAATAACAATTTTGGATAACGATATTTCTTTAAAACGCCAACTCGAGCAAGGCAATGAACAACAGCTGCAAACGGTACGTGAAGTCATTCAGGATGTACGTGCGAAAGGTGATGCGGCGATTAAATATTACAGTGAAAAATGGGACGGTTTTGCGCCTGAAAACTTACGCGTAGCCGAATGTGAAATCATCGAAGCGGTTAAAAGTTTTGATCCGCAATTATACGGCGATTTACAAGAAGCAGCAGATAATATTTATCGTTATCATAATAAACAAAAACGTACGGGCTTCCAGTTGCCGTTAGAAGACGGTTCGTATTTAGGGCAACGAATTACACCGCTTGATGCAGTAGGGTTATATGTACCTGGCGGATCTGCGGCTTACCCATCTTCTGTATTAATGAATGTCATCCCGGCACAAGTTGCGGGAGTGAAACGCATTGTCATTACATCACCTGCAGGAAATGACGGGAAATTGCCGGACGCTGTACTTGTTGCGGCCCATATTTTAGGTGTGACGGAAATTTATAAAGTAGGCGGTGCACAGGCGATTGCAGCACTAGCATACGGAACGGAAACGATTGCCCCTGTTGATAAAATTACAGGTCCGGGAAATATATTTGTAGCATTGGCAAAGCGTGAAGTATTCGGTGAAGTGGCGATTGATATGATTGCCGGCCCATCTGAAATTTGTATTTTAGCGGATGAAAGTGCCTATGCTGATGAGATTGCTGCAGACCTTCTGTCACAGGCAGAGCATGACACATTAGCATGTGCTGTCCTGATCACAACAAGCGATGACTTGGCAGATGCAGTGGCAGATCAAGTCGAGATTCAATTGTCAAAATTACCACGACAGGCGATTGCTCGAAAATCGATTGAAAACTTCGGTCATATTTACGTAGCAGAATCTATTAAAGATGCGGTACGTGCTGTCAATTCATTGGCACCCGAACATTTGGAAGTCATTACGGAAAATGCTGAAAAGGTTTCGGAGATGATTACGCATGCGGGTGCGATTTTTATCGGCCGCTATAGCTCGGAGCCGGTAGGAGATTACTTTGCAGGCACGAACCACGTATTACCGACAAACTCAACAGCGCGCTTTGCAAGTGGCTTAAATGTCGATGATTTTATTAAACGCACGAGCGTTGTTTATTATAGCGAAAAAACTTGGCAACAAAATGCGCCGAAGATTGCGCGTCTTGCACGACTGGAAGGGTTGGAAGGACATGCAAGAGCGGTAGAATCGCGCGGCTGGGATAAAGGAGAAGAATAATGACACGTTTTTCAAAAATCGAACGCGATACAAATGAAACAAAAATTAAAGTAGAGCTCAACTTGGACGGTACAGGTCAAGCCGACATTAAAACAGGTGTTGGCTTTATGGACCATATGCTCGATTTATTTATAAAGCATGGATTGTTTGACGGCAAAATACTGGCGGATGGGGATACATGGATTGATGATCACCATACGACAGAAGATATCGGAATTG
The DNA here is from genome assembly GCF_002174535.1 of Solibacillus kalamii. NCBI lineage: Bacteria > Bacillati > Bacillota > Bacilli > Caryophanales > Caryophanaceae > Solibacillus > Solibacillus kalamii. The sequence continues at coordinate 44,295 of NZ_NHNT01000013.1, read as the reverse complement.
TGTTAGGACAAGCATTCCGTGAAGCGTTAGGCGATAAAAAAGGAATCAAACGCTACGGTACGGCATTTGTACCGATGGATGACGCGTTAGCACAAGTTGTCGTTGACTGCTCAAACCGCCCGCATTTGGAATACCGCGTTACACCGGAGCTCAATGCCAAAGTAGGGAACTTTGATACAGAGCTCGTCCATGAATTTTTATGGAAGTTTGCACTGGAAGCCCGCATTAACCTGCATGTCATCGTTCCTTATGGCCATAATACACACCATATTATTGAAGCGATTTTTAAAGCAACGGCACGTGCATTGGATGCAGCGGTAGAAATCGACCCACGTGTAAAAGGTGTGCCATCAACAAAGGGGCTGTTAACGTGAAAATAGGTGTAATTGATTATGGAATGGGCAATCTGTTTAGTGTCGAGCAGGCATTAAAGCGATTGGATGTACAAGTAATTGTTTCAAGTAATATTGAACAGCTGGAAGCGGCGGATGCTTATGTACTGCCGGGTGTAGGTGCATTTCCGGATGCGATGAAACGCCTGGAAGAAACGGGGTTCATCGATTTCATTAAAAAGACGAAAAAGCCGCTGCTTGGCATTTGCCTTGGGATGCAGCTATTGTTTGAGGAAAGTGATGAAGTGGAGCAAACGAAAGGTCTTGGCATTTTCAAAGGACGTATTCAGCGCTTTACTGATGTTACCCGCATTCCGCATATGGGCTGGAATGAGCTGAAATTAAAGCAAACACCAGAATGGTTAGATAAAGAGGACTTGCCGCAAGAACGCCATGTCTACTTTGTTCACTCGTACTATGCGAGCGGTATCGATGAGATGGAGCTGATCGCCTCAGCTGATTATGAGCACGTACAAGTACCGGGCATCGTGGCAAAAGATAATTTTACAGGTATGCAGTTCCATCCAGAAAAGTCAGGGCCGTTTGGTGTGTATTTATTGACGGCTTGGACACAGGGAGTGAAAGAGGGAGTATGTTAACAAAACGAATTATTCCATGTCTTGACGTTAAAGAAGGACGAGTTGTAAAAGGGGTACAGTTTGTAGAGTTGCGTGATGCAGGCGATCCTGTCGAGTTAGCTAAATTTTATGATGAGCAAGGCGCCGATGAGCTCGTATTTCTCGATATTTCCGCTTCACATGAAGGACGGGAAACGATGGTCGATGTTGTCCGTCAAACGGCAGCAACATTGGCGATTCCATTTACAGTAGGCGGCGGAATCCGAACGATCGATGATATGAAGCGTATTTTACGTGCAGGTGCCGATAAAGTATCGGTCAACACATCTGCACTGGAACGCCCGCAGCTCATAAAAGAAGGTGCGGATTACTTCGGGGCACAATGTATCGTTTGTGCAATCGATGCGAGGTACAGCGAAGAAGACGGCACATGGATGGTATATACTCATGGCGGCCGTAATAAAACGACATGGACAGCAGTCGATTGGGCGAAAGAAGCGGTACGACTAGGTGCCGGAGAAATTCTTCTTACTTCGATGAATCAGGACGGCGAGAAATCAGGCTTTGACCTGGAATTAACGAGAGCGGTACGTGATGCGGTAACTGTACCTGTCATCGCTAGCGGCGGAGCAGGGAATGCCGAACACTTCCGTGCAGTATTGCAAGATGTTGATACAGATGCCGCATTGGCAGCGAGTATTTTCCACTATAAAGAAACAAGCGTAGCAGAAGTGAAAAGCTACTTAAAAGAAAAAGGGGTTCGTGTACGATGAACGTAAAATTTAATGATCAAGGCTTAATTACAGCCGTAGTACAAGATGCACAGTCAAAAGAAGTATTAACAGTAGCTTATATGAACGAAGAGTCACTCCAAAAAACGATTGAAACGAATGAAACATGGTTCTATTCACGTTCTCGTCAGGAGCTTTGGCATAAAGGGGCAACGAGCGGCAACACGCAAAAAGTAGTTTCGATTAAAACAGACTGTGACAAGGATGCGCTCGTAATTGAAGTAATTCCAGCTGGCCCGGCTTGTCATAACGGAACGACTTCATGCTTTACTGAAAGCTTGGTAGAAAACGAACGTCCAGGTTCTGTCGCGATTCTTCCGCAGCTAGTAGAAGTGATTAAACAGCGTGAAATCGATATGCCTGAAGGGGCGTACACAACGTATTTATTCGATAAAGGAATCGATAAAATCTGTAAAAAAGTCGGCGAAGAAGCTACAGAAGTTGTCATCGGTGCGAAAAACCGTGACGCAGAAGAAGTGAAATGGGAATCGGCAGATCTTCTTTATCACTTATTAGTTCTTCTTCAAGAGCAAAAAGTCGATGTTTATGAAGTGCTGGATGTATTGCAAAAACGCCATGAAGGAAAGAAGCAGTAACTACTGGAAAAATAACACCGCTTTGTCAGACGTGTTTTTAGTACATATGTGCCGGATATGCTATAATAGTTAGAATTGATTAAGGGACCACACCTGTGCGTTCCTTATTTCTTTGTTTACAAACAAATGACCTGCGTATTTGATGATATAGAATGTATTGAACGGAATGACTCGGAGGAATATTATTGGAAAATAAACGTTTAAAAACAAAAGTTACTAATGTCGTGTCGTTTGTTCCGAATGGTGATTATTATTACAATAAAGCTTTAAAGGCAATTGAACGAGACGAAATGGATAAAGCATATAAATTTATTAAGCGCGCGGCGGATTTAAGTCCGGATGATGCGCATGTGTTATTACAGTACGGAATTCTTGAAATGGAACTTCAAAATTTCGAGCATGCATATGAGTTGATTCACACAGCCTATAGTTTAGAGCCAAATGAATCCGAAATCATCTTCATGCTGGCGGAAGTGTCGGGCTGTATCGGTCATATTGCTGATGCCCAAAAATACGCAGCCCAATATTTAGAAATGGAACCTAATGGCACATATACGGAAGACGCCTCCGAAATAATGGAGTTTGTCGACTATGTGGGCGAAGATATGGATGACATGGATGAATTTGATGGGGCGAAGCATGTGGCACAGGAAAAGGCCCGCCGCCATATGGAGCAGGGCGATTTTAAAACAGCAATCGAAATGCTGGAGCAACTCATTGAAGAGTATCCAGACCTTTGGAATGCATATAACAATCTGGCGTTAGCCTATTTTTATGTCGGTGAGGCAGAACAGGCACGGGCACTTTTATATAGAGTACTGCGTGAAAACCAAGGCAATCTTCACGCACTTTGCAACTTGACCGTCTTTGCTTATTACGAAAAAAGCAGTGAAGAGCTGAATGAACTGGTCGGTTTATTGAAGAAAATCCAACCGTTTGATTGGGAAAACCGTTATAAGCTCGGTGCCACATTTGCGTTAATCGGGCAGTATGAAGAGGCCTATAAATGGCTGCGCTCTATGAGTAAAAAAGGTTATGATGGAGAGCCTGGCTTTTATTTCTGGCTTGCCCAGTCAGCCTACTTCTCAGGACATGAAACGATTGCTAAAGAAGCGTGGAAAATGCTCATCCAGTTGGATCCATCAAAAGAAGGGATGGAACCGTGGGCAAATGGTGAAGGCTCTATTTTACGGAATTCCGCGGAAAATCATCGTGACTTCATCATTCGTCAACTAACAGATGAGCACCAGTCAAGCCGATTATTTGGCATGTTTTTATTGAAGCGTTCGGCACATAAACAGGAAATTGTCGCACACCCTTCTATTTTAAATGTCTCAAATTTTACGGCTATCGAAAAACTTTGCCTGGCATATGCACTGGACTATGATTTCAGTAACGGCAGCAAGGAAGAAAAGCAATTCCTGCGTTTTATGGAAGTAGCTGAGCAGATTACAGAAGTAAATGATTCGATTTCTTTAGAGGTCGCGCAAGTGTTAAGTACATGGTTTGCACTTGGGGAAATTGCATTCGAACAAGGCTATTCGTTTAAAAACAGCGCGGCTCTGGCTGCTGCTGTTGAATATTCGTTCCATGTAGCACTGGAAAACAAAGTGACGAAAAAAGCAGTAGCGGGCAAATATAATATTTCAACTGCAACATTATCGAAATACAATGATGAATTATATGAATTTGTACCGTCGGACTTTGAATAGGCAGTATATTTGTATTTATTTAAGCAATCTTATACGATAAAAATATAGAAAAGGTATACGCAAGAGGAGGATCTTCATGTCAGAAGAAAAAATTTATGATGTAGTCATTATCGGAGCAGGTCCAGCAGGTATGACAGCTGCGGTATATGCATCGCGCGCGAACTTATCAACATTAATGATTGAACGTGGGATTCCCGGCGGACAAATGGCTAATACAGAAGCAGTGGAAAACTACCCAGGTTTTGATACAATTTTAGGACCGGAGCTATCGACAAAAATGTTTGAGCATGCGAAAAAATTCGGTGCTGAATATGCTTACGGTGATGTAAATGAAATCATCGACGGTGAAGAATATAAAATTATCATTTCTGGTAAAAAACAATATAAAACACGCACGATTATTATTACAACAGGTGCAGAATACAAAAAACTAGGCATTCCTGGCGAAACAGAGCTTGGCGGCCGCGGTGTAAGTTACTGTGCTGTATGTGATGGCGCATTCTTCAAACAAAAGAAACTGATCGTAATCGGCGGGGGCGACTCTGCAGTTGAAGAAGGTATTTACTTAACACGTTTTGCGGATAAAGTAACAATCGTACACCGTCGCGATAAACTTCGCGCACAAAAGATTATTCAAGACCGTGCATTTGCCAATGAAAAAATTGACTTCATCTGGAACACAACAGTAAAAGAAATTCATGAAGTTGACGGTAAAGTAGGGAAAGTGACGTTAGTTTCAACAGTTGACGGCACTGAAACGGAAGAGGCTGCAGATGGCGTATTCGTATATGTCGGCATGCTTCCATTAACAGCGCCATTTGCTTCGTTGAATATTTTAAATGAAGCAGGCTATATTGTAACAAACGAGAAAATGGAAACATCAATTCCGGGTATTTATGCAGCGGGCGATGTTCGTGATAAAATGCTGCGTCAAATTGTAACAGCTACAGGTGACGGCAGTATTGCAGCACAATCAGCGCAACATTACGTGGAAGAAATAAAAGAAAAGATAAATCAATAATTCTTTAATATAAATGTAATCATATCGTTACAAAATAAGGGTATACTAAAAGTGGAATTTGTTTTAACCCCCTTATTTTTTTATCCTAAGGTTGTTTCAAGCGTGCTTACGCTGAAGCAACCTCTTTTTTTGTGGCTTTCCGGCACAAATGTTGACTTTATAAATGAAACGCTTGCTTTTACGGAATGCATAGGACAAGGTATAATAGAAATAAGCTTTAGAAAAACACAATTCGCTGCACAAAGCGAAATTGTGTCTTTACTTATGTGGAATTCGTGAAATATTAGTTATTCACTTATCCCATTAAATGAAAAAGTTGAGGTGTTGTGTATGCAACGTATTACAAATTTACTCGCTATTAAAGATGGTCAAGTGTTACTGCTGCAAAAACCGAGAAGAGGCTGGTTTGTGGCACCCGGTGGGAAAATGGAGCCAGGAGAATCCATCTATGACTCCGCTATACGCGAATTTCAGGAAGAGACGAATCTAACACCAAAAGACGTTCATTTAAAAGGTGTATACACAATGGTTATCAAAAATGGAGATACAGTCGTCGATGAGTGGATGCTGTACACATTTATCGCAACTGATGTTGAAGGAACACCATTTGTCGAAACGCGGGAAGGCATTTTAAGCTGGTATGAAATTGAACGTTTAAAGGATCTTCCGATGGCGGCAGGTGACCGAACGAATTTATTATTTGCAGCATTAAATCAAGGTACGCAATATGGTACATTTGAATATACAGAGGATTTTGAGCTAATCAGCGAAAAAATTCAAAACTCGACGGAACAAAACTAGAGGAGATGAAATAAGTGGCTAGTTCGAGCTATACACATGAGTTAGTGATTATTACGGGAATGTCAGGGGCGGGCAAAACGGTAGCAGTTCAAAGTTTTGAGGATCTAGGTTATTACTGTGTAGATAATTTACCTCCGGAACTTTTAACGACTTTTTTAGCGCTAATGAAGGATTCCGAAAAAAAGATTTCACGTATGGCAGTTGTTATGGATTTACGTGGGAGAGAATTTTTTGGCTCATTGATCGAATCGCTCGACGCACTACTGGACGAAGAAGATATTTTACTCCGTATTTTATTTTTGGAATCCGATGATGCCACATTAGTTCGGCGCTATAAAGAATCACGCCGATCACATCCGCTTGCACCTCAGGGATTACCGCTGGAAGGGATTCAATTGGAGCGCGAACTGCTCTCTGAAGTAAAAGGGCGCGCCAAATCGATCGTCAATACTTCCCAGTTAAAGCCACGGGAATTACGTGAACGCATCGCCCAGGAATTCAGCAATATGAGCAGTCCTACGTTTTCGTTAAACATTATGTCATTTGGATTTAAGCATGGGCTGCCGATTGATGCAGATTTAGTATTCGATGTTCGCTTTTTGAAAAATCCTTACTATGTTGAAGAATTGCGACATAAAACAGGGCTACAAACAGAAGTTTCCTCTTACGTACTAGCAACAGAAGAAACACAACAGCTAATTGCCAAACTGACTGACTTGTTCACATTCATGATTCCTCATTACCGTAATGAAGGCAAATCACAGCTTGTCATCGCTTTCGGCTGTACGGGCGGGCAACATCGCTCCGTTACACTTGCTGAATACTTCGGGAAGCTATTGGCAAAAAATGATCAAGTCATCGTTACACATAGAGATATCAATCATAGGAAGGATTGATGAGATGAAAAAAAAGAGAACAAGAATCGTCGTAATTGGCGGGGGGACAGGCCTTTCTACAATATTACGCGGTTTAAAGCAGCATCCTTTTGATATTACGGCCATCGTTACGGTTGCAGATGACGGTGGCTCTTCCGGACGTTTGCGGGATGACTATGATATCCCGCCGCCCGGAGATGTGCGAAATGTAATTGCCGCGCTTTCTGATGTAGAACCGTTAGTGGAGCAGATGTTTCAATATCGCTTTTCCCAATCAAATGATTTAGGCGGACATTCGCTCGGGAATTTGATGTTGACCGCTTTAACGGAAATTACAGGTGATTTTAACCATGCGATTGCTGAAATGAGCAAAGTACTCAATGTGCACGGAAAGGTCATCCCAGCGGCCAATAAAAAGGTTACATTACATGCCGAGTTATCGGATGGATCGGACATTATAGGCGAGTCGAAAATTCCATCAGGCCATGCACCGATTAAACGGGTATACTTGGAGCCTAGTAACCTCAAACCATTACCTGCTGCAGTTCATGCGATTGAACGAGCAGATTTTATTTTGATTGGACCTGGCAGCCTTTATACGAGCATCATTCCGAATTTATTGGTTAAAGGAATTGGGCAGGCGGTTATTCGTGCGAAAGGTGAAAAGATTTATATTGCGAATTTAATGACACAGCAAGGCGAAACGAGAAGCTTTACTGCCTCACAGCATATAGAAGCAATCCATGAGCATGTGGGAGAAGCATTTATCGAATCGGTACTGATCAATGAAAAGGAGCTACCTCCTTCGATTTACGAAAATTATCGGGAGGAAAATGCTGAGCCTGTTAAGTTTGATATTGAAAGATTGCAAGAAATGGGCATTAATATTATTCCAAAAGAGATTGCGCTTATTGAAAATGGAACAGTACGTCATGATGCGGTAAATCTCGCTGAATGGCTTTGGGAATATACAGTAAAGAAAAGACAAACGATGCAAGAATAGTAGTATGAAACAAACACTACATAGGTTGCTAGGAAAGGGGGAGCGAATCCATGTCATTTGCATCTGAAACAAAGAAAGAACTGACGCAAGTAGAAGCAGGTGATAGTAGTTTAAAGGCAGAAGTTTCTGCTCTTATACGGATGAACGGTTCGTTAAGTTTTGCGAATCGCCAATTAAGCTTAGACGTACAAACAGAAAATGCGGCAATCGCACGTCGGCTTTATACAATTGTAAAAAAGCTTTATCCATATAATGTAGAGTTGCTTGTTCGAAAGAAGATGCGTCTTAAAAAGAACAATGTGTATATATGCCGTGTACGGGAAGGTGCGCGGGAAATTCTTGCGGATTTAGAAATTGTCTCAAATTCATTTGAGTTTAATCATACAATCGCCAAATCAATCATACCGAAAGAAAATGAACGCCGTGCCTATTTACGTGGAGCCTTTTTGGCAGGAGGCTCGGTAAACAATCCGGAAACCTCTTCCTACCATTTGGAGATCTATTCTTTATATAAGGAGCACGGGGAAGCGTTGGCAGAGCTCATGAACCGCTATGATCTAAATGCGAAAACAATTGAACGGAAAAAAGGCTTTGTCACGTATTTAAAAGAAGCTGAAAAGATTTCGGATTTTATGAATTTAGTCGGTGCTGTTCAGGCGATGCTGAAGTTTGAAGATGTTCGGATTATTAGAGATATGCGGAACAGTGTAAACCGTATTGTAAACTGTGAAACGGCCAACTTAAATAAAACAATTGGCGCGGCATTGAGGCAAGTGGAAAATATCCGCTATATCGATAATGCGGTAGGGCTTGATCAGCTGCCGGAAAAACTGCGGGAAATTGCACGTCTTCGTGTAGAATATCAGGACGTGACATTAAAAGAGCTCGGTGAAATGGTTTCAACTGGCGTTGTCAGTAAATCAGGTGTCAATCATCGTCTGCGCAAAATCGATGAAATCGCGGATGCGCTCCGTCGTGGAGAGAATATATAAATCCACTTGCGCGTATGGAGCACATACGTCATGGCGTAATAAAAAAATTGGTAACGATTTCATAAAAGATGTTTCCAATTGTTGTTCTTTTCGGACAATTTCGTTAAGATAAACATAGAAGCGATGAACGGTTGTGAAAGGGAGTATTTCAAGATGATTGAAAAACAAGTAGAAGTAAAGTTAAAATCGGGCTTACAAGCAAGACAGGCGGCTTTGTTCGTCCAAGAGGCAAATCGTTATAAAGCAGATGTCTATTTACAAAAGGATACGAAAAAAGTGAATGCGAAGTCGATCATGGGCATTATGAGCCTTGCCGTTGCAAAAGGCACGGTTGTCACATTATGGGCAGACGGCCATGACGAAGAAAAAGCAATCAACGCATTACAACTACTTATTGAAAAAGCGGATTAAGACAAAAGCACAGCCAGTTCAGTTTACATGAACGGCTGTGCTTATTTTTTAAAATACAAAAAAGCATACAAGATGAATCTTGTATGCTTGAATGAATCGATTATTTTAATTGGTTACGCTCATAAATTTTATCGATAAGACCGTATTCCAATGCTTGCTCTGCAGACATGAAGTTGTCACGATCTGTGTCGCGTGCTAACGTTTCGTAATCTTGGCCACTGTTTTCAGCCATGATGCGGTTTAGTTTTTCACGTAGGTGTAAAATACGTTTTGCAGCGATTTCGATTTCTGTTGCTTGACCTTGTGCACCGCCAAGTGGTTGGTGAATCATTACTTCTGCGTTTGGTAAAGAAACACGTTTGCCTTTTGCACCAGCAGAAAGCAGGAATGCACCCATTGATGCAGCCATACCGATACAGATTGTTGATACATCAGGTTTGATGAAGTTCATTGTATCGTAGATCGCCATACCTGAAGTGATAGAGCCACCTGGTGAGTTGATATATAGGTAGATATCTTTATCTGGATCTTCTGCTTCTAAAAATAATAGCTGTGCTACGATTGAGTTCGCAACATTGTCGTCAATCCCACTACCTAATAAAATGATGCGGTCTTTAAGTAAACGTGAATAAATGTCATATGCACGCTCGCCGCGGTTTGTTTGTTCAATAACTGTAGGAATTAAGTTCATTGAAAAATCCTCCCTTTGTTAAAGCTTATATTCGATTACTTTTGCTGAAAATGACAAATATTTCAGCTGTAAACATATCATACACGTATTAGTCAGTTATGGTCAAATATAAACTCTGAATTTTACAGTTGAAAATAAGGGGTTCCATCTGTATAATGAAAAAAGTTGCACATATTCTTATTTATATGTCCTCGTGGTGTAATGGATAACACTTCAGATTCCGGTTCTGAGGCTGGGGGTTCGATTCCCTCCGAGGGCGCTTTCTTTTTAAAGATTATTACTGATCTATATAGAGTTAAAATAATCTTTCTCTTCCATTTTTCTACAGTTTATTTTTGACGCTACACTATAAGTTTCCTAAACCAATCTAATTTAAACGCTCTTCCTATAAAAAATAAAATTCTTTATTAAAAATCACAATTTATACTTGAATTATATGTGAAAAATTAGTACATTATTAAATGTTGTGTTTTCACAAAACTAGTTAGATAGACCATATTATCATGTCCTTTAGGGGGCACCATTTTACTGTTTTAATATACGTTTCAATATCAATTGCAAAAATCATCTGAGATTTTTTTGCAATGGAGAATGAAGTTTTAGTAGGATAGAAGGAATCACTGTACCGGTTCTTTTTATCCTTCATTCGTTCTCTGACTAATTAATACTCCAAGGCTGTATGAGAGGCTCACCTCTTGTGCAGTCTTTTTTGTTTTGGAAAAAAATTACCTATCTAATTGACATATATTTTAAATAACAGGGAATATATGTAATGGAGTTAGAGTCTTTTTGGAGGAGGAAACACAATAACGAAATAGTAATATAATGAATAAATATTTAATTATATGCCATTTTACCGTTAATTTTGTTATAATAATTCATCATACTGCAATAATAATCAATTTTTTAAAAATTAAATGTTGTATATTAATTGCGGAATTAATATAATTGAACATGTTATTAACAAAAAAACTACTACATCCAGGAGGATATTCATAATGAGTACTAGAAAACTATTTAAATGGGCAGCACCATTAGCTGCAGCTTCAATGATTTTAACAGCATGTGGAGCGGACGAATCTACATCTACAGGGGATAAAGAATATAAGAAAATTGTTGCAGGTACGGAAGCTACATATGCACCATTTGAATACTTAGATGATAAAGGAAATGTTGTCGGCTTAGATTCAGAGATTTTAGCAGCGATCGGCGAAGAGATGGGTATTGAAACAGAAGTGAAAAATGTAGGCTGGGACTCAATGATGAGCCAAGTAACAACTGGCGAAGTGGATATGGGTGCAGCGGCTATTACAATTACAGATGAGCGTAAAGAATCATATGACTTTACAGATCCTTACTATGAAGCAACTTTACTGATCGTGACAAAAGAAGGCTCGACAGTGGCATCGCTGGAAGATATTAAAGACAAAAAAATTGCAGTACAGATTAATACAACAGGCCACATCGCAGCACAGGAATTGCAAGGCGTTGCAAGCTCAAAAATTTTAGCATATGAAAACTTCTCTGTTGCGTTAACGGAAGTGCTGACAGGTGCAGCAGATGCCGCAATCGGTGATAATGCAGTTATTTTAGATTACCTTGAAAACAATCCTGATTCTGGCTTAAAAGCAGTGGAAGATAACTCATTTGAGAAAGACTACTTCGGCTTTATGGTGAAAAAGGGCAACAAAGAGCTATTGGATATTTTAAATGAAGGTCTTCAAAAAATTAAAGACAATGGCAAGTTAGCTGAAATAACAGGTACGGAAATCGAATAAGCTATATTTTAATTTATTGGAGGGTTTCAGATGGACTTTTTTGATTTTTTCCGTTGGGATATAATCTGGAACTACCGTGAACTATATGCAAAAGGACTTTGGGCGACTATTGTTTTAACAGCATGTGGTTATATTGGTGGTATCATATTCGGTCTAGTTTTAGGATTAGGCCAGGTTTCAACAAAAAAATGGATTTACTGGCCGGCTAAAATTTATGTCGACGTATTCCGTGGTACGCCAATGCTCGTACAATTATTATTAATTCACTTAGCTGTTATTCCAACTATTTTTGGAACATCGCAAGGTTGGTGGGTATCGGGTATTGTCGGTCTGATTTTAAACAGTGCCGCGTACAATGCAGAAATTTTCCGTGCAGGGATCCAGTCGATCGACAAAGGGCAAATGGAAGCTGCAAGGTCATTAGGGTTAACACAGGGCCAGGCGATGCGCAAAGTTATTTTACCGCAGGCGTTTCGTCGTATGATTCCACCATTAGGGAATGAATTTATCGCATTGTTAAAGGATTCTTCACTTGTAACGGTAATCGCCGGGGCCGAGATTTTATATGTAAGTAAAGTAGTAGCCGGAACGTATCAGCGTTTCTGGGAGCCTTATTTATTCGCAGCGTTCCTATACCTTGTATTGACGTATGCTGTAACGAAGCTTATTGCATTTATCGAAAAACGAGTTGATATTAATTACAACCCACGTAAGAAAAAGGAGCGCGCGTAAATGATTAAAGTAGAAAACTTACACAAGCATTTTGGCAAGCTCGAAGTGTTAAAAGGAATCGATTATGAAGTACGTGAAAAGGAAGTAGTTTGTGTCATCGGGCCATCCGGTTCTGGGAAATCAACGTTTCTTCGCTGCATGAATTTGCTGGAGGAAGTAACGGATGGTGCAATCTATATTGAGGGTACTAAAATTAATGATCCGAAAACAAATATTAACGAGATCCGTACAGAAGTAGGGATGGTATTCCAACAGTTCAACTTATTCCCGCATATGTCGGTCATCGATAATATTACGATGGCACCGATGCAAATTCGTCAACTGAACAAAGCCGATGCCGAAACACTGGCACTGGAGCTATTGGATAAGGTCGGTTTGCGTGAAAAAGCCTATAACTACCCACAGCAGTTATCAGGCGGTCAGCAGCAGCGTGTAGCGATTGCCCGCGCATTGGCAATGAAGCCGAAAGTGATGCTGTTTGACGAACCAACATCAGCCCTTGACCCGGAAATGGTAAAAGAGGTTTTGGAAGTAATGAAAAACCTTGCAAAAGAAGGGATGACAATGGTTGTCGTAACACATGAAATGGGCTTCGCACGTGAAGTAGGCGACCGTGTACTGTTTATGGATGGCGGCTATATCGTAGAGCAAGGGCACCCGGATGAAGTATTCGGCAACCCGCAAAACGAACGTACAAAAGCCTTTTTAGGAAAAGTACTATAAATGTAGGTAAACTATCTTCTATTATGTTGAGTAGTAGAAGGTAGTTTTTTATATTGCGTCTTACTAAGTTTAGAAGAATGCACAAATATATAAAAAGCGTTGATTGGAATGTAGGGAAGGCGAGTGTTCGTGCTGACGGTTTCACCTTTCGCACTGCTAAAACATTAGCTGACGGCTAGCGCCTTTCGCTACAAGCAAGCTTCCATCGGGAATAGCAAAATTTATTTTGCGACGAAAGCGAAGCGGCAGGAGCACCGAGCGAGAGACTAGGAACAAAAGCTGAGAGCGCCACGTCCTGTGGCAACGCTTTTGTGACCAACATCGTGTTGGCCTCGTGCCCGCGGAAAGCGTCCGACCCGAAATGGAAATCAACACTATATGAGTAGTAGATATTTTAGTAGCATAAATTATTGGGCAAATTTTTATCGCCTAAACTATCAGAAGATTTAGAATTACATATTGTGTGGCACTACTAAAAAATGTATAATCTTAACAAAATTAGAGGGGGTTTTATAATGTTCAAAACAAAGAAGTTTTTCATAACAATGCTGCTAATGGCATTAACAATCATTTTAGCCGCATGCGGTACAGCGGATGATGAAACATCAGGAAGCGCAACATCCGGAGAAGGTGGCGTTAAAAAGCTGTTAGTAGGAACGGAAGCAACATTTGCCCCATTTGAATCGATGAATGATAAAGGTGAAATTGTTGGAATCGATGTAGATATTATGAATGCAATCGGTGAAGAAATCGGTTCAGAAGTTGAATTCCGAAATGTCGGTTGGGAGCCGGTATTCCAGCAAATTACGAACGGCGAACTGGACTTAGGTGCATCAGGCATTACCATTACAGATGAGCGTAAAGAGACGTATGATTTCACAGATCCGTATTATGAAGCATCATTAATGATTGTTGTGAAAGAGGATTCACCAATCAAAACATTGGATGAGTTGAAAGATCAAAAAGTTTCTGTTCAAATTAATACAACAGGGCATATTGCAGCACAAAACTTGCAAGGAAAATCAAGTTCAAAAATTTTAGCGTATGAAAACCAGCCGATAGCATTCCAGGAAGTAATCAATGGTGCAACAGCAGCGGCATTTGGCGATAATGCGGTTGTCATCGAGTACTTAAAGAACAATCCGGATTCAGGACTAAAAGCGATTGAATCGGATCAGTTTGAAAAAGAATATTACGGCTTCATGGTAAAAAAGGGCAACACTGAGTTACTGAACCGTTTAAATGAAGGTCTAGCAAAAATTAAAGAAAACGGTAAATTAGAAGAAATTACAGGGCAGAAAATCGATTAATTTATAAGTGAAAAATATGATAAAACCGGTATTTTGAAACTTAAACTTTATGAATTGATTGGAGTGCAGGGGCGACTCCTAGGGAAATAGCGTGACGCCTGAGACTTAGGAACAAAAGCTAAGAGCGCCACGTCCTGTGGCAACGCTTTTGTGACCAACATCGTGTTGGCCTCACGCCACGCCCCTGGAAAGCGTCCCCGGAACGGAAATCAATTCTAGGGTAAGCAGAAACACCTCAATTTTCTCCCAGAGAAAATTGAGGTGTTTCGTTTTGTCCAAGTTTATAAGGACTATATTAGAAAATTCTTTAGCCGAATCGCTCTGGAAAATAAATTTGCGTCCCTCCCCATTTTCGTTGAGGGGTTTTTGTATTGATTTAAACATTGTTGAAAAATTGCGTCACAATATCTTTTATCGTAGCCACTTGCATAACAAGCATCGTGGTGCAGACAGCAATTATCGACTGCATTCGTTGGTGCACCAGGTCCGCTGCAGCCAGGTCCGCAGTAACGGTAACCAGGGAAGCAGAACCCCATTGCAGGACGTCTCATCATCCCACCTCCTTCTACTAGATACCATATAGTATGTTCACCTAATAAGAAGAGGAGGGCAAACCTATTGATTTCATCATAAAAACCCTTACTTTACACTAGCAGACTTAACGGGTGAAACCGAAGATTCGGCTACTTTCAATATTGCATTAACAAGGACATCGGCACCCTTTGAACATTCTTCGTAGGAAGTATATTCATCTTCCCGGTGACTATAGCCTTTCGCACTTGGAACAAAAATCATTGTAGAAGGAATATATCCTGCGATAAATTGAGCATCGTGGCCCGCACCGCTGAACATATGAT
Source organism: Solibacillus kalamii (assembly GCF_002174535.1). NCBI lineage: Bacteria > Bacillati > Bacillota > Bacilli > Caryophanales > Caryophanaceae > Solibacillus > Solibacillus kalamii. The sequence goes on along the minus strand of NZ_NHNT01000013.1, from coordinate 29,032 downwards.
GGCGTGAATAGCCCAGTTCATCTGTACTTGCTGCTACAGCATGGACAACTTCCGGTGCGAAATAGACCGTATCCCGGCTCCATAGTTTTTGGTAGCTCAGCTCGCAGTTTTCGATTTCTTTAGGAAGGTCAAAAATAATTTGTTCCACTTGCTGGATGACTGCAGGGTCTTGGTGGCGGGACTCCAACGAGAAAGTTACGTTACTCGGGATGACCGTATGAATATTCGGGTAGGCATTGATACGTCCGATTGTATAAACAAGATCTTCAGGAAGCTGTTTTAGTTTATTTTGCAGGATGGAAATGATCTGCATCGCGGCAAACATACTGTCTTTACGCATGGAAATAGGGGTAGTGCCCGCATGGTTCGATTCACCGGTTAATGTAATGTCATAGCATACCATGCCAAGAACGCCTTCTACGACTCCGATTTCTTTTTTATAATGTTCCAAAACCGGACCTTGCTCAATATGAAGCTCCAAATAGGCATGCGCTTCGGTTAGACGGTTTGCGACATCGCCTTCATAGCCGCTTTCTTTCAAGGCTTGTTCAAATGTTACCCCTTTACGATCCGTCGAAGCGAACATCTTTTCCTTATCGAATTTTCCTGAAAGAACACCTGAAGCCATTAAGGACGGTTCAAAACGTGCACCTTCTTCGTTTGTGAAGTTTACTATTGTTATAGGGTGATTTAGTTCGAGTTCTTCATCAATAATTGTTTGGACAGCTTCCAGTGCAGTTAAAACACCAAGCACCCCATCAAAGCGTCCTCCCTTTATGACGGAATCTAAATGTGAGCCGATGACAATCGGCAAGTTATCGGAGTTGGATGGCAGTGTTGCGTACATAGTGCCCATATCATCAACCGTTACCGTCATGCCAAGCTGTTCACAAATTTCCTTGAACTTGTTGCGGGCGAGAATATCTTCGGGAGATAGGCTTAAACGTGTGACACCATTATTTTCTGTTGCCCCAAATTGGCTAAATAAATCAATAGTGTTTTGAAGTCGTTCGCGGTTTGTTTTTAACATAAAATTCCCCCTTAAATTCAATAATATATAAACATTAGCACTAGCATATAACAAATTAATATATACTTAATGTAAAATGATACAATAATTGTATGGACGAATTGTTAATGATAGGGGGCTGCTTATGTTAACCGTAAAAGAAGTTCTAAATCGAAAATACTTTGAATCGGCGAAGGTCGTCGCAGGTCAAACCGGCTTAAACCATGCGATCAAATGGATTCATATATTGGAAGTTACCGATGTGAAGCAGCTGATAAAAGGAAATGAGCTCATTCTGACAACGGGCGTCATTTTAAAAGATAATGAACAAGGCTTTCTGAACTTTGTAAAGCAACTTAATGAATTAGATGTAGCCGGGCTATGTATTGAATTAGGTATGTACATTCAAACGATTCCGGAAAGTGTCATTAAACTGGCAGATCAACTGGATTTTCCGCTCATCGTTTTTCAGGAAATTGTCCCGTTTGTCGGCATTACGCAAGATTTGCATACAGCGATCATTCATCAGCAGTACGATATTTTAAGGCAGCTCGAAGATTATTCCCAGAAGATCAACAACTATGTTTTAAAAGTGAACGACAAAGTGAAGATTTTGCAGTATATGCAAAAGTATTTAAACGTGGATATTTATTTTGATGTGAACAAAGGAACAAGTCTCGCAATCCCGAATAAAAAGATTGAAAATTGCGAAAAGTATATCAATCTTTTAGGTAGTAAACATAAAGCAAAGATTGAAGTGAATTTATTTGATCAGTTGTACGGGACGGTCTATATATACTCCGAAAAAAGAGAAATGACGGAATTGGATTTACTTATTTTGGACCGAACTGTAGTTACGCTGTCTCAGTTTATTTTAAGAGATTTATATATTGAAGAAAAATTGGAAAGCGAAAACCGGAAGTTTTTTGAGAAATGGCTCGAAGGTGAAAACAGCGATGATGAATTGCTTTATTTTATCGAAGAGATCGATCAAAAACTGAAGCACAATGGTTGGATGGTCATGATTCATCAGCTTAGAAGAAAGAATGCAATAAAGGATTTAACGAATTATAAAATCAATCTTCGCCAGGCACTGCAGAAAGAAGGGTTTTACACATTTATTGTCGAGCAGTCCCAATATTTAATTTTTATCATCAACGATTTGGCGCAGGGAGCTACGTATAAAGAGCGGATGAACCGAGTAATGAATGAGATGATTCATCAAAGTAAACAGGACATGCTTATTGCTGTTGGGAAATATGTTACGCATTACAATGAATTGAAAGAAAGCTATCAAACAGCGCAGGAAACCTTGCAGATCCGGATGAAACATACAGAGCTTTCGTATTTTTATGATGAACTGGTGTTGTACCATATGGTGAAAGTTCTGCAAAACAACAGCAGTCTTATGCAGGCGGCAATGGAAAAAATCGAAAAACTCAGCCAGTATGACAGCAAGCACAACGCGAATTTAATTCAAACACTCGATGTTTATTTTCAGTGTAACGGACTAAAAAAGGAAACTGCCGAAAAACTGTTTATCGTCCGCCAAACTCTTTATCACCGCCTGGAAAAAGTGGAACAGATCATCGGCAGTGATTTTATGAAGTACGAAAACCGGCTCTGCCTGGAAATCATGCTGCTCATGACGAAGCATAACTATTATGAGGGTGTGAAGGTATAGATGCCATGATTGAAGATGATGCAATTAAATATCAAATGCGTTGATTGAAATGGAGGGGAGGTGAGTGTTCGTGCTGACGGTTTCACCTTTCGCACTGCTAAAACACTAGCTGACGGCTGGCGTTTTTCGCTACAAGCAAGCTTCCAGCGGGAACAGCGAAATTTATTTTGCGACGAAAGCGTAGCGGCAGGAGCACTGACGCCTGAGACTAGGAATAGGAACAAAAGCTAAGAACGCCACGTCCTGTGGCAACGCATTTGTGACCAACATCGTGTTGGCCTCGTGCCCGCGGAAAGCGTCCGACCCGGAATGGAAATCAACCCCCTTGCCTGATCAGGATATCCTCATGTGCTAAATGTGAAATCAAGGCAAACATCCATTTGACACTATGTATAATGCCCTTAATCTTCCAATAAGCGAAAATAGAAATAGAGTTTAGGAATGTAGGAGGGAAATGCATGAGCCAATATGTAGAGTATAACTGGAAAGCAAATGACGAAAAACATGTATGGCACTCGATGAAGCCGTATAACCCAGAAGCAACATTTATCGTTGAACGAGCGGAAGGGGCTTGGCTGACAGATATCGATGGCAATAAATATTTGGATGCAATGGCAGGGCTTTGGTGTACAAATATTGGTTATGGTCGTAAGGAAATTGCCGACACAGCTTACGAGCAAATGCTTAAAAATTCTTATACACCGCTGACGAATGGGCACACCCCTGCAATTTTGCTGAGCCAGAAAATCAGTGAACTGCTTGGTGACGAATATGTTGTCTTCTATTCGAACAGCGGATCGGAAGCAAATGAAGTTGCGTTTAAAGTGGCAAGACAATATCATCAGCAAAAAGGTGATACGACCCGTTATAAAATTATTTCCCGCTACCGTGCTTATCATGGGAGTTCAATGGGCGCTTTAGCAGCAACAGGCCAAGCGCAACGCAAATATAAATACGAGCCGCTTGCACCCGGCTTTTTACATGTGGCACCACCTGATCAATACCGGAATCCGGAACAGGCGGAAAACGGCGATGCTACAACATTGCCTAGTGTGAAAAACATTGATCAAGTAATGACTTGGGAAATGTCCGAAACAATCGCCGCTGTCATTATGGAGCCGATTATTACAGGTGGCGGTGTCATTATACCGAACGAAGATTACTTGAAAGGTGTAAAAGAGGTATGCGAGAAACATGGTGCGCTTTTAATCGTTGACGAAGTAATCTGTGGCTTCGGACGTACAGGTACAGCGTTCGGATTCCAAAACTATGACATTAAGCCGGATATTGTGACGATGGCAAAAGGTTTAACAAGTGCCTACATGCCATTATCAGCAACTGCAATCCGCCGTGAAATTTACGAGCAATTTATCGCGAACGGGGACTATGAGTTTTTCCGTCATATTAATACATTTGGCGGTTCACCGGTTGCATGTGCTGTCGCATTGAAAAACATTGAAATTATGGAACGCGAAAATTTATTTGAGCAATCCGTTGTTCTTGGAGAATCACTTAAGCGCACATTGCAAGAAAATTTAAATGATCATCCATTCGTAGGTGATATTCGCGGAAAAGGATTATTGATTGGTATTGAGCTTGTGGAAAATAAAGAAACGAAGGCACCGCTTGATGTTGAACGCGTGAATGCAGTGATTGGCTACTGTAAGAAAAAGGGCGTCATTATCGGGAAAAACGGTGTAACGGTCGCGAACTTCAACAATATATTAACGCTGTCACCACCGCTTTCGATTTCAGTGGAAGAAAAAGATCTGATTGCCAATACAGTGATTGAAGCAGTAAACAGTATTAAATAAAGGGGGATCATCATAATGACAGAAGCAGTTTCGGTAAAAAAGTTAACACATTTTATCAATGGTGAATTGGTCGAAGGGAAGAGCAACAACTATTCGAAAGTTTATAACCCGACGACAGGCGAAGTAATTGCCGAAGTTCCGATTGCGACAGCTGAAGAAACACGTGAAGCCATTGCAGCAGCAAAAGCAGCTTTTCCGGCATGGCGTGATCTATCTGTTGCGAAGCGTGCGGAAGTGTTGATGCGTTTCCGATTTTTACTGACGGAAAATATGGAGCAGCTGTTGGATATTATTTGTACGGAGAGCGGGAAAACGTTGGAGGATGCGCGCGGTGAAGTGACACGTGCCCTGGAGTCAGTTGACTTGGCAATCGGTGCGCCTCATCTTGTGAAAGGGGAATATTCGGTAAATGTGGGCGGGCAAATTAATGCCTACTCTGCGAAGTATCCTTTAGGTGTTGTAGCGGCTATCTCGCCATTTAACTTCCCGATTATGGTGCCGTTAGCGCAAACATCGATGGCAGTCGCTGTTGGGAACGCGGTTATTTTAAAAGCATCCGAAAAGGTGCCGATGACTTCGCTGTTTGTCAGTGAGTTATGGAAAAAGGCAGGTTTGCCGGACGGAATCTGGACAGTTGTAAACGGCAGTAAAGATGCGGTAAATGAGCTGTTGGAAAACCCGACTGTTCAAGCGATCTCATTTGTCGGTTCGACACCTGTTGCGAAATATATTTACGAAACGGGTTCGAAATACGGTAAGCGCGTTACGGCTTTAGGCGGCGGGAAAAATAATATGGTCGTTATGCCGGACGCGGATTTAGAGCAAGTGGCGAATGCGTTTATCGGTGCTGCATATGGCGCGGCTTCCCAACGTTGCATGGCAATTTCTACAATTATGCCGGTTGGTGAAGAGACGGCTGATCGACTTGTGGCGATTTTGAAAGAGAAAATCAGCAACTTAAAAGTGGGCAGCTATAAAGAGGAAGGCACGGATTTTGGTCCGGTCATTTCGAAAGAGTCGAAAGAGAATATTTTAAAAGCGATCGATTTAGCGGAACGTCAAGGTGCGACGGTTGTAGTCGACGGCCGTGAACTGGATATCGTGAAAAACGCGGAAGGCTTCTTCGTTGGTCCGACATTACTGGATAATATTACGAAGGAGATGGAGATTTTTGATGAGGAAGTATTCGGTCCGGCTCGTAATGTCGTGCGCGTGAGTACACTTTCGGAGGCCATTGATTTCATTAACGGTCAGGATCTGGCGAATGGCGTTACGATCTTCACGAATGATGGTGCAGCAGCTCGTAAGTTTACAACGGAAATTGATGTAGGCATGGTCGGCGTCAATGTGCCGATTCCAATCCCTGTCGGCTATCATAACTTTGCCGGCTTTAAAGGTTCGCGCTTTGGTGAAGGGCATATGTTTGGTCCGGATCAGGCCCGATTCTTTACGAAAACGAAAACGGTATCGGAACGCTGGCCAGACACAAAAGAAACGACAGCATCGACATTCGCTTTCCCTAGCAACAACTAAAATACATGCAAATACCAGCCTAATTCCGGAAGTGGGGTTAGGCTGGTATTTTGTTGGGATGATGGGGTGTGTGGATACTGATTTGGGCTTGGTGAAGGCGGTTTTATAGTTTTATTAGAACAATGAGAGCGGTTATTAGAAGAAGTGGGCCGGTTATTAGAACAGTTGGGCGGTATAGGTGTCTACAAGTACTTATTTTAGACGGGTGAGTAAACGAGTAATAGGTTTATTAGAACATTGCCAGCGGATATTAGAAGAAACAGAATGGATATTTGAAGATTTGGGGGAGATATTAGAACATGGCGGACACATATTAGAACAAGAGAAGGATATATTAGAAAATCCAAACTTTATTAGAACAAATAAAAATATATTAGAACAACTCCGTAACATATTAGAAAACTCTTCACCGAAGCTTCCTCCTACTAAATACCCGACAAAAACAATACATTATGTTAGAAAAACTTACATAAATACAGTATATTTCCTTACAACTTTTAACCTTTTGTCTAAAATATTTACGGAAAAAATTACCTTTTGTATATTAATTTTATTCTAAATATTCAGTAAAGTTATATTTATAAAGGATTCACAAGGGTTTTATTAACAGAAAATATTTATTTAAATTTTTTCCGTTAATTAGATATTATGTTACTAATTGTTACATATAATACTATATATTAAATTATATGCTTAAAAACTAGTAAATATTCTCAAAAGTTAATAGTACTAGAATCGAAATTAATCTTCGCTTTGGTTTTTCATTTTTTCAATAGAAATTACTAGAAAACTAGGAGGGTTCATATGAAAAAGATTATTACTGGGGGAACAATTGTTACTGCTGCGGATACGTTTAAAGGGGATGTGCTGATTGAGGACGGGATCATCACTCAAATTGCAGCAAAAATAGAAGATGCGGAAGCAGAAATTATTGATGCAACAGGAAAGCTTTTATTCCCGGGTGGTATTGACCCTCATACCCATCTTGATATGCCGTTCAACAATACGGTAACTGATGATGACTGGCAATCAGGAACGATTGCTGCGGCATACGGTGGAACGACGACGATTATCGATTTCTGTATTAGTGCGGGCTCGCCAACATTGATGGATGCGATTGATACGTGGCATGGCAAGGCACAAGATAAGGCCGTGATCGACTATGGCTTCCACTTAATGATCGGTGATTTGAATGAGCAGCGCCTGCAGGAATTACCGGAAGCATTGGAAAGAGGCGGGATCAGCTCGATCAAAGTGTTTCTTGCTTATGCGAAGGAGTTCCAGGCGACGGATCGTACGTTATTCCAGGCGTTTAAAGTCGGGAAGAAGCTTGGTGCAACGGTGATGGTCCATTGTGAAAACGGATCGGTTATCGATGAGCTAGTAGAAGAAGCGAAAGCGAATGGTCAGACGGAGCCGATTTATCATGCGCTTACTCGTCCGCCTGAAGTAGAAGGGGAAGCGACGAAGCGTGCGATTGAGCTGGCGAATTTAGCGGGAGCGCAGTTATATGTCGTGCATGTAACGTGTAAAGAAGCGGTCGATGAAATCATTTCGGCACGTAATAAAGGTTACAACGTGTTAGGGGAAACTTGTCCGCCGTATTTAGTGCTTGACCAGACAGCATTGGAAAAGCCGAATTTTGAAGGCGCGAAATATGTATGGTCACCACCGTTACGTCCGGTAGAGCATCAGGAAGTATTGTGGAATGCACTGAAAGCGAAGCAGCTGCAAACGATTGGTTCAGACCAATGTTCATTCAGCTTCAACGGCAAGAAAACATTAGGGAAAGATGACTTCTCGAAAATCCCGAATGGCGGGCCGTTTATCGAAGACCGTTTCTCTGTACTGTATTCGGAAGGTGTTGCGAAAGGCCGCATTACAGAAAATGAGTTTGTTGATATGATTTCGACGCAGTCTGCGAAAATTTTTGGGCTATTCCCTAAAAAAGGAACGATCGCGGTCGGTTCGGATGCGGATATCGTATTATTCGATCCGACAGTAAAACGTACGATTTCTGCAGAAACACATCATATGAATGTGGACTACAACGCATTTGAAGGGCTTGAAGTGACGGGTGAGCCGACAAGTGTGCTCGTGCGCGGTGAATATGTTATTCAAGATAAAAAATTCGTCGGACAGCTTGGAAGCGGCAAGTATATCCGTCGTGAAGTAAAGGGTTCCACTAAAGTAACTTCATAACACAATCAATTCGCTTTTGAGTAATTGTGTCCAGATTTTAGGCCCACAGGACGTGGGTCAGTCAGCCTTTGTCGCACAATACGACGTTTTTAGGCTGACATCCATTCCATTAAAAATCTGTGGCATCCGCCGGGGCTTATCTTCATTCAGCAGGTGATTGGGGCATCGGCTGAATTTAATAAACAAGCGTCAAATCATCTGTAAAGGTTAACGAAGGTATAGCTAAAAGTAATAACAAATCAAACTGGAGAGGGTTGTTATGAAATGAGCAATAGTTTAGCGAAAAACTTTGAAGAAATATTTGGTGGCTTAACAACATACGCGGCAACTGTTGAAGCGAATCGTTGTTTGTATTGCTACGATCCACCTTGTGTGAAGGCATGTCCAACGAGCATAAATATTCCAAGCTTTATTAAGAAGATTGCTTCCAATAATATGAAAGGTTCAGCGCGTGTCATTATGGAGTCAAATCCCGTAGGCGCAAGCTGTGCACGTGTTTGTCCAACGATCGAGCTTTGTGAGGGGGCTTGTGTGTTGAACAGTGAGGAAAAACCGATTCAAATTGGTCATCTACAGCGCTATGCAACGGATTGGCTGCGCGAGTCGAATGTCAATCTGTTTACACCACAACCGGCAAACGGCAAGAAAGTCGCGATTATTGGAAGCGGGCCGGCAGGGTTATCTGCCGCACGTGAACTGGCATTGCTTGGGTACGGTGTGACGATTTTCGAAGCAGATGAAAAAGCGGGCGGCCTGAATTATTACGGTATCGTTTCATTCCGCTTACCGCAGGATGTTGTGGAGTGGGAAGTGCAGCAAGTACAAAACCTCGGCGTTGAAATTAAAACGAGCACGAAAATCGGCGAAGATGTACTGGTAGATGAACTGCTTGCAAATTATGACCGTATCATTGTAGCGGTTGGTATGGGCAAAGTACCGATGCTTGGCGTTGAGGGCGAAAACTTGGACGGTGTATATGATGCGATTGATTTTGTGAAGGAATCAAAATCTTCATTCACTGATCGAGTGTTAGGCAAAAAAGTGCTAGTTATCGGTGCCGGTAATACGGCGATTGATGCAGCGACATGTTCTGTAAGGTTGGGTGCTGAGCAAGTACAAATCGTTTACCGTCGTACATCAAACGAAATGACGGCGTACGATTTTGAGTTTGATTTTGCGAAGCAGGACGGTGTTGAGTTCAGGTGGCTGACATTACCGAAGCGCATTATTGGCGACGATAATGGGAAAGTGATCGGAATGGAATGCATCAAAATGAAACTGACGGACATCGAAAATGGAAAAGGGACATTAATGGAGATTCCTGGTTCTGAATTTGTCATTGAGGCGGATGCGGTTATTCGGGCGATCGGTCAAACGAAACAGTATGAGCTGATTGAGCATTTAGGGTTGGCAAATACACGTGGTGTGATTGATGTAGATCATAATAGCCTGAAGACATCGAATCCGAAAATTTACGCTTGCGGTGATGCGATTTACGGCAACGGATACGGTGAGGCGACAGTTGTATCAGCGGCGCAGCAAGGCAAAGATTCGGCTTACGCGATTCATTATGAACTAAACGCAAATTCAGAAATTGCATAGGGGGAATTGAAATGGCAGATTTACGAATAGATTTTGCTGGTATTAAGTCACCGAATCCTTTTTGGTTGGCATCGGCACCACCGACAAACTCCGGCTATCAAGTGCAGCGTGCATTTGAAGCGGGGTGGGGCGGCGCTGTGTGGAAAACGTTGGGGGATCCTATTTTAAACGTTTCGTCACGTTTTGCTGCTGTCAGTTTTAATGGGCAAAAGGTGGCGGGTTTCAACAATATTGAGCTCATCACTGACCGACCGCTCGAAGTGAACTTAAAGGAAATTTATGAAACGAAAAAACGGTTCCCGAATCATACGATCATCGCATCGTTAATGGTGGAGCCGAAAGCAGAAAAATGGCATGAAATTGTAAAAAGAGTACAGGATGTTGGGGTAGATGGCTTCGAATTAAACTTCGGCTGCCCACATGGTATGGCGGAACGTGGCATGGGAGCCGCTTCGGGTCAAGTGCCTGAACTGGTGGAAAAGCAGACCTATTGGGCGAAAGAATATGCTGAAGTACCGGTCATCGTCAAACTGACACCGAATATTACGGATATTACTGTAACGGCGGAAGCGGCGGTGCGCGGCGGTGCTGATGCGATTAGTATGATCAACACGATCAATAGTTTGGCGGGTGTTGATTTAAACTCTTGGAACACGATTCCGCATGTTGGCAATAAAGGGGCGCACGGCGGTTATTGCGGACCGGCCGTTAAGCCAATTGCTCTGAACATGGTTGGTGAATGTGCAAGAAGTCCGTATATCAATTTACCGATTTCCGGAATTGGCGGTATTTCGAACTGGCAGGACGCTGCTGAGTTTATCTTAATGGGTTCGACGAGTGTGCAAGTTTGTACAGCAGCAATGCATCATGGTTTCGGTATTGTTGAAGATATGATTGATGGTTTAAACAACTATTTAGATGATAAAGGCTTAGCATCGGTCATGGATCTTGTTGGGAAAACAGTACCGAAATATTCGGATTGGGGAGATTTGGACTTAAATTATAAAGTTGTGGCAGAGATCAATAATGATGTTTGCATTAACTGTAATAAATGCCATATTGCCTGTGAAGATACGTCCCATCAATGTATCGATCTGTATACAGAAGATGGCCGTCCAATGCTGAAAGTGCGTGAGGAAGACTGCGTTGGGTGTAACTTATGTTCGATTGTTTGTCCGGCAGAAGGTGCGATTTCGATGAAGGAACTTATTCCGACACAGCCTCCGATGACGTGGAATGAAAGACAGACATTAATAGCAGGTTTTGCTCCAAGCAGTTCAAGTATTGCGAGGTAGTTGGCACCAATTTTTTAAAGGAATGGATGTCAGTCTAACAGCATCGCATCGTGCGACAACGGCTGACTGACCCACGTCCTGTAGACCTAAAAATTGAATAAAGAGAGGTGTAGCGATGTCAGACAGAAAAAGCACAAGTAGTAACTATTTAAAATCACCAGACTTACTTCCTGTCACACATGAGAATCGCAGTATTGGTATGATGGGCTTTGGCGTCATCTGGGTAGGGATGGCCATCGTACTCGCCGCATTTGCGATCGGTGCAGGAGGAATTGTTAATTTAAGTATGCCGATGCTCATCCTGGCGACACTGGTTGGCTCGATTTTAATCGGGATTTTCATGGTCGTCATCGGGGATATCGGTGTTGAACACGGCTTATCGTTTCCTGTTTATATGCGTGCCCCATTCGGAACGATCGGTACGCACTTCCCGTCATTTGCCCGTGCGTTTACAGCGTCGTGCTGGTTCGGGATTAACACGTATTTCGGGGCATTGGCGATTAACGGCATTCTAAATATTATGTTCGGCTTTGACAACTGGTTTATTTGCTTCCTTGTATTTGCGACATTGCAGTTGTTCAATGTGTCTCTAGGGATTAAATCGATTGAACGTTTCGCAGATTTCGCTGCACCGATTATTATCTTTATTTCAATTTGGATGTATTTGCAATTATCTGCTGAAGCGAAAGAGCAAGGAAAAGCGGTATGGTCTTGGGTGGAAGCACCGCAAACCGGTTTTGAACAGTTTACGGCATTCATGGTAGTCGCGATGGCGATTATGGGCTTCTGGGCTACATTGGCTGCGGATATGCCGACTCTTTCCCGTCACTTCAAAGCACCGAAAAATGAGCGTAACTGGTTCAAACGAAATAAAACACAGTTACTAGGTTCCCTTGTCGTTCAGCCAATTTTCAATACGCTGATGATCGTCATTGGTGCGGTATGTTATATGGCGACTGGCTCAGGTGATCCGGTCAACGCACTACAGCAAGCGGCGGGCGGTATTGTCCTAGTGATGCTGTTATCGATGATCGTACTTGCACAGTGGTCAACAAATACGTCCGCGAACGTTATTCCGGCCGCAACGATTTTCTCGAATATCGGCGGACCGAAAGTACCTTTCTGGATTGGTGTAGTCATTGCCGGAATTGTCGGAACGATTGTTCAGCCTTGGAGTTTGTTCGATATTTTAAATAGCGTTCTGCTCGTTGTCGGCGGAATCCTTTCTTCCATTGTCGGTATTTTATTTGCTGACTATTACTTGCTCCGTAAGCGACGAGTAAATGTAAAGGACCTTTATGAGGTGGAAGGGCAATATCGCTATTTAAAAGGTGTCAATGTAGCGGGTATTATTGCTTGGGTGCTTGGCGGTCTGATCGCGAATATTTGGCCATCATTTTCTTCGCTTGTCGGCTTCTTTGTAGGGGCGGCAATCTATTATGTGCTGGCGAAATACTGGTGGTTCAAAAAGTATCCGCAAGCTGAAATCGTGAATCCGAGCGATGATGAATATTTAGGTATTACAGCAGGACGCAGCTGGGAAATTGACGCTGTTCCAGAACCAATTGGTGTTCAACAAACAGCTTCCACAGATTAAATTGTAAACGAGGTGCAATCATGTCAGAATTTCAGTTTGTAGAAAAAGAAATTCAGCAAATTGACGAACTGCTTGCTGAAAATTATATGATTAAAACGATCGATGAAAATCTGGAAGGGGCTTTCGTTACGTTTATCAATCCGGTAAGCCTTGAAGAGCGTTTACTGCATATTAAAATGGCAGATACGCGGAAATATTTCTCCAGTAAATTATTAGAACAAATAAGCAGTTGAAAATTTGGATCGGGCGGGCGCATTTCTTTACGGGATGCGCCTTTTATTATTTTACGGGGAACTTAAATGGGAACGAAAAATTTATCCTGCATTCCTTGTAATTAGTGAGGATGAAAAAAAATTCACACTGATTGAAGTTTCATTTTATAACAAAGCATATTTCGACATGGAAATACATATTGTGAAGAAGAACAAGTGGATGCACCAGTTGAATCCAGAAAAATTTCTGATTGAAGTGGAGGGTTATTATGGGTGAAGGGAAAGGCACATTTCAGAAATGGAGGAAGAAAGTCAACAAGAAGGTGACAACGCTTAGCAGTAAAACGTCTTTTGCGGTCGACCGGTCCAAACTGCGAAAACAAATCAATGGAATTGAAGAAGAAATCAAAATACTGAAACAGCAAATCGGGGAAATCGTCAATTTGAACCGCAACAGCCTGTTTTCGGTCAGCATGGTGAATTATCAGCTCGCACAAATTGAGGCGAAAGAAAACGCGATTGCGCAGCTGGAAAAAGATATTGAAGAATTAAATGAACTTAGTAAATTAGCGGGTGTCGAAGAGGAGGAAATAGTGCCCGACTTTAAAGCAAAGCAAACGATTGATGATATTACGGCGTCATATATATATAATTGCGCCAACTGCAATGAATGCTACGATGAACCGAAAAAGTTTTGCGAGGAGTGTGGTTATAACATGGTTGACTAGGGCTGAAGGGGGGTGACCTTTAGCTCAACATTCAGGGGGTGTGCTGGCAAGCAGTGATTTCTGCTTTACTATATATCACTTAAAAAGGAGCAATCAGGAGACAAGATACAGGGCTTTATACGGAGAGTTCCACCAGATCTTTCAGTGAAAATACCGTGTTATCAGGGTTTGTGGGGATTGTATAAAAAGGTGTATAAAGGATGTTCTATAGGATAGGGCACAAACACTGATATAACAGCGTTTGTGCTTTTTTAGTATGTTTGCAAGCTTTTGTTAGAGGGATGTTATTTTGTATGACTATGTATGCTAAAATCTAATTTCTTCAAAATCAAAGGAAGTTCTAAATAATCATCAATTATTGCATCTGCTTCTACACCAGTCCATTGATTATCTTTTTTCCAAATTCCCTTCATTCCAACGTTTTGGGCGGCTTTCACATCATTTTCAGGATGGTCACCAATAAATACACTTTCTGAAGGTTCTACGTTTAATTTTTTTAATGCATTCCTAAAGATTTGGGGATTAGGTTTCTTGATACCTTCCCACTCGGATACTAATATTACGTCAAAATATTTCTCAAAGCTTTCATGTTATCCATCTGGAACTGACCGTACCCATTTGTAATTATGCCTAAAGCGATTTTATTTTTTTTAAGCTCTTCCAACATTTCATGAATATGAGGAAATGCTACACAATGATGTTTGAATTCCTCAATATAATCTTGGAGGAGTTCTTCCCAAGTTATTGAAGATATTTTAAATTCATCAATCAGTTGTTGGTATACTTTATCCTTCCAAACATATCCATGATTGTCTAATTCAATAAACCTTGAAATATATTGCTCTTTTGGAGTATGAGAAAGTAAGTCATACAATCTTTCATATTGCTCGTTTATAAAAAGCTCAACCGATTTATCACGATTCAATAACGTTCCATCTAAATCAAATAATACCGCTTTAAACATTTTACAGTTCCCCCTTAGGCAAATTTTTACGTGCAAAGAATTACTTGAATTTTCTTAATACAATTATGTAAATAATATCATGATTGAATGAAAGAATCTTCGTATGTTGCGGAATTCAATAAAGGCAGGGATAAGAGTAAAAAGCCGGCCATAAAGAACCGTAAAGATTCTTTAAGCCAGCTTTTTCTAAGCAGGATATCCTGCTCTTACTTACGATGTTCTACAAGGTCAATTGCTCCTAATACAATATGGGCAAGGCCGAAACCGAAAATGGTATTGGCAAGCATCTTGTTCGTACCGATTTTTTGTTTCATTGCATACCCCGTTGCAGTGACAGCTGATCCAAGTACAGTCGGAATTAAACCTTCACGAATGTTTTTCATAAAAGCCCCTCCTTCATCGTAGTAGGTGAAACGAGCACCGTTCTTATTGTTTGTATATCCACCCGAAATATTTGTTGTAAATATTGGATGGATTATTTAAAAATTGAAACTATACAATGATTCGTTCGTATAGTTTATTGGGCATACTAGTTAGGCATATTTTTCGCTTGATCTGCTTTGCCATACATATTGAGCATTGCGCTCATGTCCTGTGGAGATAGTTGTGGCACTTGATAATAACCTTTTTTGTTTTGGTACAATGAAATTTCATAGGCCATTTCAATGCAGTTTGGTACTGAATCTTGTAGCACGCGACGTACTACCGGGTTTGTGCTTTCTAAAGCAGCACCTGTTTTTCCTGTAGCCCCAGCTTTATGGCAGCCGAGCAAGAAACCTGAAATAATGCCATCATTAATTTCACTTGCCGAAGTGATCGGCTTTTTAGGCTCACCTGGTTTTAAGCCGTAAATAGTATCGTTGCCCATATTCATATTGTAGGTGCGTGTAGGGTGTTTTGGATCATGACCTGTTTTAAAGGCTTCCACAGTAATATTATACTCATCAAGCATAAACGCATACTGGCGATCCATAATAGAAAGAAGCTCGCTATCTTGAACTTGGTCGCGAAGTAAAACGTATTGGTTTAATCCGCCGATCATAGCGCTTAGTACTTCATGAACATCCAGAATTTCGTGGGCGCCATGATTTGTTGAAAGGGGCATTTGATTGTCTTGAGATTCAGATGATTGGGTAAACATTAATAAAAAACCTCCATAGTAAGATATTTCGTACGCTCTTATTGTGGAAACGAACCGTAATTTTATACGCATTTTTAAAAAAAGAGAGGATGGGGCAAATGTTTAAAAAAAATGAACGAGGCAGTGCGGTATTGGTCGCCCTTATTGCAATTGTTGCTTTGATCGTCATTGCGGCAATGCTTATCGTGCCAAAATACAACAAACTGGTAACAGGTGAAGAAACGGTGGACGCAGCATGGGCGCAAGTCGAAAACCAGCTGCAGCGCCGATTTGATTTAGTGCCGAACTTAGTAAATACGGTTAAAGGTTATGCCGAACATGAGGAAGAAATTTTCACACAGATAGCAGATGCCCGAACACAATACGGGAATGCCAATACAGTAGAAGAAACGGCGGATGCTAATAATGAGCTATCTTCTGCATTGTCCCGTTTACTCGTTGTAGTTGAAAACTATCCGAATTTAAAAGCGGATGTGCAATTTACGAGGTTAATGGATGAATTGGCAGGGACGGAAAATCGTCTAACGGTAGCGCGTAAAGATTATAATGACACGGTTCAGCAGTTTAATAATGATGTTCGCCGCTTCCCAGGAAACTTAATCGCGGGCATGTTCAGCTTTGAACAAAAAGACTACTTCGAAATTAAAGAAGGTGTGGAAGAAGCACCGGCTGTCGATTTTGGCGATTAAAGATGGGAGTCATGACGGAGCTTTTCGGCATGACCGAAGCTTCTGAAAAGGGGGACTGTATGTGAGACTAATGGTATCGCTTTTAATATGGGTAATGCTCGTACCACTCCAGGCGATGGCAGCAATACCGGAAAAACCGGCCTACAATTCTTACGTTTATGATTACGCCAACGTTTTGTCCGATGATGTGGAACAAAACTTGATCCAGTCGGCAAAAGCGCTCGAAGGTTCAACGGGAAATGTCATTGTTATGATGACAATTGATACGATCGATGGAATGGATGCGTTTGAGTTTGGTACGGAGACAATGCGCAGTTGGGGAATCGGTGAGGAAGCGCTTGATAACGGCATGCTTATTTTTGCGACAACCGAGCAAGGACCGGAGCAAAATGATGTGTGGATTACGGTCGGCGGCGGTCTGGAAGGAGAATATCCGGACGGAAAGCTCGGCGGCATGATCGATACGTATATGCTGCCGTATTTAAAGAACGATGATTATACAAATGCGTTCGCCAGTATTTTCTCCGCATTTTATGAAGAAATGGGTGGTGAAGCAGGAGGTGCGGATTTAGTCCAGCCTGTTGCATCAAATGAGGATGATGGGATTTCAATCGGTTTCATTATAATGATCATTATTATTTACTTCATCATTACGAAGTTTGGTGGTGGCGGTGGCCCAGGTGGACGCCGACGCACAGCACGCCGGGTGTACCGTAGTGGCGGTTTCGGTGGCTTTGGAGGCGGCTTCGGCGGAGGCGGCGGTTCATCGGGCGGCTTTGGCGGCTTCGGTGGAGGCGGCTCGTTCGGCGGAGGCGCGGGGAGGAAATTCTAGGTTTTATGAGGAAGGCATCTTACTCTTTGCGGGTGGGATGCTTTTTTGATGCGGGTGGCGGCGGTTTTCTAATAAGTTGGCGCGATGTTCTAATAAATTGGGGAAAGTTCTAATAAAACGCGGATGTTCTAATAAAAGCCGCAGATGTTTAAATAAGTGGTGCGGATTTTCTAATAAGTGAGGGAGAACTTCTAATATGTCAGCCGGATGTTCTAATAAATCCTTCAAAGTTCTAATAAAATGCGGATCTTTTAATATTAGCAATAAGTGGTGCGGATTTTCTAATAAGTGAGTGAGAACTTCTAATATGTCAGCTGGATGTTCTAATAAATCCGTGAAAGTTCTAATAAAATGCGGATCTTTTAATATTAGCAATAAGTGGTCCGGATTTTCTAATAAGTGAGGGAGAACTTCTAATATGTCAGCCGGGTGTTCTAATAAACCCGTGAAAGTTCTAATAAAACACCGATCGTCTAATATCAGCCTCCAAAGTTCAAATAAGTGCCCCGCATTATCTAATAAGCAATCGAGAACTTCTAATAACCAACCCGGATGTTCCAATAAATCAAAAAACCTTCTAATAAAGTCCCCGCCATCCCCAGCATCATCAGCTATAATAATAAAAAAAGGGAGGAACTGCCAATGATCATCAAATTTTATTCAAAACCGGACTGCGGACTTTGCATAGAAGGACTCCATACGTTAAAAATGGTGCAGGAAGACATCGACTTCTCGATTGAGCACTATAATATAGAAGAAGATGATGAAGCGCATGAAAAGTATATGCTCATGATTCCTGTCGTTGAGCATAACGGGGATGTTGTGCAATACGGACAGCTAGATTATGCGACATTGTACGAGGCACTGGTGGACTAGCCATCGGTGCCTGTTCGCTATTTTTTGCGAATAATTCCGTCATAAAAGTTGCAAATCACTCCGAGACGATCTATAATGAAGACAGAAATTCTTTTTTTTACCCCATGTGGGACATAAAATATTTATGTGGGACATATATTGTCCAACAAGATAAATCAGGTAGGTGGTTTTTTGACGGATATTTCATTTTTTGCAGCTGAGCGTAAACTAATGCCTGAAATTGATGCTCTTTTTCAAAAGAGGTTTCGAGTTTTACAAGCAATTGCGACATTTAGCCCGATTGGCAGACGTGCTTTAGGAGAACAGCTTCAGTTGACAGAGCGTGATATTCGTAATGAAACAACGGTCCTGAGTGAGCAGCAATTGATCTTGATTCAAAAAAAAGGCATGATTTGCACGCCAAAAGGGTATGAAGTAATAGAGCAGCTTTACGAACTGTATCGTGAGCTTTCCGGTATTGTGGCGATGGAACAGCAGCTTACAAACATCTTTGGCATTGCACGTGTCATCATTGTGCCAGGTGATGCCGAACAGGATGAAACGGTAAAGCAGCAGCTCGGTAAAGTTGCGGCACAAGTACTACAGCAGATTGCACCTGCAAAAGCGAAAATTGCGGTGACAGGCGGCAGCAGTGTTGCTTCGATGAAGGAATATTTATCGGATGTCCCGGTGCTGAGCGACGCAAACTTTATTGCGGCACGCGGTGGTATGGGGGATGAGATGACATTCCAGGCGAATACAATTGTTTCGAAGTTTTCAAAAAGATGCGGGGCAACATACCGTACATTGTTTTTGCCGGAGCATTTAAGTGAGCAGGCATATGAAGCGATGAAGGATGAACCGATTATTCGGGAGATGATTACACTTTATGAACAGGTGGATATCGTGATTCACGGAATCGGTGCAGCACAGGAAATGGCACTTCGTCGTAAAAGCTCACAGCAGGAGCAGCAAATACTTGATGAAAAAGGCGCGGTTGCGGAAGCATTTGGCTACTATTTCAATGCAGATGGCGACATTGTCCATCATCTGAGGACAATTGGAATCCAGCGTCATCAAGTCAACAAAGCGCAGCATGTTCTTGCCATTGCGGCAGGCAGAAATAAGGCAGCAGCGATTCAGGCGTATTTTAAAAACGCTGCACCGCAATCGATTTTGATTACAGATGAGCAAACTGCAAGTACAATCCTTAAAAATTAAAACATGTTTTTAAAAGTATGATTTTACACATACTATTTTAATAATAAAGTTATTGGAGGAATTACACATGGCATTACAATTAGCAATCAATGGATTTGGACGAATCGGACGTTTAGTATTCCGTGAAGCAATGAAGCACGAGGAATTTGAAGTAGTTGCAGTAAATGATTTAACTGATGCGAAACAACTTGCACATTTATTAAAATATGACTCAGTACATGGAGTGTATGATGCAGACGTTCAAGCGGAAGAAGATGCATTTATCGTAAACGGCAAACGCATTCAAGTGCTTTCAGAAAAAGATCCTGCACAATTACCATGGGGTGAACTTGGTGTAGATGTAGTTTTAGAATGTACAGGTAGATGGCGTTCAATGGAAGAAGTATCAAAACATATCGAAGCCGGCGCGAAAAAAGCAATCCTTTCTGCACCAGCACAAGGCGATATGCCAACATATGTAATGGGTGTTAACCATACGGAATATGATCCAGCACAAGATGTTATTTCAAATGCTTCTTGTACGACAAACTGCTTAGCACCACTTGCAAAAGTGTTGGATGAAAAGTTCGGCATCAAACGCGGTATGATGACAACAATTCACTCTTATACAAATGACCAACGTATCCTTGACTTCCCGCACTCTGACCCACGTCGTGCACGTGCAGGCGCGGTATCAATGATTCCGACAACTACAGGTGCAGCAATCGCAGTATCGAAAGTATTGCCTCAATTAAAAGGCAAACTGGACGGTTTCTCAATGCGTGTTCCAACACCAAACGTTTCATGTGTTGACTTAGTTGTTGAATTGGATAAAGACGTAACAACAGATTCAATTAACGCAGCATTAAAAGAAGCATCAGAAGGCGATTTAAAAGGCATTCTTGCATACAACGAATTACCGTTAGTATCAATCGACTACAATGGTAACCCGGCTTCATCTACAATTGATGGTTTATCAACAATGGTAATGGAAGGTCGTATGGCGAAAGTTGTTTCTTGGTATGATAACGAAATCGGCTACTCAACTCGTTTAATGGATTTAGCTTTATATATCGCTAAACAAGGAATCGAAAAAGCATAATATTTCGATAAAATGTGACATACTTTTTCGAAATTAAAGGAAAAGTGTGACATATTAAAAGGAAATGGGCATAAAAAGTATAGCCTTTAATACAGGTAAACCTTATAATAAATAAGGGTAAAAGAGCGGCAGGGACTCACCCGGACCGCTCTTTTTTCGGATATAAGGAAAATATACAAAACAGAGGCGATACCAAGACAGCCTTATCGAATTTTGTTACTATTTTAACTAACGAGTATACAATCCACAATAATTGACGAACGAGTATGAAGGAGGATGTTCAGTATGTTTTTAAAGAAATCAATGAACGATGTAGATGTAAAAGGAAAACGCGTATTTGTGCGTGTCGATTTTAATGTGCCGATGGATGAGGGCCGCATTACCGACGAAACGCGTATTCGTGCAGCTATTCCAACAATTGAACAATTAGTAAACGCTGGAGCAAAAGTAATTTTAGCTTCACATCTTGGCCGTCCAAAAGGCGAAGTGAATGAGGACATGCGCTTAACAGCAGTCGGCGAGCGTCTTTCTGAATTAATGGACAAGCCAGTCAAAAAATTGGATGAATCAATTGGTTCAGATGTAGAAGCAGCGGTTAATAATATGCAAGACGGCGAAATTATCCTGCTCGAAAATGTTCGTTTCCATAAAGGCGAGGAGAAAAACGACGAAGCATTGGCAAAAGAGTTTGCGAAATTAGCGGACCTTTATGTAAATGATGCGTTTGGCGCAGCTCACCGTGCACATGCTTCAACAGAAGGTATTGCAAAACATGTACCGGCTGTATCAGGTCTATTAATGGAAAAAGAACTGGACGTATTAGGGAAAGCTTTATCCAATCCGGAGCGCCCGTTCACAGCAATTATTGGTGGAGCGAAAGTTAAAGATAAAATCGGTGTTATTGAAAACCTGTTGGATAAAGTGGATCACCTGATTATCGGCGGCGGTTTAGTATTTACGTTCGTAAAAGCGATGGGTCACGATATCGGGAAGTCATTGCTGGAAGAAGATAAAATCGAGCTGGCAAAAGGCTTTATCGAACAAGCGAAAGAAAAAGGTGTACAGCTGCATATGCCGGTCGATGCTGTCGTAGCAAACGAGTTTTCTAAAGATGCGGAAACTCAAGTTGTGGCAATCGATGCAATTCCATCTGATTGGATGGGACTGGATATCGGACCGAAAACGGCTGAAAACTATGCAGAAGTCATTAAGCAATCAAAATTAATCATTTGGAACGGACCAATGGGTGTATTCGAAATGGAAAAATTCGCAAACGGTACGAAAACAGTAGCGGATGCAATGGCAACAACAGACGGCTACACAATTATCGGCGGCGGTGACTCAGCTGCAGCGGTAGAAAAATTCGAAGTCGCTTCGAAAATGGACCATATTTCAACAGGCGGCGGTGCTTCATTAGAGTTAATGGAGGGTAAAGAATTACCGGGAATTGTTGCGTTAAACGATAAATAAATCATTACTAGGCCAGAATATCTGTAGAAACAGTTGTTTGAAGCAAAGGCAGCTCACCCGAGAAAAGCGTGCGCCTTGGCTCATATCAACAGCGTTTATGAACAGAATCTTTTAAAAACGGAGGGTTTTGAATGAGAAAACCGATCATAGCAGGAAACTGGAAAATGTATAAGTCCTTTGATGAGGCAGTTGATTTTATCGAAGAAATCCAACAAGAGATTCCTTCTCCGGATAAGGTCGATGCAGTCATCTGTCCACCTGCATTATATTTACCGACACTTGTCGTAGCGGCTGAAGATTCAAGCCTGGCAATTGGCGCGCAAAACATGCACTTTGAAGACGAAGGGGCATTCACAGGCGAGATTAGCCCGAAAATGCTTTCGAATGTCAATGTCGATTATGTCATTTTAGGACATTCGGAGCGTCGTGAGCTATTCAACGAAACAGACGAAGCGATCAACAAAAAAATTCGTGCTGCCATCAATTACGGCATTGTACCGATTATTTGCTGTGGCGAAACATTGGAAGAGCGTGAAGCGGGTCAAACCGAAACAAAAGTAGCACGACAAATTACAAAAGCGTTAAAGGACTTTGCTCCAGTAGAAGTTGAGCATATGGTCATTGCGTATGAACCAATCTGGGCAATCGGTACAGGGAAAACAGCTACTGCCGATGATGCGAATACAGTATGCTGTGCAATCCGTCTGGCGGTTGAAACATTATACGGAAAAGATACAGCTGAAAAAGTGCGCATTCAATACGGCGGCAGTGTAAAGCCTGAGAACATTGAAGAACTTTTATCAAAAGAACATATTGATGGCGCATTAGTAGGAGGAGCAAGCCTACAACCAGCATCATTCATGAAATTATTGGAGGCGGCAGCAAATGCCTAAACAACCCGTAGCATTAATTATTTTGGATGGCTTTGCCTTTCGTGATGAAGTAAAGGGAAATGCCGTAGCACAAGCAAATAAACCGAATTTTGACCGTTACTGGCAAGCCTACCCACATGCAACTTTAACAGCAAGTGGTGAAGCGGTAGGTCTACCGGAAGGCCAAATGGGGAACTCTGAAGTTGGACACTTGAATATCGGGGCTGGACGCATTGTGTACCAGTCCCTGACACGTATTCACAAATCGATTCGTGATGGGGATTTCTTCCGCAATGAATCGTTTCTTGCGGCTGTTGAACATGCAAAAGCACATGGTTCGAAGCTCCATTTGATGGGTCTTCTTTCAGATGGCGGTGTTCATAGTCACTATGAGCATCTATTTGCCTTATTGAAATTGGCGAAAGCAAATGGTCTTGAGCAAGTATATGTTCACGGCTTCCTGGATGGTCGCGATGTCGGTCCAACGACAGCACTTGAATATATTTTAGAAACAGAAAAACAGATGAAAGAAATCGGGATCGGGAAGTTCGCATCGATTCATGGCCGTTACTATGCAATGGACCGTGACCGCCGCTGGGAACGTGTCGGTTTAACGTACAATGCATTAGTTGACGGAATTGGACAAACTGCCTCTTCCGCAACAGCAGGTGTTGAGTCTTCTTATGAACGTGAACTACATGATGAATTCGTTGTACCGTTTGTCGTGACTGAAGAAGGACGACCTGCCGCAACGCTCAGCACGAACGATGCGGTCATTTTCTTCAACTTCCGTCCGGACCGTGCGATTCAATTATCATCTTTATTTACAAATGAAAAATTTGATGCAATGCCACGCTCTGAAAATCATCCGACGAATCTGAAATTCGTTACGTTTACACATTACAGCGATGATGTTGTAGCGGATGTGGCATACGAAAATGACAATTTAGTCAATACGGTCGGTGAGGTTATTTCAAAAGCTGGCAAAACACAGCTGCGCATTGCGGAAACGGAAAAATATCCGCATGTCACGTTCTTTATGAGCGGTGGACGTGAAGAGACATTTGCTGGCGAGGAGCGTATTTTAATTGCCTCTCCAAAAGTGGCGACTTACGATTTGAAGCCTGAAATGAGTGCGTATGAAGTGACGGATTCTTTACTGGAAGCTATTGCAGGAGAGAAGTTCGATGCGATCATTTTAAACTTTGCAAACCCGGATATGGTCGGACATTCCGGAATGCTTGAACCAACAATTAAAGCAATCGAAACAGTGGATGAGTGCCTAGGTAAAGTCGTTGATGCGATTACTGCTAAAGGCGGTTATGCGATCATTACAGCTGACCATGGCAACTCGGATGAAGTGGTGACACTGGATGACAAGCCGATGACAGCACATACGACAAACCCGGTACCGGTGATTGTCACAAAGCCTGGTGTCATGCTGTATGAAGACGGCATCTTAGCTGATTTAGCACCAACAATGCTTGAATTACTTAATATTGCCCAACCTGCAGAGATGACAGGGAAATCGTTAGTTATGCCAAGCGAACAGTAATTGATCGCGCGGTTAATTATATAGCTTGTCCTTGTGCAAGCACCTACTAAATTTATCAATAGAGGAGTTTTTTATTATGCCATTCATTACTCAAGTATATGCTCGTGAAGTATTAGATTCTCGCGGTAACCCAACAGTAGAAGTAGAAGTATTCACAGAATCAGGCGCATTCGGCCGTGCTATCGTGCCATCTGGTGCTTCAACTGGTGAATATGAAGCAGTGGAATTACGCGATGGAGACAAAGGCCGTTACTTAGGTAAAGGTGTTGAAAAAGCGGTAGAAAACGTCAACACAATTATCGCGGAAGAACTTGAAGGTCAATATTCTGTATTGGACCAAGTTGTGATCGACCAAGCGTTAATCGAACTTGATGGAACAGAAAACAAAGGTAAATTAGGTGCAAACGCAATTTTAGGTGTGTCAATGGCAGTAGCGCACGCAGCAGCCGACTACTTAGACATTCCTTTATACCAATACTTAGGTGGCTTCAACTCGAAGCAATTACCAGTACCAATGATGAACATCTTAAACGGTGGTGCACACGCGGACAACAACGTGGACATTCAAGAATTCATGGTAATGCCAGTAGGTGCTAAATCATTCAAAGAAGCATTACGTATGGGTACAGAAATTTTCCATAACTTAAAAACAGTATTAAAAGAAAAAGGCCACAACACAGCTGTAGGTGACGAAGGCGGATTAGCTCCAAACTTAGGTTCAAACGAAGAAGCAATCACGGTGATCATCGAAGCAGTTGAAAAAGCAGGCTACAAAATGGGCGAAGAAATCCGCTTAGCAATGGACGTTGCCTCTTCTGAACTTTACAACAAAGAAACAGGCAAATATGTTTTAGCTGGTGAAGGCGTAGAAAAAACTTCTGAAGAAATGGTTGCTTGGTACGAAGAGTTAACTTCTAAATACCCAATCATCTCAATCGAAGACGGTTTAGACGAAAACGACTGGGCTGGCCACAAGCTATTAACAGAGCGTATCGGTGACCGCGTACAATTAGTTGGTGACGATCTATTCGTAACAAACACAACGAAATTATCTCGCGGTATCGAAGAAGGCGTTGGCAACTCAATCTTAATCAAAGTAAACCAAATCGGTACATTAACAGAAACATTTGAAGCAATCGAAATGGCGAAACGCGCTGGTTACACAGCAGTAATCTCTCACCGTTCAGGCGAATCAGAAGATAACACAATCGCTGACATCGCTGTTGCAACAAATGCAGGCCAAATCAAAACAGGTGCACCATCTCGTACAGACCGCGTTGCGAAGTACAACCAATTACTACGCATCGAAGACCAATTAGGCGCAACTAGCCGTTTTGAAGGGCTAAAATCTTTCTACAATATTAAATAATTGTTTGGTGAACGAGCACTCGCTTTTTTGGCGGGTGCTTTTTTGTGTGGTGGGGGCGTGAGTTTTATTAGAAGATTAGGGTGGGTTATTAGAAGATTTTTAGATGATATTAGAGGAAACGGCTGGGATATTAGAAGTACTGTGAATTGGAGGGGCAGGGAAGTTGAGTTTGCCGGTGTAGGAAGTTGAAATTCGCGGAGAAGAAGCCGAGCTTTGATTTTATTAGAACAATTGAGTGGTTTATTGGAAAATGTTGATGGGATATTAGAACATGCAGAAGCTTTATTAGAACTTTCGGAGGACTTATTAGCACATTGGGCACTTATATTAGAAAATCGGCAATATATTAGAACAAATAAATTTATATTAGAACATTTCCGAATATATTAGAAAATCCGGGGACAACACATTCCTTAGAGTTATTGAAAATTTGTGAACGTTGGCATCAGGTTATTATATAAGCGGGAGAATTTGTGATATGTTTAAGCTATTCAAATTTGACCGGTATCAATTAGACCAGTTGTTATAGAAGGTGGGAGAACGATATGTCTAATCAAACGAAGGAAAAGATTTTGGAAACAGCTACGCGGTTGTTTTACTTTCAAGGTTTCCATGGGACCGGCTTGAATCAGATTATAAGTGAATCGGGATCACCAAAAGGGTCGCTGTATCACTATTTTCCTGAAGGGAAAGAACAGCTTGCGGAAGAAGCGATCGTACTGTCAAAACGGCGGATCGGCGCGGTCATTCAACATTTTATGAATGAGTTCGGGGACGTAGGAGCAGCACTGAATGCCCATATTTTGGCGATGGCCGACTTATTTGAAGTGGAAAATGGACTGGAGGAGCATTCCTATACGATGATGCCGTTCGGGCTTCTTGCGGCGGAATCGGCCTTTATGAATGAGCGTTTGCGGAAAGTTTGCGGCGATACGTATAAGTACTGGGAATCAATCTACTATACAAAATTGATTGCCAACGGGTTTAGTGATGAAGCGGCGGTCACACTAAGTAAAGCGGTAAGTGCGATGATTGAAGGGGCGGTTACACTGTCATTGTCCCAGCGATCGAATGAACCGTTATTAAATATAAGCAAAGTCATCCCTGCGTTGCTTGCACAATATAAGTAAAGGCTTGTCCGGAATAGGATTTCTGGACAGGCCTTTTTGTTGTTGTCGCAAATAAATTTTGTTCACAATTAGCCTGATTTTCGAAATAAGTGTGTGGAAAACTCTTGCAAATTTATTATTTTTCAGAGCAATGGAGTTGAAATCGTTTGCAAATGTTGATGTAGCAACGTTTTTGTTGTTTCTCTCTATAATTTATTGAAAAAAGTGCAATCGTTTTCATAAAAATATGTTAAAAAATGTCTACGAAAGATAGGCCCAGTTAAGGTTAAAAATGGATAATTGATGTTCACAATTATAACGACCGGTCTAATATTTTTCTCTTGAGCGATTGAATTTCCATGAAAAAATTTGATATATTTTAAAGCGTGCTGTTTGAAGAATCGTTCTATAACAGCAAAAAGCATGATACGAAGCAATTAGCATCTTTCATAAATGAGTCTTATAAAATTGGAGGAAGAAAAAATGGAAGCACCTATATTCAATGTGAAAAGCCCAAAAGGTATGGCAGCTGTTCTGATGATCAGTACATTCGTTGGTTTATTTGGTGAAACGGCATTAAACATGGCGTTAACAAATATTATGGATGACTTCGGTGTATCAGCAGCATCAGCGGCATGGTTAACAACGGGCTACTTATTAGTATTAGCCGTATTAGTTCCATTATCATCTTATTTAGTACGCTGGTTTACAACACGTCAATTAGTAGTGGCAGCCGTTGTATTCGCAGTGATCGGTTCGTTATTAGGCGCATTAGCACCGAACTTTGCGGTATTACTGGCAGGTCGTTTCGTACAAGCACTCGCTACAGGGATTATTCTACCGTTAATGTTCAGTGTTGTAATGCTGATTTTCCCGGTGCAAAAGCGCGGTGCCGTCATGGGAATCGTCGGGATTATTTTAACGGCCGGTCCGGCATTAGGTCCATCAATCGCAGGTTTGATCGTATCTTCATTAAGCTGGAGATATATTTTCTGGATCATGGTCGTTGTGTATGCCGTTGTCATCGTTTTAGCACTATCTAAAGTGGACAATGTATCCAACGTAACATGTCCAAAAATTGATTTATTATCATTAATAGCTTCTACGTTCGGTTTCGGTGGTGTTGTTTTCGCATTAGCAACATTAGCGGAGCAATCGATTACAAAACCAATCGTTTGGGTACCACTTGTCGTTGGTTTCGTTTTATTAGTAGTCTTCGGCATTCGCCAAACAAAAATGGATGAGCCAATGATCGACTTATCGGTATTTAAATCACCAATGTTCTCTTTAGGTGTCGCATTGATGGTTGCGACAATGTTCATGATTCTTTCAGTGGCAATCTTAGTGCCAATGTTCCTGAAAACAGTATTAGGTTTTGCAGCTTTAACTGCAGGTTTATGTATGTTGCCAGGTAACATCTTAAATATCATCATGTCACCGATCGTTGGGACAAACTTCGATAAAGTCGGAGCAAAAATCTTCACACGGATCGGCTTTACACTGATTTTAGTGTCAATGATCGTGTTCTTAACGACGATTTCGGCAACAACAGTAGCTTGGATCATTATCGTTAACTTATGTGTATTCTTTGTCGGGGTATCGATGACAATCATGCCGGCACAAACAAATGCGATGAACTCGTTGGCACCACATAAATTTGCTGACGGTTCAGCGGCATTGAACACCCTAACGCAAATCGCGGGTGCTTCAGGTACTGCGGTTGCCATTACAATGTTCACAATCGGTCAGCAAAACTACATCGAAAAATTCAGCAACGCCTTACCGGCAGAATTTTTAGCACACGGTGTACACTCAGCGTTCATCGTTGTGACAGTCGTTGCAGTATTAGGTCTGGTTGGTTCGTTCTTTGTAAAGAACAGTAAGCCGGTTGGGAATTAAGTTAATAGCTATGAATTAACTGCTCAAATTTATAGTGAATCGTTTATAGAACAGCATCGGGAATTGCCGGTGCTGTTTTTTTGTTTGGGCGGAGCTGGAGGGCGCTGATAGTAGAAGTTTCGTGTTGTGCCTGAGTTTTATTAGAACAATTGAGGTTAGTATAAAAAATGGACACGTCTTAAGAGACACTTTAAGATTAAGATATCTAAAAAAGGACGTGGAACCGATGAAAGAAAAACAAACTCGTAAGCGATTAGACGCACAAACAAAAGAATACATTTTAAAGTCTGTTTTAGAAG
>NZ_NHNT01000012.1:0-139142 GCF_002174535.1 Solibacillus kalamii | reverse complement strand
CTTCTAAAACAGACTTTAAAATGTATTCTTTTGTTTGTGCGTCTAATCGCTTACGAGTTTGTTTTTCTTTCATCGGTTCCACGTCCTTTTTTAGATATCTTAATCTTAAAGTGTCTCTTAAGACGTGTCCATTTTTTATACTAACCTCAGATTATCTAATAAACCGTAAGAAGTTCTAATATAACAATGCCGATGCATTCCATAGCTCCCCTGAAAGCCTATAAAGACCGGTTCTTCGACCAAAAACACCTGATTCTCTAATAAAGCCATCAGAAGTTCTAATATGTCACACCGATCTTCTAATAAACCGAAAAAAGTTCTAATAAATCAGTGAAAGGCGTACTCCATACCCCCTTAAAGCCCCGGACCACCCCTAAAAAAACCGCCCCAAAAGTTATCAACTAACCTTCAGGACAGCTTCAGCCATTCATTGCTATTTCTTCTTTTTATCCTTCACAAACGCAAACACGATTAATCCTACTTGAATCACAACGATTGCGATAAAAATGTAAAAGTTTTTCGAGGAACTTGCTAAATTTAGTTCATCTGCCAAAATTCCTGCAATCGACTGCAATTGTGCACTTAATAAAATAATGAGCGCACCAATAAATAACATAATCTTAGGATTGATACTAAAGCCCAGCAGCACGATAATGAACAAAGCTGAGAAAATCAGCAATAGGGTGAACAGGGGATCCAGTAATGTGAGTGTCCCGTCTTTTGCGAAGTTTTCGTACGTAAATGTCATGAATAATTCTCCTTACTTTACTAAGCCATTTTGAAATGCATAGACGACAGCCTGTGTGCGGTCCTGCACTTCGAGTTTACTTAAAATGTTGCTGACATGGGTTTTGACCGTTTTTAATGCGATAAACAGTTCTTCCGCGATTTCCTGATTGGCAAGGCCGCGAGCCATACATAATAGGACTTCCATTTCCCGGTCTGTTAAATGGTTATGCAGGGCAGGGGCGGTACCGCGCATGCGTGCCATTACCCGTGTCGTTGCTTCCGGCTCCAAAACCGTTTCTCCGTCCATCGTTTTCCGGATTGCGTCGGCAATTTGTTTGGCGTTGCTCGTTTTCAGTATATAGCTGACAGCACCTGCTTCAAGGGCAGGGTATAATTTATCGTCATCGATAAAGCTCGTGACAATCATTACTTTTGCTTGCGGCCATTGTGCCAGAATTTCTGCAGTCGCTTCAGCACCCGTTTTAATCGGCATCACATTGTCCATCAGCACAATATCCGGTTTTAGTGCCAACACTTTATCAATCGCTTCTTCGCCGTTTGTCGCTTCACCGATGACTTCGATATCGGGTTGTGCCGATAAATAGGCAGCAACACCGATTCGAACCATTTCGTGATCATCTACTATGACAACTTTAATCATTCATTTGTTCCTCCTTTTTGAGCGGAACTTTCACTTCGACAATTGTTCCTTCATCCGGTACAGAGACAATCTTATACGTACAGCCAATTTCGACAGCGCGTTCGGCAATATTGCGCAGCCCGTAAGAAGTCGTTTTATCTCCCTCCAAATTAAAGCCAAGGCCATTATCCTGAATGCGCAAAATCGCAAGCTGATCACGTGCGATTAATAACAGCTCGACTTCTGTTGCTTTTGCATGCCGTAAAGTATTTGATAAAGCTTCTTGGGCAATACGGAATAAATGATCTTCCTCCGCTTTCGATAATCCGATCTCTTCGATCTGGTAATCAATATTGAAATACACTTTTTCCTGTAATTCTACAATTAGATCTTCTAAACCTTCTGCCAAGCTTTTATTATGCAAAGCAACAGGTCGCAAGTGAAGGAGAAGGGCGCGCATTTCGAGCTGTGCCTGCTGGACGATTTTTTCCACCTGTTTGAGCTGCTTTTGTGCAAGATCATCTTGACGCTGTTCTGTAAGCGCGGAGAGTAGCATAGATGCCGCAAACAGCTGTTGGGAAACAGAATCATGCAGTTCCCGCGCAAGACGCTGACGTTCTGCGAGAAGCCGCTCCTGGACGATGGCGTCATTTGTTTCCACTTTTTCATTGGAAAGTCGCTGTAAAGATGTCCGCTGTGTTTCAATTAATTCGTTCGTTTCGCGCAAGGCCTTTTTTAACGAACCATTTGCTTTCTTGAATTTTTGTGCAAAATCAGGCTCTGCTACCTTTTTCACGATGCGGGTCATCTGATTTTCTTTTATTTTTAATGAAATCGATATCCATAAAGAAATAAAGAAGCTGGTCGTTGTTGCGGTAATGGCGATCACTGCGACAATCGGTATCGAATACTCATCGCTTTCCCATAAAAAACGCCAAGTCTCTTCCTTCGGCTGACCGAGCAGGAAAACAAAAATATTCAGAGCAAATGTCGCAAAAACCATCATCAATATAAAAAATCGTATTATAAATGCAATCATCCGCGCTGCACCTCCACATCACCAATCCACGATGTCACATAAAGGACAAGGACACGTTTGGCATCCATTTCTCCATCCTCAAAATGGAGCTGTTCATTAATACACTGCTTTGGCGCATAGTGCAGGCATGCTGCTTCACCATATAAAGTGGAATAATGAAGCTGAATCGTCACTTCATAAGGTACGATAATCCGTACTTTTCCAAGAGATTGATGTATCACTATAATTGATTTTCCGTTTGGTAAAATGGTTTCGGTCGTATCGATTGTAATATCGCCGATAAAGCGTTGAATATGAATATCCTTCCAATGATAGCTTTCTGTTGGAGCACCCGTTGTTCCGATCAATATATTTTGGTTGGATGTATTGGCAAGCTGACTTTTGATTTCCATCACTTGCTCTTTTTTCGTTAAGTATTGGTATAAAATAAAGATAAGCACACCAATGATTAAAAGGCGCAATGTCCAAATATTAATTATGGCAAAGAATAATAGAACGAGTCCCGTCCATAATAAGTAACGTTTCTTCTTTTTAAAGCTGAAAAAGAGAAACAGTGCACCTAAAATCAGTATAAACACGGTGCCATTATTGAAAAGAGTTAATTCGATTAATACGACAAGTGCCATACTCATCGCGATAATTGCAAGCTGATCAGACGTGATTTTCGGCATAGTGCCTCCCCCTATAACGTACAAAATGGAGAAAGCACGATGCCTTCTCCTTTAACGCATTATATCATTATTTTTGCTGTTCTATGAGTTTTTGTTCTTTTTCAAGCTGTGCCAATCGAGCTTCAAAAGTAGTTATTTCATATTTACGCTCAATATTTTGTGATAATTCATCAATATAAGTTGATAGTTCATCGAAATTACCGGCATTGTCAGATGTAAGAACTTTATCCATCTGGTGGTTGGCACGCACAACATTTTCCTTGCCCATCAGCTCAAGTTGGCGCACTTTCATGTCTTTAATTTTATGTTTCATCGTTTCGAATTTGCGTTCCAGTGCAAAGTATTCAGTATTGGCCGCATCAATGCTTGCAAGAAGGGCATGCTTTCTGGCAGTGTAAGCTGTGACTTCTTCCTGTGCAAACGCAATCAGTTCAGCCTCTTCTGTCGAAAGTGCCAATTGAAGCTGTTTTTCACGCTTCTCAAGCATTTCGATTGTTTGGGAAAGCTGCAGTTCCAGTTCTTTTTTAAGCTGTGCCTGACGTGCAAGTAATTTACCTGTTTCTTCGGTTTGTTTTTCTGCTTCACGAATATAGTGGTTCAGCATTTTAATCGGGTTTTTGTCCACCTTTTTGTCAAACATATCATGTAAATCTGCCTGTATTGAATACTTAAATTTTGTAAATAAATTTTTCATTGTCCATCGCTCCTATTTATTTAAATTTGCCCATTCACGTTCAAAGTTTGTAAATGGATCTTCTTCCTCTTTTTTACCTGGTAAAAATTCAATCTTTTCGTTTTTACGTGCTTTATAAAGATAAAACAATACGCCGATCGCAGCTAAACCGATAAAGCCCGGAATGTTTGATAATGCACTTACTAAACCGGCTAAAGCGACAACAAGGCTCATTACTTTTCCGAAAGTTGATTTACTTTCTGTGTAATAGTGCAGACCCGCTGCTAAAAGTGCTCCTGAGATTAATAAGCCGGCTACCGGTGCGAGCAGGCAAAGTGCGATGATCGCTGTGATAAAAGCCGCTGAATATAAGAAAAACTTTTTCATTATGTGTTCCTCCTTGTAGTTGATATGTTCATGTTACCGTGGATTTAAAAATCCGATAACGACCTGTTACTGTATTTTCATCTAGGTCTCGAGGCTGAGATGGACTCAGACGGCTATTTGCATGACTTAACTTCTGTCAAGAGAAGTTAAAATATATAGAAACGTAATAACTTTTATTGTATAATGCTTGTTGGAGAGTTTTTCTCGGTACATAAGTAGTGGAGGAGGTTGGACAAAATGGCTTTATGGTTAGGTATTACACTTATCGTCGTAGCTTTAATCGGGGGCGTGGCAATTGGGTTCTACGCAGCTCGTCAATATATGATGAAGTATTTAAAAGAAAACCCGCCAATTAATGAACAAATGATTCGCGTGATGATGGCACAAATGGGACGTAAACCGTCTGAAAAACAAGTGCGTCAAATGATGGCACAAATGAACAAGTTCCAAGATAAATAATAAAAAGTTGGACTACCTTTCGCATTCTATTGAGTGATGAAGGTAGTTTTTATTTCCTCTAAAACAAAATTCAGAATATTTTGTTGAAAAGAAAAATAATCTAGTCTATCCTTATATAGATTGTAAGTATTGGAGGGACAAATAAATGGCAACAGAAAAAACGAATGTAGAGAGCTTTGATTTAGACCATACGATAGTGGTTGCACCGTATGTACGGTTAGCAGGCACAAAAGAAGGGGCAAAGGGCGATGTCGTGACAAAATATGATATCCGCTTCAAGCAGCCGAATAAAGAACATATGGAAATGCCGGCACTTC
Source organism: Solibacillus kalamii (assembly GCF_002174535.1). Lineage (NCBI taxonomy): Bacteria > Bacillati > Bacillota > Bacilli > Caryophanales > Caryophanaceae > Solibacillus > Solibacillus kalamii. The sequence goes on along the minus strand of NZ_NHNT01000012.1, from coordinate 134,227 downwards.
ATTCACTGGAGCATTTAATGGCAGACCGTATCCGCAATCATAGTGACGCAGTTGTTGATATCTCGCCAATGGGCTGTCAAACAGGCTTTTATGTCTCCTTTATGAACTATGATGACTACGAAGGTGTGTTGTCGATTTTGGAAAAGACTGTTCAGGATGTGTTGGCGGCGACTGCTGTACCTGCCTGCAATGAAGTCCAATGCGGATGGGCGGCAAGCCATAGTTTAGAAGGTGCACAGCAGTTGGCCAAAGAATTTTTAGCAAAACGCGATGAATGGCATATCGTTTTTAATAATGAATAGGTAATGTGAAGTGCCCTCAGATAAATGGGGGGCTTTTTTGTTTGGGCGGGGGATGAATAAGGAGAATTAGTTCCGGTCCCACTAAAAAAGCACTTCCTGTTCAATGACATGAACAGAAAGTGCTTATTACCTTTATAGTAAAGAATCCGTTATATTGCGGTATGCCGGTACATAGTCGTGCAAGAACTTGGCAACCGTTTGCTCATAATCACCCGGGTTATCATTGAATGATTTCGCATGCTCTCCTTTTTCAAACAGTTTCAGCATTTTAGGTTCGGGTTTTTGTTCGTACAGTTCTTCGGTCATAGAGGAAGGAATGAAATCATCCGGTGTACTGTGAATAAAGAGGACAGGTTTTTGAATGTGTTTCACTGCATCAATCGGCATCACTTCCTTAACAGAATAGCCATCGCGAATCCGCATGAAAAAGTCTGCAAAAGGGAGTGTATATTTCGAATCAATTGGTACAACACTTTCAAAAATCCGCTTTAATAGTTCTGGGAAGTTCGAAAAAGCACAGTCGGAAACATAGAAATCCGCATTATCGGCCAGCGTACCTGCAAAGAGCAGGGTTGTAGCCGCACCCATTGATTCCCCGTGAATACCTAGCAGGGCGTCTTCACCGGTAATAGTTCGGATTGTCTCAACTGCTGCCTGTAAATCGTATTTTTCATAATGGCCGTAACTCGTTGTTTTCCCTTGTGATTCTCCGTGACGGCGATGATCGTACACAAATGCATTAAAACCTAGCCGTTCAAACATACGGGCATAGCGCATCGAGTTGATTTTATTTTCTGTGACACCATGACAGATAATCACTGTATTTTTCGTTTCCAGAGGTTTTAAATAGATGCCGCTTATTGTATAGCCATTTGGGGAATCGATCGTTAAAATTTCTTTTGGACAGCCTTCATACCATGCTTCGTCAAAGCGTTTTGCCGCAATTTCACGTTCACGGATGAAAGCATCGTCCTTTTTCTTTATATACATAATGTGATTTGTCATCACGACACCAGTGATCGTTGTAGCAGCTGCCAGCAGTGTTGTTACAATACTGCCAGATAAAAACAGTGTACGTTTTTTCATGAAAATCACTCCTTAATTAATTTAATATTCGATGAATTATTGTGATAAATCAACTAATATGTATCTATTTACTATTGGAAACTTTTGTGTGAAAAATACGAAATATTTGATAAAATCTTTGTAAGCTCATTTGCTCACAAAGGGACCATTCACAATAAAGGGGGATATATTCATGACAGAAGTTGTAATAGTAAGTGCAGTACGTACGCCAATTGGTGCTTTTCAAGGGGCATTAAAAGATATTTCAGCTCCGACTTTAGGGAGTATCGTAATAAAAGAAGCGTTAAATCGGGTTCAATTAGATCCGACGACAGTTGATGAGGTTATTATGGGGAATGTTCTCGCAGCAGGTTTAGGTCAAAACCCGGCAAGACAGGCAAGTATTCAGGCTGGTCTTCCATACACCGTTCCAGCGATGACAATTAATAAAGTATGTGGTTCAGGCTTAAAGGCCGTTCATTTAGCAGCACAAGCAATCATTGCCGGGGATGCAGATGTTGTTGTCGCTGGAGGCTTTGAAAATATGAGTCAAGCACCATATATTATGCGAAATGCAAGAGAAGGTTTCCGCATGGGAGATCAAAAAATTGTCGATACATTAATTCAGGATGGCTTATGGTGTGCATTTAATGATTATCATATGGGAATCACTGCTGAAAATCTGTGTGGACAATACAACATTTCACGCCAGGAACAGGATGAATTTGCAGCAAGATCACAGGCTCGTGCTTCTGAGGCGATTTCTGCAAATAAATTTGCTGAGGAAATTGTTCCGGTAGAAATTCCTCAACGTAAAGGGGATCCGATTCTATTTACACAAGATGAATATGTGAAACATGGAACAACAGCAGAAAAATTAAGCGGATTACGACCTGCTTTCAAGAAAGAAGGTTCGGTTACTGCAGGGAATGCTTCAGGTATTAACGACGGAGCAGCAGCGGTTGTTGTTATGTCAAAGCAGCGGGCTTTTGAATTAGGCCTTACACCACTGGCTACAATCGTCGCAAATGCGAGCGCTGGGGTTGATCCTTCTGTGATGGGAATCGGACCGGTAACAGCGGTGAAAAAAGTCTTGGCGAAAGCGAATGTAACATTGGATGAAATGGATTTAATTGAAGCGAATGAAGCGTTTGCAGCACAGGCGATTGCAGTTGATCGCGAATTGGCGTTCAATCATGATAAACTAAATGTAAATGGCGGGGCAATTGCACTTGGTCACCCAATTGGGGCAAGCGGAACACGCATTTTAGTTACTTTATTACATGAAATGCAAAAACAAGATGCAAAATTAGGTCTTGCAACTTTATGTATTGGTGGGGGACAGGGTGTTGCAACAATTGTACAACGCTAAAATTAATTGTAGGTGAAAATAATGGCAAAAAAGAAACAGCAAAGAACGACGAATGAATTCGAGCTTCCAAAGGATAAGGCGGCAACATTGGCCGATCAGCTAGGCGGCGATGTATTGGCCAAGCTAAAGGCAGCGAAGCAGGAAATGGTTGCAGACGAAAAGGCGAAAGAGGAAGAACGTCTGGCAAAAGCGGCATTCGAACGAAAACAACGCGAAAAAAATATGAGCTTTGAAGAACTGTTAAATCAATACGGTGACAAAGGTTCAAAATTTTAACGGGTATCCGAAACGACCCGCTAGAAGCTTAATATATTTGTAAGATGTTGAGAAAGAACAAAGATTTTATTGGATAATGAGATAATCCTTATTAAGAAACGGATATTTTATAAAATTGATTGGAATGGAGGGCGACTCCTGCGGGAATAGCGTGACGCCTGAGACTACAGGCTCAGGCCACGCCCGCGGAAAGCGTCCCGGAATGGAAATCAATTTTTAAGCACAGCAAAAAGCCATTTTTCTCCCAGAGAAAAATGGCTTTTGGTTATGTCCTACCTACTTTTTTAAATACTACAAGAATAAGTTTTGCCAACACTAACAATGTCAGTGCGCCACATGCATCCAGTACGACATCTTCAACGAGGCCGCTGCGACCCGGAATCGTACTTTGGCGGTATTCATCGAGACTTGCGATCAGTACGGTAGTAATAAAGGCAAGCAATGCTGCAAAGCGCCATTTCAGTTTCCGATACAAAATATAGACTGTAACCGCTAATAAACCGTAGCCGAAAAAATGCGTTGCTTTCCGAATAAGAAATTCAAGGAATTGAAAGTAGCCGCGAGTTTCGACTGATATAATTTTTCCCCAATAAGGAATTTCAAATTGACTTAACCATTCTTCAAATGGCTTGTCTTTTAAAAGGTCTTTTAACGCCGGAATAATCGTTTGCTGTTCATAGCTCATATTGGACATGACGATGACCACCATTACCCCGACAATGACGAGAGCAATCCATTTTTTCATCTATGCTCAGTGTAACGGTCGGTTTTCGTCCATTTGTCGATCTCCGAAATATTTTGCAGCGATTGCGCTTTTTCATAGGCATCCAGATTTTGTTTCAGTTGTGTAAGTGTACGCGCACCAATGACTGTTGAAGCAACCGTTGAATACTGTAAATTGAAAGCGAGGGCTGCTGCATGAACATCGCCGAATTGCTGTTCGATTTTCTGCAATACATCGTTTGCATCCGCTTCATCGTAACTCATAAAGGGCTTTAAGCGTGTACGCCATTCATTTGTCAGCAAGCCTTTTGCAATTGATCCGCGTGTTACGACAGAAGCGCCAGTCTGTTGAATCGAATCGAAGAATTCACTTGCACGTTCATCAAAAATATTAAACTGCATCATATTGCTGATTGCATCACTGTTTTGCAGAAATGGCATGAACACGTTCGGACGGATGGAGGAAATGCCATATTCGCGAATAAGTCCTTCTTTTTTCAGGCTTTCAAATGTGTCGGTAATTTCTTCCCAGTTATCTTCAGTCGTTCCGCCATGTAGCTGGTAAAGATCCAGGTAATCTGTCTGTAGACGCTGCAGACTGTCACGTACAGCTTTATTAATATAATTTGCGGACGTATCCCAGCCCCATCCTTCCTTTCCTTCTTCCCAACGATTTCCGACTTTTGATGCCAGGTAAATATTGTGGCGGTGTTGTTTCAGTGCAGTGCCAACAACTTTTTCATTTTCTCCTTTATTATACAGGTCTGCGGTATCAAAATAATTAATGCCTGCATCAATTGCAGCATGAATGACCTCTTCTGCTTCTGCTGGATTTGGAGGTAATGACATACAGCCTAGACTAATTTCAGAAATATGAAGATTGCTTGTACCTAATTGTCGTTTTTTCATCTTAATTTCCTCCCTGGTTCAATATTTTAGAAAAGCTCTTACTAATGGTACAATGAACATAAGCAAGAGAACAAGTGGAGGCATGGTCATGAAAAAATTTGAAGAAAAAACAATTCAGTCCCAACCTATTTATTCCGGGAAGGTTATTTCATTAAAAGTAGACGATGTATCGCTTCCGAATGGTGAAACAGGGAAGCGCGAAATTATTAATCATCCAGGTGCAGTTGCAGTAATTGCCATCACAGAAAACAATAAAATTTTACTTGTGGAACAATACCGTAAAGCTCTTGAACGTTCCATTGTAGAGATTCCTGCCGGTAAGCTGGAAAAAGGGGAGGAGCCTATTGTAACGGCTCGCCGTGAGCTGGAGGAAGAAACGGGGTATACGTCTGATCATTTCGAATTTGTTCAGGCTTTCGCAACTTCTCCGGGATTTGCGGATGAAATTATTCATATTTACGTAGCAGAAAAGTTAAAAAAATTAGACATTCCGGTTGATTTGGATGAAGATGAATTTGTAGAGTTAATGGAAGTATCGCTGGAAGAAGCTGAAGCGATGGTTGCGGACGGCCGTATTTACGATGCCAAAACGGCTTTTGCGATTTTATGGTTGAAGTTAAAAATGAATATTTAAATCAATAATTGTTTACGCATAAGGACAATTTATGTGCATAAGTTGTATGGACAAGGAGGCGTCCAAATGCGTAAATATCTATATATTCAATATACTTCGATGATTGTCGTATGTTTCATTTGTGGTGTGGTATGTTATCAGTTATTCGATATTGGACAAGTGCAGCAAATTATTAAATATAGTGATCGTAGACTGCTCCAAATGGAAAAACCTGAATTGCTTTGGAGTGTAGTTCCTTTCATAGTTGCCTTAAGTATTGTATTATTCTTTTCGACACATAAATATTTGCCGCGTATCGGCCTTATTTTTATTGCGATAAAAGTAACATTTTTAGGCTTTAGCTCGGTCTATTTACTCGTACAGCATGAATCTATTAAACTCTATGCATTCTGGTGGTTTCCGTTTCAGTTAATATATTGTGTATTGTTAATTATGCTTTATCAAATAACAACTAAAACTACGAATAGACGAGCATTGAAAACGGTGATGCCATGGAAAAAGGTAATTTTCCTTATAGTGGTGATGATAATTGTTTTTGCAGTCGAATATTTAGCAATTACTTATTTATTTAAATAATCATTATCTTGTAATGAGATTTACTCATTTGGTATAATGAAAAGAGTTTAGGAGGGCGTCACATATGGAGAGCCGTATTGATCGAATTAAAAAGCAACTGCATAGTGCGAGCTATAAGCTGACGCCACAGCGAGAAGCAACAGTAGCGGTTTTATTGGAGCATGAGGAAGATCATTTAAGTGCTGAGGATGTTTACTTATTAGTAAAAGAAAAGGCACCAGAGATTGGACTAGCTACTGTATACCGTACACTGGAGCTTTTAACAGAGCTGAAAATTGTCGATAAAATTAATTTTGGTGATGGCGTATCCCGTTATGATTTACGTCAAGAGGGCGCGAAGCATTTCCATCATCATTTAGTTTGTATCGAATGTGGCGCAGTAGATGAAATTCAAGAAGATTTACTAGAAGATGTAGAAGAAATTGTGGAGAAACGTTGGAACTTTATTATCAAAGATCACCGTCTGACATTCCATGGCATCTGCTGGCGTTGTCATGACAATAATGACAACTCTGGAGACAGCGATGCATAATCTATAATCAAAAAAAGAGCAGCGTATCTTGCTGTTCTTTTTTTGTGTGTAAAAATAGAATTGAAGAATTCTATGTTCAATGGCTCGTTCGTGGAATAGACGAAGAAATCCCATTAATTCTCAGTAGACAGTAAAAAAACTCCATTTCCCTCATTTGAGGAAAATGGAGTTTTTAATATTTTTATTTATTTCCCAGGATGATGGGCAACAATCAGGATTTTACCTGCATCCAGATCATTCTTTGCTGATGCATGTTCATTTTCGCCTACACCAATATCAGCAAGCTGGTGGTGCAGATCTTCAGGAGTACTTTGGAAGAAGTTTTTGATCGATGCCAGGAAGCCTTTGTCATCTTCCGTTGTTTCAGGCGTTTTGCTCGCATCCACATTGAAAAAGTCTGCAATGTCTTCTGCACGCTTATTGCTGTTTGCGAAAACATGAATATGATCGCGATCATAGCCCTCGGTAATAAATGATTCGATTACTGATTTTGCTTGCACACCGTTTTCTACTGATTTGATAATTGCCATATATATACACTCTCCTTTTGTATGAATACTTATTGTATTCCCGAAGCTCTTACAATTAAAACGTTACGAGATTCATACAGTCGTATTTAACTTTCAGGAGAATGTGCATACAGATGAAAATTATCTTGTCTACAGGTTACTGTTCAATGAGATCATGCACCTTTTTGATTTCTAAAAATTGTAGCTGATGGCCATCAATTTCATGGATCTTAAATGCATAGTTTTCAAATATAAATGTATCTTCAATATTCAGGTCAGGCATGTTTGTGAAGTACCAGCCGCCGATTGTATCAACATTCGCGTCTTCGATGTCCAGAAAGAGCAATTTAGAAATATCTTCAAGCAATACTTTCGAGTAGACTAAATAATGGTCTTCACCGATTTTCCGAATATCTGAAACTTCATCATCGTCAAACTCATCACGGATTTCACCAACAAGTTCTTCCAATATATCTTCAACGGTAATCATGCCGCTCGTACCACCGTATTCATCGAGCAAAATGGCAATGTGAATACGTTTTTTCTGCATAATCTGAAGTAAACTTTGAATAGGCGTTGTTTCAATTGTATGGATAACTGGATTGATGAAGTCTTCAAGCTTAAATGTTACCGGGTCAATCCTGTTATTCATACCAAGTGTTAAAAAATCTTTAATATTTAAAAAACCTAATATATTATCGCGGTCCCCATTGTAAACCGGGTAGCGGGTATAGCGTTCCTCTGAAACTTGTGTTAACACTTCCTCGAACGTTGCAGTTACATCGAAGCCGATAATATCTGTTCGGGGAACCATAATTTCACGTGCGATTTTATCGTCGAATTCAAACACATTGTTTACATATTTTAATTCATTGACATTAATCTCGCCGGATTTGTAGCTCTCCGATAGAAGCAGGCGCAATTCCTCTTCAGTATGTGAGAGTTCATGTTCGCTCGCTGGTCGCATCCCGAACAATTTTAATAATAAACGTGCAGAACCATTTAATAGCCAGATTAAAGGGAACATAAGCTTATAGAATAATTGAATAGGCTTTGCGAATGCCAGTGTAATAGCTTCTGCTCTTTGAATAGCAATCGTTTTAGGTGCAAGTTCACCTACTACTACGTGGAAGAATGTCGCTAAAAAGAATGCGCCACCTAATGTAAACCAATGAATATATTCTGTGCCAATTCCGATCGATTCGAACAGAGGGTGAAGTATAAACTCAAATGTGGATTCACCGACCATACCGATTCCTAGTGCTGTTACCGTAATACCTAATTGACAGGCCGATAAATATTCATCAAGGTGGGTTGTTACATTTTTAGCTGAAACGGAACCGGCTTTACCTTCAGCTACAAGTTGGTCAATACGGGATTGACGTACTTTTACGATCGCAAATTCCGTTGCAACGAAAAAGGCAGTAAAAGCGATTAAAACCGAGAAAATAATTAAGTTAATGATTGTGGTCAAACGAGCGTCCTACTCACGAAGTAGAACGTTCACCTCCTAGTTATTTAAAATTAATAATAGTGATTGCATGAGTGCAACACTTTCAGGCGACACTTTTTTTCGAAGCTTCTGCCGCTCTTTGTCATCTAAATGCTCCATTAATACCGTTACATCATGTTCAAGCTTACGCATTTGCAATCGAATATCCTGAATATCAATTTCTTCGGGTTCTTCTTTGGAAGGGCCAAGTAAGCTGTGAATCTCTTCAAGGCACTTGCCAAGCTTCTTCTGCTCTTCAATCCAGTGTATACGCTCAATCATCTCTTTATCATAATAGCGATAATTGGATGCCGAACGTTCAACTTTTAGAAGGCCCAAATTCGTATAATAATCAATAGTTCGTTTTGTTACACCTGTTGCTGCAGCAAGCTCTCCGATTTTTAGTTTGTCGATCCCAAATTATCACCTCTATCTGTCACGTTTTACTTTCAAGAATACCGCAAATAGTACATTTTGTAAATGGAAGCTATTACATATGAACAGTGTGTTTTGTTGAAAAAATGGATCATCGAAGGATAAAACGTCACTTCAATTGTACGAAAATGGTAATATAGATGTATAGAATGCAAGAGGGGCGATTTTTATGCAAGCTTTAAAAGATTCAATAGAAGATTATCTACATTTTATTAAAGTGGAACGGCAGCTTTCTGATAATACACTACAATCCTATAAGCGTGATTTAGTCGCATATGCCCGTCACATCCATTATGAACAGCAGATTATGGAATTTGATAACGTTATGCGCGAACATATTTTGCTTTATTTGGACAGCTTACGTTCTGTAGGGAAGTCATCGAAGACGATTTCAAGACAAATTTCATCGATTCGTTCCTTTCATCAGTTTTTATTGAGGGAAAAGGTGACAAATCAAGATCCTACCGTTCATTTGGAAATGCCTAAAAAAGAACTGTCCTTACCAAAAGTATTATCAATAGAAGAAATTGATGCACTTTTGACAGCACCGTCAGTTGAAAAACCACAGGGCACGCGGGATATAGCGATTTTGGAAATGATGTATGGTTCCGGTATGCGTATAAGCGAACTGATTGACCTGAACTTGGAGGATGTTCATTTGACGATGGGCTTTGTCCGTGTGTTTGGTAAAGGCGGTAAAGAACGGATTATTCCACTCGGTCGAAGTGCGATTCAGGCATGTATCAATTATTTGGAACAGGCGCGGCCTCAGCTTTTAGGTGATGCATTAAAAAATGATGCGTTTTTCATTACACAGAGAGGGAAAAGATTCACAAGACAAGGCTGCTGGAAGATCATTAAAGAGCATGCAGCTACAGCAGGTATTTCCAAAGAGATTACACCGCATGTTCTGCGTCATTCCTTTGCGACACATCTGATTGAAAACGGGGCAGATCTACGTGCAGTACAGGAGCTTTTAGGACACGCAGATATATCGACGACACAGATTTATACACATGTAAGCAAAACTCGTTTATCGGAAGTATATAAACAATTCCATCCGCGTGCTTAAAAACGGCATAAACGCGTAAGACTAATGGGAAGCTTACTTTTTTCTATTAAAAATAATTCTTTCTGAAATCGGATGTCTGACCTTTACTTTATTTAGACGTTTTATGTAAAATAGAATGAAAGAAGAGGAGTTGAAAGCATTATGCAACCGTTTAAAAAAATACATGTAATTGTAATGGACTCTGTTGGTATCGGTGAAGCACCGGATGCCGATAAATTTGGCGATGCTGGCTCAAATACATTAGGACATATCGCGGAAAAAATGAATGGCTTAAATATGCCGAATATGGAGAAATTGGGTTTATCGAATATTCGTGAACTTAAAGGGATTAATAAAACTGAAGAACCGGCTGCATTTTACGGCATGATGCAAGAAGCATCTGTTGGTAAAGATACAATGACGGGTCACTGGGAGATTATGGGGCTTAACATCGATACGCCGTTTAAAGTATATCCTGAAGGCTTTCCTGAAGAACTGATTTCTAAGTTGGAAGCTGCAACTGGCCGCAAAGTGCTTTGTAATTTACCGTACAGTGGAACCGCTGTCATTGACGATTACGGTCCGGAACATATGGAAACAGGTGCAATCATTGTGTATACATCGGCAGACCCGGTTATGCAAATTGCAGCACATGAAGAAATTATTCCAGTAGAAGAACTTTATAAAATTTGTGAAATTGCACGTGAACTAACGTTGGACGCTGAATTTTTAGTAGGTCGTGTCATTGCCCGTCCGTTCGTTGGCCAACCAGGCAATTTTACGCGTACATCAAACCGTCATGACTATGCATTAACGCCATTTGGACGCACAACAATGGCTGAAATGAAGGACTCGAATCTTGATGTCATTGCAATCGGTAAAATCTCGGACATCTTTAATGGTGACGGGGTAACAGAAGCGATCCGTACGAAAGACAACACGGACGGTATGGACAAAATGGCGGAAGTTGTTCGTCGTGATTTCCATGGCATTAGCTTCTTGAACCTAGTGGACTTCGATGCGAATTTTGGACACCGACGTGATCCAATTGGCTATGGTCAAGCATTGGAAGAATTTGACCGTCGTTTACCGGAAGTTCTGGATGCTTTGTCAGCAGATGATTTACTGATTATTACGGCAGATCACGGGAACGACCCGACATTCCCTGGTACAGACCATACACGTGAATACGTACCATTAATTGTTTACTCACCGCGCTTTACAGCAGGGTCAGAATTAGAGTTACGTGAAACATTTGCGGATATTGCAGCAACAATTGCAGATAATTTTAATATTGCGGCACCGCAGTTCGGAAAAAGCTTTTTAGCAGAGCTGAAATAAGGAGGATTTTCCACATGAGAATGGTAGATATTATTGAAAAAAAACGTAACGGCGAAGAGTTGACAACCGCTGAAATTCGCTTCTTTGTAGAAGGATATACTGATGGCACGATTCCTGATTATCAGGCAAGTGCGTTATGTATGGCTATTTACTTTCAGGATATGACAGATCGCGAACGCGCGGATTTAACAATGGCAATGGTTGAGTCTGGTGATCAAATTGACCTTTCTTCAATTGCTGGTGTAAAAGTAGACAAGCATTCAACAGGCGGAGTTGGCGATACAACGACATTGCCATTAACTGCAATGGTAGCAGCTGTCGGTGTTCCGGTAGCAAAAATGAGTGGTCGCGGTTTAGGTCATACAGGCGGTACGATCGATAAGCTTGAGGCGATTGAAGGTTTCCACGTTGAGTTATCAAGTGAAGAGTTTTCAAAACAGGTAAATGATATCGGAATGGCTGTTATTGGTCAATCAGGCAACTTAACACCAGCAGATAAAAAGCTTTATGCGCTACGTGACGTTACAGGAACAGTTTCAAGCATTCCGCTAATTGCCGGTTCGATCATGTCGAAAAAAATTGCTGCAGGTGCAGATGCGATTGTCCTCGATGTTAAAACTGGTGACGGCGCATTTATGAAAACAGTTGAAGATTCAATTAAATTGGCTGAAGCGATGGTGAAAATCGGAAACAGCGTAGGTCGTAAAACAATGGCGATTATTTCAGATATGAGTCAACCTTTAGGATATGCAATCGGAAATGCCCTTGAAGTTCAGGAAGCAATCGATACATTAAAAGGTAAAGGTCCAGCTGATTTAAATGAACTTTGCTATACATTAGGCTCTCAAATGGTTGTTGTTGGCGGAAAAGCAAAAACAATCGAAGAAGCTCGAAAAATGTTGGAAGAAGTTGTTGCAAGCGGAGCTGCATTGGAAGTACTGAAAAAATTCATCGCTGCTCAAGGTGGGGATGCTTCAGTCGTTGATGACCCATCTCGTTTACCTCAGGCTAAATTCAAATTTGATGTACCGGCGAAACAGGCGGGCTATATTTCAAAAATTGAAGCGGATGATATCGGAACAGCTGCAATGCTTCTTGGCGCAGGTCGAGCTACGAAAGAATCTGAAATTGACTTAGCGGTAGGACTTGTCCTTCATAAAAAAGTAGGCGATGAAGTCAAAGAAGGCGAATCGCTTATGACAATTCATGCTAATACAGAAAATGTCGACGCAGTATTGGAAAAGATTTATGCACATATATTCATTTCTGCAGAAAAAGTCGAAGCTCCAAAATTAATCGAAGCAATTATTACAAAATAACAAAAATTTTGAGTCTTTCACAGTCCGGGATGGATTGCGGAAGACTTTTTTGTCCTTTAAATATTCTACAAATATGTTAAACTAAGAGTTGTATTACTGCTTAAGGTAATAAAAATTCTGCTTTATGAATATTTATAAGAAGAAGGGATACTATGAGAGTTAAGTGGTCTGGAAGGTTTGAAGGCTATTCATTCGCCCATTTCAAAAAGGATCTGTTATCTGGGACGATTGTCGGGATTATTGCTGTACCGTTAGCGATGAGTTTTGCTATAGCTTCTGGGGTCAAACCGGAATACGGAATTTACACAGCAATTATCGCAGGGATTTTAATTTCCTTACTAGGGGGTTCAAAATTTCAAATTGGCGGTCCGACAGGTGCGTTCGTTCCGATTTTGCTAGGGGTTGTACTCGTTTACGGGTATGAAAACTTGCTCATCGCAGGTTTGATGGCAGGGATTATGCTGCTGCTGATGGGAATGTTTAAGTTGGGGTCACTGATTAAATTTATCCCGAGGCCGGTTACTGTCGGTTTTACTGCCGGAATTGCCGTCATTATTTTTACTGGACAAATCGGAAATTTTTTAGGATTAACGAATATGGAGCAGCATGAGAAGTTCCATATGAACGTTTATGAAATCGTTTCCAATATTGATACCGTTAATTTTTATAGTTTACTTGTTGGAATTATTAGTTTTGCATTGATACTTATGGCACCGAAAGTTTTACCGAAAGTACCGGGTGCTCTTATAGGAATTATTGTGTCATCCGTTGTGACGGTTCTTTTTTTACAGGGGCATGTTGCAACAATTGGCTCCACGTATGGTGCAATACCGAATACACTGCCACAATTCCACATACCGGAAATTACATTTGAACGTATTTACATGCTTATCGGACCAGCATTTGTCATTGCGATGCTCGGCGGTATTGAATCTTTGTTATCGGCGGTTGTTGCAGATGGCATGACGAACAGCAAACATAACAGTAACCGGGAACTGATCGGGCAGGGGGTTGCCAATATCGTTACACCGTTTTTTGGAGGGATACCTGCTACTGGGGCGATTGCCCGAACAGCTACGAATATTAAATCCGGTGCCGTGTCGCCATTGTCAGGGGTAATCCATGGTATCTTCGTTTTAATCACACTATTGTTGCTCGCACCATTAGCGGTACATATTCCACTTGCGAGTTTAGCGCCTGTCCTCATGATGGTCGCCTGGAATATGAGCGAACGACACCATTTCGTACACATATTGAAACTAAAATCCGGTGATTCGCTTGTACTATGTATTACCTTTTTATTGACAGTATTTATGAGTTTAACGGTTGCCGTAATGGCCGGACTTATTTTGGCGGTGATTCTTTTTGCGAAAAGTATGAGCGATAGCCTTACTGTTTCCAAAGTGCTGCCGAACTTGAAGAACGACAATGGAAAGGTGCAGCCTCATTTCGTAGCGGATTTACATGATTGTCCACAAATCAGTATATATACAATAGAAGGTCCTCTATTCTTTGGCGCTGCCGAAAAGTTTGAACATACGATGCTGAAGACGATACAGGAAAATCCGAAAGTATTTATCCTCCGTATGCGAAAAGTACCGTATATCGATTCGACAGGGGAAGAATATTTCCGCAATATCCTTCAAAATATAAAGGCATCTGGCGGTATTGTTTTCTTAACAAATGTTCAGCCGGGATTAGAGCAAATGCTTAAACGAAGCGGATTGTATGATTTAATGGAAGAAGAACATTTTTATCATACGACAAATGAGGCGATTTCAGCGGCATTCCAGTATATCCAGCTAAATAAATGTATTGGATGCACTCACTATGTGTTAGAAGAATGCCGGTTGCTGTCAAATGGCGTGCCCCTGCCAGAACAGGAATTGCTTGTACAGAAGAAATTGACCGAAGCAACAATATAGCGTGTATAAAATAATGAAAAAGCACAAATAATAAGAGACTGAATGGAAAGCTAAAAACTTTCTGTTCAGTCTCTTTTTTCATGTTTGGATTGATTAAAAATAGACAGCGCTACCTATACTGAATTTAGTTGTCGCAGGAGCACTACTTTTAACGAATGAGCACTAGTTTTGTCAGTTAGATAGGATAATTTCTGAACTTGCCGAATTTGCATGCAAGAAGGAGGCGATGTAGGTGAACTTTAATTTAACGATGTATCCAAATGATGTATTGATTGTCCAACTATTTGGCGAACTGGATCATCATGAAACAGAAAAAGTGAGAACACATATATCGAAAGCTATTTTACAAGGAAATGTAAAATTACTCGTTTGGAATTTAGAGCATTTGCATTTTATGGACAGTTCCGGAATTGGTTTAGTGCTTGGGAGAATGCGAGAACTCCGAGCTGTCGATGGACAAACAATTTTGTTAAATCCGTCAAAAACGATGCAGAAAATATTCCAGTATTCCGGTTTAGGAAATCTTATACAATTTGCATCTGAACAGCAAGTTATTTCACACAGCGAGGGGGATTGTCAATGGATAACGAAATGACGCTAACTTTTTTGGCGCGCAGTGAAAATGAAGGGTTGGCACGTATTGCCGTTACAAGCTTTATGGCACAACTCGATCCGACAATTGAAGAGCTATCGGAATGTAAAACAATCGTATCAGAAGCTGTATCGAATGCCATCATCCATGGTTATGCCGATAATCCGCATGGCATTATTACGGTTTATGCGGTTCGTTACGGTTCGGAAGTAAGTGTGACAATTAAAGATGAAGGTTGCGGAATTGAAGATATTGAACAGGCACGTGAGCCATTATTTACAACAAAGCCGGATCTCGAACGTTCCGGAATGGGCTTTACAATTATGGAAAGTTTTTCGGATTTCCTGCAAGTAGAATCCGTACTAGGAAAAGGTACAGTCGTAACATTCACAAAACAAATTTTGCCAATAGGGACACTCGTGACATAACGAAATAAGGGGATGGGGAACATCGAGCAGTCATCTGAAACGTTATTAACGCAAGCTTATATGCGTGAACTAATCGCAAAATCACAACAAGGCGATCAAGTTGCGAGAAAAACGATGATTGAAGGAAATACTAGACTTGTTTGGTCTATCGTTCAACGCTTTGCATCAAGGGGTGTTGAACTGGAAGATTTGTTTCAAATTGGCTGTATTGGCTTAATGAAATCGGTTGATAAATTCGACTTGTCCTATGAAGTGAAATTTTCCACATATGCAGTGCCAATGATTATTGGGGAGATTCAACGTTTTTTAAGAGATGACGGTATGGTAAAGGTTAGTCGTTCTATCCGAGAGTTGAATTATAAAATTCGCCATGCGACAGATGACTATTTAAAAACGAATGAAAAACCTCCATCTGTTGCACAGTTGGCTGAAATATTGCAAGTGTCACAAGAGGATATTTTATTGGCAACTGATGCGATGCGTGATCCGGCGAGTTTGCATGATCAGCTATTTGAAAATGATGGAGATTCCATAACGTTAATGGATCAGATGCGGGACGATAAGTCTGAGCTTGCATTTGATTATGTTCCATTGAAAGACATGTTGAAGAGACTTGGGAAACGGGAACAGTCGATCATTTATTTCCGCTATTACCTGGATTTAACGCAAACGGAAATTGCCGATCGTCTCGGTATTTCACAAGTACAAGTATCACGATTGGAAAAGAAAATACTAGCCCAGTTGAAATCATGGATGGATCAGTCTACATTAAGCAGATAAGTTAAGTGACCCGCAATTACTCCATGGTGTATTAGACTAAAAATGAATAAGCGGTGAAAAAATGACAAATCAGCTTTTTACATCAATGAAAATTGCAGAAGGATTTTTTAATTCACAATTTGAACCAGATAAAAATTTTGATTTATGTATTAAAGAAATTATGATCAAAAATTTGCCGACATTAACGGTATATGTGAGCGGGCTCGTAAATGGAGACAGTTTGACGGAAATTCTTTCGGAATTACAGCGTGACAATGAGGAAGAAGAAATTCTGGATGAACAGGACTATTTTCACGCCCACTTCAACTACTATGGGGTAGATTTAGCGAAATCGATTGATGACTTTATGCTCGGAGTATTAAGTGGCCGGGTAGGCTTTGTAACGAAGAGTGGTTATTGTTATTTGGCGGAATTCCGGAATTATCCGGGTCGGAATCCGGAAGAGCCGGATAATGAAAAGGTTATTCGTGGTTCACGCGATGGTTTTGCCGAAAATATTATTTTGAACACGGCATTAGTTCGTCGACGAATTCGAAGTGAAAAGCTGCGATTTCAAATGCACCATGTAACGACCTATAGTCAAACAGATGTCGTTCTTTCCTATATGAGTGATTTAGTCAATGATAAGCATCTTAGCTGGCTTGTTGAACGACTTCAGCAAATTAGGCATGATGGGTTAACGATGAGCGACAAATCGCTGGAGGAATGGCTGTTTAAACAGAAATATCACCCGTTGCCTTTTGTGCGTTATACGGAGCGGCCCGATATTGTAGCCGCGCATATTTTAGAAGGACATATTGCAATTATGGTCGATACATCACCTTCCGTCATGCTCGTCCCTGTAACAATGTTCCATTTGCTTCAGCATGCGGAAGAATACCGACAGGCACCGCTAGTCGGGACGATGATGAGGTTCCTTCGTTTTGGAGCGGTCATTTTAAGCTTTCTATTACTTCCTTTCTGGTATTTACTCGTTACACATCCGGAACTACTCCCCGATAAGTTGGCGTTTATCGGGATAAATGAAAAAGGTGAAATTCCTATATTTCTGCAAATATTGATTGCCGATATCGGAATTGAATATTTGCGGATCGCTGCGATTCATACACCGACACCGTTATCGACTGCAATGGGTTTAATCGCCGGTATTATCATCGGACAAATTGCAATTGACGTTGGATTATTTTCGAGTGAAATTGTATTGTATACAGCAATCACCGCAATTTTTACGTTTGCTATTCCGAACTACGAATTGAGTATTTCGGTGAAGGTATTCCGTTTGATGTTATTAAGTGCGACGGCGTTATTTGGTATCAATGGATTCTTTATTGGCGGATTCCTGATTTTTACGTACTTATGCTCATTAAAGCCGATGAATGTTCCGTATTTATGGCCTCTTGTTCCGTTTTTCCCAAAGGCGTTCGCCCGTGTCATTATTCGGACACCGATGTCGGAGGATGCTCCAAGACCATTTATAGTGAACGCAAAAAAGCGAAAACGTGTATAAACATGAATTGCATCACTTTGACACCTATGTTAAAGTTCTCATATAATATTTTGTGATTTTTGAGAATATTAGCGAGGATTAGCTAAAGTCAGGGGAGAATACGATGCATTTATATGGAACACAGCAAATTAATGAACTCGGTCATTTAACAATTGGCGGGGTAGATACAATTGAGTTAGCAAAACAATACGGAACACCGTTATTCGTTTATGATACAGCACTGATTCGTAAACGTTCACGCGGCTTCATCGATACATTTGAGCAATTAGGTGTAAAAGCACAAGTTGCCTATGCTTCAAAAGCATTCGCCTGTGTTGCTGCATATCAATTGGCTGCGCAGGAAAACCTGTCGCTGGATGTTGTATCGGGAGGAGAACTCTATACAGCGATTAAAGCTGGTTTCCCGGCAGATCGCATTCATTTCCATGGCAATAATAAATCGATTGCTGAACTTGAATTGGCGTTTGAAACGGGGATCGGTTGTATTGTAGTCGATAACTTTTACGAAATTTCGTTAATTAAAGAAATCGCACAGCAGAAAAATCAAAAAATGAAAATTTTATTACGTGTGACACCAGGTGTTGAAGCACATACACATGATTTTATTACTACAGGTCAAGCTGATTCTAAATTTGGCTTTGACTTAAATAATGGACAAGCTGATGAGGCATTTAAGCAAGTAGTAAACGATGAACATATCGAACTATTAGGTTTACATTGCCACATCGGCTCTCAAATTTTTGAAACAGAAGGCTTTAGTTTGGCAGCGGGCAAAGTAATGCAAAAAATGGGTGCATGGAAAGAACAGCATGGATTTGTTGCACAAGTACTGAATCTTGGCGGTGGCTTCGGAATCCGTTATACAGAAGAAGATAAGCCTTTAGAACCACATGAATACGTGGCGGATATGATTCGCACAGTTCAGGATGAAAGTAAAAAGCTGAATTTAGCGATGCCGGAAATTTGGATTGAGCCAGGCCGTTCTTTAGTTGGAGATGCAGGTACATCACTGTACACAATCGGTTCTCAGAAAACGGTACCAAATGTGCGTGACTATATTGCTGTCGATGGCGGAATGAGCGATAATATTCGACCAGCACTTTACGATGCGAAATATGAAGCGATTATTGCCAATAAAGCAAATGACCCCAAAACAAGTACATACACTGTTGCAGGTAAGCTATGTGAGTCAGGAGATAAGTTAATTATTGATGCGTCTTTACAAAATGCACATACCGGGGATATTTTAGCGATGTTCTGTACAGGAGCATACGGTTATTCCATGGCATCAAACTATAACCGTGTTCCAAGACCGGCAGTTGTATTCGTTGAAAACGGAGAACACCAATTAGCAATTAAACGTGAAAGCTATGAAGATTTAGTGGTAAATGATTTGCCGTTAACATTAACAAAGGGTGAATAGTCGTTGAAATTATCCAAGCAAGCTAAATGGGGTTTCGGTCTATTAATTGGAATTGTGATTTGGTCGCTCTTGTTCATCTACATTATTAGTCCGCTAATTTACAAATTTTCAAACTGAACGTTGGAAAATTGTGTTATTGCATTTCAGTCAATCTTTTGATAGGATTTGCAATGGTAGAATTGAGGGAATGTAAAATGTTAGTTCGATATAAAAAAGCACTTGAAAAAATTGCAATGGGATTAATTTCGTTAATGCCACAAGAAAAAGATATTAAACGCTTAATGGAAACCATTCAACAATATGAACAAAACGAAAATTGGACACTCTTCTTATGGAAAGATGGCGAAGAATATGTAGGGGCTATAGGAATTGCAGAGGGAAATGATGCTGCAATCGTTCAACATATTACAGTCATCCCATCGTATCGCGGGGAAGGTGTCGCATTAAAAATGTTACACGAACTGCGGAATATGGGATATGAGCATATTCAAGCGAATGAAGATACAAGTGCATTTGTCCAAAAGTGTATACCTATATTAAAAGAAGTCGACTAATTTACTGTCGACTTCTTTTTTTTAATTCTCTTGCTTCAAGTATTTCTGTACGGTCCCGAAGCATATGTTTATTGAAAATAAAGTGTGAATCCATAAGAGGAATCGTCTTTATTCTTTGCTGTACCAATTCTTGCAGCTGCCGATCTGTAATAGGGAGTTTGAAATGTATAAATGGTTCATTTTTCTGTATTTTTCGGTGCTGATTTTTCATTATCAGGAGCAGTTGTTTTAAATCAATAAACTCGAAAAATTCACTATTGCGATTGAGCTCAAAATTAAGAATGGCTTTCTCTATTATGCGTGCAGCGCCAGTTACGTTTGACCGCCGCCAATGGTACATACCTGTCGCAAGCTGGACATAGCCTACTAGCGGATGAAGCTTTTCTTTTGGTGCAATTTCCTTCCAATATTCTTCTAAAACTTCGTGGCATTCAAAATAGTCATTATTGCCATTGAAATAGGCGCAATAATCGATAAATAGTGGATGAAACAAAGGATGCATTGTTGTCCCCTTTCCTCTATACTAATTAAATAGGTTCTGCTATATTTTGTTGAATTTTGACGAATAAAGTAACTAGCAAAACGTAAAATTAATCATAGCGCGAATTAGATGCTAATGATAATTTCCGATTAACGATAGGTGGTATTTTATGTCTTACGAAGTGAAACTAGACGCCTTTAGTGGGCCACTAGATTTATTATTGCATTTAATTCATCGTTTGGAAATTGATATATATGATATTCCAATGGCGGAATTAACGGAACAGTATATTGATCACATCCATGCGATGCAAACATTGGAACTGAATGAAGCGAGCGAATATTTAGTAATGGCCGCAACATTATTGGCGATTAAAAGCCGTATGCTCATTCCGATTAATGAAAATGAAATCGATGCAGAGGAGCTCGAAATTGATGAGGTCGATCCACGGGAAGAGCTTGTTGCACGTTTAATCGAATATAAAAAATATAAAGAAGCAGCTGTCCAACTTCAGGAATTGGAAACAGAACGTGGGCAAGTGTTCACGAAAGCGCCAGCGGACTTGTCGGAATTTATGCCTGAAGAGCAATTAGCGCTTTTTGATCAAAATGTAAATGTTTACGATATGTTAAGTGCGTTTCAAAAACTAATGCGTCGTAAACAATTGAAAAAACCGTTGTCAACACGCATCGCAAGACAGGAAATTTCAGTGAAGGAACAAATGCGTTCCGTTGTAAACATTTTAAAAAATGCAGGCGGAAGAGTGATGTTCTCGCAATTGTTTGAAGCAGAGGATAAGCCAATGCTTGTTTTGACGTTTTTAACACTACTGGAATTAATGAAGCGCCAAGTGATTTTTGTCGAACAACAAAACAACTTCGATGACTTATCCGTATTATTGACAAAGGAGGAGATCAATGATGAATACGAACAACTTACTGAGCCGAATTGAAGCACTGTTATTCGTAGCTGGTGATGAAGGTATGACCGTTAAACAACTGGCACAATATATAGAAGTAGAGCCAATGGATATTGAAGCAGGATTAAGCGAACTCCTGTCTCATTACAATGAGGAGGAAATGCGGGGGATTACATTAAAACAACTTGCCGGTACATATCAGTTAACAACAAAACCGGAAGTGACCGACACGTTAAAGAAATTAATTGAAAACCCGACAAATCAAGTATTAACCGCTGCTTCATTAGAGGTTCTGGCAATTATAGCGTATAAGCAGCCGATCACGCGAGCGGAAGTGGAAGATCTGCGCGGGGTGAAAAGCGAACGTCCGATTGCAACACTTGTTTCAAGGGCGCTTGTACAGGAAGTTGGCAGAGCGGAAGGAACAGGACGGGCAATCTTATATGGGACGACAAAAGAGTTTCTGAATTATTTTGGGTTAAAAAACATTAAAGAATTGCCGCCGTTACCGGAAGAAGTCGATCAGGAAGATGATCAGCCGACAGATTTATTTTTAACGAAGTTCCAGGAAACATTTAACCAAAATTAAAGGAGTGGCCTGTTGAAAAAGTGGTTTGTTTCTATTGTTGTAATGTTCGTATTTTTGAGTGGTTCGTCACAAATTCAGGCGGCGTCTAATAGCTATGTTGTTATCGATGCGGAAAATGGGCGGACATTAATGGGCGTGAATGAACATGCACGCCTTCCGATCGCCAGCCTCACAAAAATCTGGACTGCCCTAGTTGTTTTGGAAAATAGTGAGCTTACCGATGAAGTGGTTATTTCAAAGGAAGCCTCGCTTGTGGAAGGCTCATCGATTTATTTACTGGAAAACGAGACATATACGATTGATTATTTGCTTCATGGTTTAATGATGCAATCAGGGAATGATGCCGCTACTGCGCTGGCAGAGCATGTTGGCGGATCTGTAGAAGGTTTTGTTCAGCTTATGAACGAAAAGGCCGAGCTTTATCAATTGCATGAAACAACTTTTACAAATCCTACAGGGCTGCACAATGAAGCCCATCTATCCTCTGCCTACGATACGGCAAAAATGCTGCAAATTGCGATGATGAATCCACAGTTTAGAAAAATTGCATCTACTCAAAATTTTTCGGATGGCAGGCAGTGGAGAAATAAACACAGACTTATGCACGAAAAGATAGGCGCCATTGCAGGAAAAACAGGCTATACAAAAGTGGCTGGACGAACATTGGCAACTTTCTTTGAACGGGAACAAAAATCGTTTGTTGTCGTTACTATTAACGAAGGAAATGATTGGAATATCCACCGTAACTTGGCGGATTTTATCGACAATAATTTTGAGCAACAAACGATTGTGAAAAAAGGGAAGTATAATGCGAATGGATTGGCCATCGAGTTAGATGAACCGTTCCAAATGCTGCTTCATAAAAAAGAACGTCCGAATTTTGAGCATATTGTTAAAGTTTCACGGCTGAAAGGGTCGGATCGAGGGGTTTGGCTTTTATATGCAGATGAAATGCTCGTATCATCAAAACTTGTTACAGTAAAATAATCCGAAAAGTGAAATATTTTTAACTTCAGGATTGAAGGTAAGCCTCCGGTGGATGTCATGGATTCGAAAAGGAGTTCTAAAAAAGGAAGCCAGCTTAAAAGCACCGCATCATGCGACAACAGCTGACTGACCCACATCATGTGAGCCTCAAAGCCCAGTCCAGACGCAATTACGCCAAGGCGTAATTGATTAAGTTCTGAAAGTATGACATAATTTTTATTCGTTAAGGATTTATTTTCGCTCGTAATTGTGGATTGCAGCAATGATATTTAAAATTTAACAGAGCAGTAAACGAAAAGTGCAAAGGCGAATGCTGAAGAAGTATGCGTCTTTGCAGTTTATCAATCAATGAGGTGAACTTATGGAAAGATTACAAAAAGTGATTGCCTATGCAGGCGTTGCATCACGACGTAAAGCAGAGCAATTAATCGTAGAAGGTAAAGTAAAAGTAAATGGAGTCG
Organism: Solibacillus kalamii; assembly: GCF_002174535.1. Lineage (NCBI taxonomy): Bacteria > Bacillati > Bacillota > Bacilli > Caryophanales > Caryophanaceae > Solibacillus > Solibacillus kalamii. The sequence goes on along the minus strand of NZ_NHNT01000012.1, from coordinate 111,045 downwards.
TAGTAAAAGAGCTTGGAACAAAAGTATCCAACTCGGACACGATTGAAGTAGAAGGCGTAAAGCTTGAAAAAGAAGACAAAGTGTATTTCTTACTATATAAACCACGTGCCTATATTTCGGCAGTTACTGATGATAAAGGGCGAAAAACGGTTACAGACATTTTTAAAAAGCATGTTCATCAGCGTATTTTCCCGGTAGGGCGTTTAGATTATGATACGACAGGGTTATTGCTTTTAACGAATGACGGCGAGTTTTCAAACTTAATGACGCATCCGAAATTCAAAATCGACAAAACGTATATTGCGCGTGTAAAAGGAATTCCTACAAAGCAAGGTTTAATGAAACTGCAAAGCGGGATTAAGCTGGAGGACGGTAAAACGGCTCCTGCAAAAGTAAGCATGACTAGCTTTGATGAGAATGCCGGTAAAGCAATTTGTGAGATTACGATCCATGAAGGGCGAAATCGCCAAGTCCGCCGTATGTTTGAAGCAATCGGTACACCTGTCGTGAAATTAAAACGCGAGCGCTTTGCATTTTTGGATTTAACAGGTCTTAGTCCAGGAGAATACCGTCAGCTGACTAAACATGAAGTAAAACTACTTCGTGTATTAGCGGAGACAGGTAAAGTTGATTATAACAATTAATTGTTTATGATATTCATAAGTCCTTCTGAAAGAAAAGAATTTAAATTTTGTAATAATTTGCTATAATAGGCAACAGTACTTGCTGAAGTGGAAGGGGGTTTTTTATTTGGAAAAAAAGAAACAACGTTCTGTGACTCGCGGCATCATTTTAACCATTTTAGCAATCGCAATCGGATATACAGTTTACGCTGCCGTAACGAAAGATAAAATAAATATTGTACAAGCCGGGGCACAGGCGCCTGATTTTGAAGTAGTAGATTTACAAGGGGAAAAACATAGATTGAAAGACTACGAGGGAAAGGGTGTCGTACTGAATTTCTGGGGTACATGGTGTGAGCCATGTGAACGAGAATTCCCTGCAATGACGCGTCAATATGCGGAATTTAAGGGCCAGGATGTTCAAATTATTGCCGTTAACTTCGCGCAGTCTGAATTTGAAGTAAAAAAATATGTGGCGAATATGGGGATGACGTTCCCGGTTGCGATCGATAAAACGAAAAGTGTTTTCACTGCCTATAATATTGGACCCCTGCCTACATCAATTTTCATTAAACCCGACGGTACAATAGACCGTATTATTACTGGAGAAATGACCGAGAAGGAAATTGTGCAATATATGGAGTCAATCAAGCCGGAATAGGAGTTTTTACGCAATGAATAAACTACTTTGTGAATGCGGGCATGAAAATCCTGAAGGTACAACGCTCTGCCAAAAATGCGGTTCTCCATTATCCGCAGAAGAAAAAAGCAAAAAAATTGCAGATATGCGGTACGAAGGGACAGCCATACGTTCAAAAACTTATAACAAGTCAATTATTGATAAGGTTTGGAATTTTTTCTCAAGTGTGAAAGTCGGAATTACGCTCATTATTATCAATTTAATAGCAGCATCAATTGGTACAATCCTACCTCAGGAGTTTTACATAAGCGTAGCGACAGACGCTGAGAAGGAAAAGTACTATTCGGATGTTTATGGATGGTTCGGTGAAATATACTACGCGTTAGGTTTATCGGATCTTTATTCATCCTTATGGTTCCAATTACTTGTATTAATGTTAGGCGTGTCCATTATTATTGCAAGTATAGATAGAGGTATTCCATTACATAAATCTTTAAAAAACCAACGAGTTAAACGACATTCAAACTTTATGAAGCGTCAGCGAATTATTGGTGAGGGGAAACCAACTGAAACGCCCGATCAAACGCTTCAGCTCGTTGAACAATCTTTAAAAACATTGAAATACAATGTTCGACGTGAGGATGATTCCATCTTAGCGGAACGTGGACGTTTTTCGCGCTATGGTGCCTATGTAAATCATGTTGGATTAATTGTCTTTTTAATAGGGGTCATGCTCCATTTAGTCCCGGGCATGTACGTTGATGAATCGATGTGGCTTCGTGAAGGCGAGACACGTGCTGTACCGGGTATGGACGGGTATTTCCTAAAGAATGATAAATTTATTTTGGAGACTTACGATAATGTTCCGCAGGGCGAGCAGATCAAACAAGGGGTCAATGTAGTCGCAAAAAATTACCAGACAGACGTGACATTGTATAAACAGCAGGAAAATAGCGTACCAGGACAGGCGGAAAACCTGGAAAAAGTGAAGCAATACGGAATTCAGGTAAACCATCCGCTCAAGCATGAGGGCTATGCATTTTATCAGATGGATTTCCGATTAAATGAGATTAAAACAATGGTTTTTGATTTAATCAATAAGGAAACAGAACAATCGCTAGGTCAATTAAGCATTGATTTAACGAACCCGCAGGAAGTATATACGCTTGAAAATGGCGCACAGGTCGAATTAATGGGTTTTTATCCGGACTTTTCAGGTTTTGAAGATGGTGTACCGCAAACTGCTACCCAAACACCGAATAATCCGGCATTTATTTTTAAAATGACTACCCCTGAAACACCAGATGGGGAGACAAGCTTTGTTGCGATCCAGCAAACACTGGAGCCAGAAGGTGACAATATTTATAAAATGAAGTTTTCGAATGTGGAAACGCGACATATGTCGGGTTTAACGATTCGTTATGACCGGACAATCCCTATTTTAATTGTAGGGGGCATTATCTTTATGATTGGTGTTGTAATCGGTTCCTATTGGAATCATCGCCGTATATGGATTGAACAGTTGGCTGATGGAACAATACGCATGGCAGCACATACGAATAAAAACTGGTTTAGTATGAAAAAGGATTTAGATGCATTAACGAAGCATGCTCATTTACCACAATACGTAGATCAACAGGAAATAGAAAACAACGAACATGTTGAAACAGAAAAGGATGGTAAAACCTTATGAGTTTAATCGATTTAAGCGGTTATTTACTGTATGCGGCATTTATTAGTTATTTGGTAGGGACATTTTTATTTGCAGGCGCAATTAAAGTAAAAAATGACACAGCAGCAGCTCGGGCAGATAAATACGGTAAAATTGCCCTTGTTGTTACAATTATCGGTTTTGTTGCGCAGTTAGGTTATTTTATTACACGTTGGATTTATACAGGACATGCACCGGTTAGTAATATGTTTGAATTTACGACAGCATTCGGTATGTTCATCGTTCTATCCTTTATCGTTATTTACTTTACGTATAAAGTGGCAGCATTAGGGGTTGTTGCTTTACCAATTGCATTATTGATTATTGCATATGCCTCTATGTTCCCGACAGAGGTAAGTCCATTAGTACCGTCACTGCAAAGTCATTGGCTGACGATCCATGTTACAACTGCAGCGTTAGGGCAATCGATTTTTGGGATTAGTGCGGTAGCCGGACTTATTTATTTGCTGAGAAATGTGAATATGGACGAGCGCTCAAAAGAAAGTTTTTGGCTGGAAGCAGTCATGTTCTGCTGTGTATTAGTTGTAGGATTCGTTGCGGCAACGGTTACATTTAATGCAATGGATTATGAAGCGAAATATGAATACGTTGATACATTGGATCAGGTCAGTACTTCAACGTATTTGATGCCGGCTATTTTCGGTATGAATGAGTATGTGGAGTTGTCTGAAGACCGTATGACACCGTTATTTGAGTTACCGGCATTGATCGATGCACGGAAACTCACAACTGTTTTTTGGTCTGCTCTGTTCGGTACAATTATTTATATACTCATTCGACTGATTTTTAGAAGAAAGATAGCGAAAATGTTTCAGCCATTAGTTAAACGGGTGAACTCGACGCTGATGGACGAAATTGCCTACCGTTCGATTTTAATTGCTTTTCCGATTTTTACATTAGGCGCGCTTATTTTTGCGATGATCTGGGCACAGGAAGCATGGGGACGATTTTGGGGCTGGGATCCGAAAGAAGTATGGGCCCTTATTACATGGCTGTTCTATGCAGCATTTTTACACCTGCGTCTGTCAAAAGGCTGGGAAGGAAAAAAGAGTGCTTGGCTAACGGTAATTGGTTTTCTAATCATTTTATTCAATTTAGTCGTTGTTAATCTTGTTATTGCAGGATTACACTCTTATGCATAATGTGACAATAACTGCTTTTTAACCTATCGTTAAAGCAATTATAATAGTTTCCAATTCTATACAAAATAATTAATAAACAGTCATAAAGTTCGAAAAGTTCAATCACAATGATTGGGCTTTTCTTTTCAATCGTTCACTAAAAAGGTACAATAGAGAAGAGAAATAGAGTTTTGAAAGGGGCAACACCAGTGTCTGAAAATATTTCTGTGTTGATAGTGGATGACGAGGATCGAATTCGTCGTTTGTTAAAAATGTATTTAGAGCGTGAGGGCTATTTAGTAGAAGAAGCGGAAAATGGAGAACAAGCACTTTCGATGGCACTTGAAAAAGATTATCATTGTATTTTGTTGGATATTATGATGCCTGAAAAAGATGGTTTGGAAGTTTGTGCTGAACTGCGCGAAAAGAAAACAACGCCTATTATATTGTTGACGGCAAAAGGTGAAGAAGCAAACCGTGTACAAGGATTTGAGCTTGGTGCGGATGATTATATTGTGAAACCATTTAGTCCGCGAGAAGTCGTATTGCGTGTAAAAGCAATATTACGACGTTCAGCAGTATTTTCACCTGTTTCAAATTCTTCATCATCTAAAGATCTAGTTGTGTTCCCGCATTTAACAATTGATCATGATGCACATCGTGTGACAGCAGATGGAACGGAAGTAAATTTAACACCGAAAGAATACGAATTATTGTACTTTTTGGCGAAATCACCCGATAAAGTTTTCGACCGTGAGCAATTATTAAAAGAAGTTTGGCATTATGATTTCTTTGGTGATCTGCGCACAGTAGATACACATGTAAAGCGTCTGCGTGAAAAACTGAACCGTGTCTCTGAAAATGCAGCGAAAATGATTGTAACGGTTTGGGGAGTAGGCTATAAATTCGAGGTCGTAAATGATTAGAATAGCAACAAGTATTGTCGGGAAGCTATGGGGAACCATTTTGCTTCTCGTTTCATTTGTCCTGTTTATTTTCACCATTTTCATGTTGGAGTTTCTTGAAAACTATCATAACGAGCAGTCCGAGGCTTCATTAAGGCAAACAGCCGCAGCTATTGCGAGCATTATCGATGAGGAAGAAATCGATGATAAGCAGTTTGCGATTATTTCGGAATTATTAACGGAAACAACAAATGTACTTATCGCGAAAAATTCAGATGAAATATTGTATGCAAGACAAGAAGGAATCAATAAAGAAGAAATTCAGCAAAAAATAATAAGCAGTAAAGCATTTGAAGAAGTATATGCATCATCAGAGCCGATAGTAGAGGAACTGAAGCTGCCTTCAAATCGGGAAGAAGATGCGAGCGACACCAATTATATTGTATTGGGTTTCCCGCTGAAAAGTGTTGAAGACTTACATGGGGCCGTTTTTATATACAAAAATCCCGATGCGTTACACCAGACAAGTAATGAAACAACGAAAATTGTTGTTATAGCTGCAGCCATCGCATTTATATTGACGACAATTTTTGCATTTTTCCTATCTTCTAAAATAACGCTTCCATTGCGTAAAATGAGAGAGCATGCATTCGAATTGGCGAAGGGACGTTTCGATTCTAAAATTGAAACGAAGCAAAATGATGAAATTGGTCAGCTTGCCGTTGCGTTTAACCAGATGGGCCGCCAATTGAAGCATCATTTGGAAGTGATCAACCAGGAAAAAGAACAATTATCGAGTATTTTAACATCGATGACCGATTCCGTTATTACATTTAATCGTGATAAAACGATTTTAGTGAGCAATCCCCCTGCAGAGCGACTACTGCAAAAATGGTTCGTCGAAAAAGGATTGGACAGCTCCAAGCCGATACCTGATGAACTTTACCAAATGCTTGACCATGTATTGAATTTTGAAGATCAGCTGGACGAAGAGTTTGAAATGGGCAAATCCTATTACAGTATAACGATTAGTCCGCTGTACAGCAGGGACTCCATTCGTGGTGCAGTCGCTGTTATACGAGATAAAACCGAGGAAACAAAACTGGAAAAGCTGAAATCGGATTTTATCGCCAATGTTTCACATGAACTTCGGACACCAATCGCGATGCTACAAGGCTATTCTGAGGCGATTATTGATGGGGTTGTGACAACAGAGGAAGAACGTATAGATATGATCCGTGTAATATACGATGAATCACAGCGTATGAGTCGTCTTGTAACAGATTTACTTGACTTGGCGCGGATGGAATCGGGACATATGACCCTGTATAAGGAAGAAGTGCCATTAGTTACAGTTATTGAACGAATGACACATAAGTTTGACCAAACAGCGAAAGAAAAGCATGTGCAACTGCAGATTGAAACAGACTTTTCGGACGAAACGCTTATTTCGATTGATGAGGACCGCATCGAGCAAGTGTTAACGAACTTAATTGATAATGCGATTCGCCATACACCAGCCGATGGATCCGTGACTGTTTCTATGATAAATGAGCAAAATTACGCAAAAATTCAAGTGAGCGATACAGGGCAAGGCATTCCTCAAGATGATTTGCCATATGTATTCGAACGGTTCTACAAAGCTGATAAAGCACGTACTCGCTCAAAAGGCGGAACGGGCTTAGGTCTGGCCATTACGAAAAATATTGTGGAAGCACATAACGGAAGAATTTCTGTTGATAGTGTCGAACAGCAAGGAACAACCTTTACATTTTACTTGCCATTACCTTAAAAAAATGGGGTAATGGAATAATGGTTATGAAAAAGTTTATCATTTTGAATCGCTCAAAGTGATAAACTTTTCTTTTTAATTGACTAGTTCGTTTATAAACGGATGATTATTGTAACTTTTTTGTTTCGAAAACGACAAATTACGTGAATGGAGGTGGGATGGGTGCAGCAATCCATTTTCCATCGATTATACGATACGTATCATCAGGATGTTTTTAATTTTTTGTTCTACTTAGTAAAAGACCGTACCACAGCTGAGGATCTTGCCCATGAAGTGTATGTTCGTGTATTAAAATCATACGACCGTTTCGAAGGGAAAAGCTCTGAAAAAACCTGGCTGTTTTCAATAGCAAAAAATGTAGCGATCGATTATTTCAGAAAAAAACAAGTACGTGATAAGCATGCATTTACAGCATTTGATTGGGAGACAGAGCAACTCGTAAGCCCAATCCCTTCACCTGAACAATTTACCGAATTAAATGATCAGCTCCATCAATTATTGGGTGCATTGGAAGAATGTTCAGGAGATCAGAAAATGGTTATTATTATGCGATTTATTCAAGAACTGTCCATCCAGGAAACAGCTGAAATTTTAGGGTGGACGCCCGGCAAAGTTAAAACGACACAGCACCGTGCTTTAAAGAATCTGCGGCTGTTATTGGAAGCGCAAGAAGGAAGGGAGGCGAATCCATTATGAAAAAGGAGCATTGGGATGAAAAAGAGATTGAACTTTTTCTGAAAAAAGCACCGAAAGTAACCGATCATCGTTCAAAAGATGAGGTATTTAATCGATTAAAGGATGATGGAGCATTTAATGAAGATCCGCCTCATATACAGCAAAACAATCAAAAAGGCATCCGTTGGGCACCGTTATTCGTTTCGATTGCATCAATATTTATTATTGTTTTAATCAGCGCGCAATTTATAGGGAATAATGAGTCCGTCACAATGCAAAATGAAACATTTGACATTCAGACTCCAGAAACGGAAGAAAATATGACGATGAGTGCAAAAGAAGATGCGTCTACACAACATGAGCGCTCCATGATTAATAGTTTTACGACGGAAGCTCAACCGGAGCAAACGTTAGTTTATGAAAATGAGCTTGCCGACAACACATTATTAGAAATTGGTCTTGCAGGGGATGATGCAGAAAGCGTACCAGTGAGCATATTGATTCCAAATGAAGTTGTTGCCGAAAAAACAGGTACAGAAAATCCGTCAAAGCTGGAACTTTATAATACATTCAGTCCGCTGCTTGATGAACAGTCGCTCGGGTTTAATGAATATCATCCATACAAGGGTGAATTGCGAGAAGAAGGGAACACGCTTGTTCACATATTGCCGGAAGGTCACCAATATGATGCAGGAACAGCTTCCTTATCGAATTATCTTGGTTCACTTGTCGATACTTTCAGTGATGCATATACGGAAGTGCAAATAGAAAATATCTCAGGAAAACCAATTTCCTTCGATCATATTGGAGATGTAAATGAGCCGTTTCTATTAAACGATGAGAACGCTCAATATAATTATTTTATGTATCAGATGCGCAATGGGGCGGTATATTTAAGTCCGAATTTCCGAATGAGCTTTACAAATGTGGAAGAAGCAATCAAAAATATGACGGTGGAAGCGAACGATATATATAGAACGGTTATATTGCCAGGTGTATATTTAAAAGTTGAAGACGCTGAATCAGTCGTTACGATTACATTTGAAGAGCCTTTAAACTTGGAGAATTACGAGCCTGCACAAGCAATGCGAATGATTGAAGGGTTAATAATGACAGCGGCAAGTTTTGATAAACAAGTCAAATTCGAAAATATTGTACAGGAACAATGGGGCGGTTTTGATTTCACAAAACCAGTGGAGAAGCCGATTGCTGCAAATCGTATCCATTATGAATTTCAATAATCCAAATTAATTTACTAGGAATTGTAAGCAATGGGCTTTACAATTCCTTTTTTTTATATATAATAAGAATTGTAGCAAGGTAATTGTTACATAAATTTCATATTGATTCATCTTCGGGGCAGGGTGTAACTCCCGACCGGCGGTAATAAAAGTGATAACCTCTGACCATTTACTTGGAGGAAGTTATGTCAAACTTTTCGAGCCCGCGAGCCACTTTTTGTGTGCAGGATTTGGTGCAATTCCAAAGCCGACAGTATAGTCTGGATGGGAGAAGGTGAAGGTACGGTCGTCATTTTTTGAAAATGCCGTGCTTTGCAGTACTTATTTTCAAGTTCCTTATTTGTTGCGGAATATTTTTTCGTATACAAAAATCAGGAATTGCTGCAAATGCACTGATAGACCCTTTATTTAAGTGTGCCTATTTCTCCCTTATGCTCTATTTGAGTATAAGGGTTTTTTCATGGAATGATTTGATACGTCCTTTCTTCTTGCGAGATGGAATCAGCAAAGAGGAGAGATTTATATGCAAAAAAGAAGTTTAAAGTTACGATCATTCGTAACAATCGCAATGCTGAGTGGAGTTTCATTTGTTCTAATGTTGTTAAACTTCCCACTACCATGGTTCCCGGTGTTTTTACAAATTGATTTCAGTGATGTGCCAGCATTGATTGCGGCAATTACAATGGGTCCTGTTGCGGGTATTCTAGTTGAACTTGTCAAAAATGTGCTTGACTGGATTTACACAGGGGCTCCTGAAGGGATTCCGGTAGGTCATATGGCAAACTTTGCTACAGGTGTATTATTCATTTTACCAGCTTACTATATTTATAAAAAATTCCCTTCTGCAAAAGGGTTAATGACAGGCTTAGTTGTTTCTACGGTTGTTATGTCACTAGGAATGGCAGCATTAAATTATGTGGCGTTCTTACCGCTGTATACGTACTTACTAGGCTTCGAATATAATATGTACGAAACGATCGTACTGGGTATTTTACCATTTAATATTGTTAAAGGAATTATGATGATTGTTGTCGTGACGATGCTTTACCGTACAATGCGTGTATGGATTGAAAATCAGCGCCGACAATATTTGGCTTAATTAAATAATAAGATTCGGAGCGATGTCGTAAAAGTGTTAACTTTATGACACCGCTCCTTTTATATTTACTATTACTATTGTCATTCTGTTATAGGGCTGATATGATATTGTACATTGTTAAGAAAATTAGGACGTTTCATTAAAACACCATGAAATGACATCTTGGGAGAGAATATGATGGACAAAAAAATACCATTTTCAACCTATGCAGTAATCGGAACGATGCTGTTTGGTATGTTTTTTGGAGCGGGAAATTTAATATTTCCGATTCAAATGGGGCAATTGGCAGGAACGAATTATTGGTTTGCGCTAATTGGCTTTTTAGTTACGGCAATTGGTTTGCCGTTTTTAGGAATTCTGGCAATCGGATTGTCGGGAAGTAATGGATTGCGTGATTTGGCAAGTAAAGTACATCCGATGTTTGGATTGTTTTTTGCATTGGCTTTATATTTAACGATCGGGCCGTTTTTTGCAATTCCACGTACAGCAACAGTACCGTTTGTCGTTGGATTTGAACCGTTTATCGATCCTTCACAGGCAACATTGTGGCTAGCGGTATTCAGTTTTATTTTCTTCGCGATAGTTTTTTACTTTTCGTTAAATCCGGCGAAAATAATGGACATTATCGGAAAATACTTAACGCCAGCTTTTTTAATCTTTTTATTTGTATTAATCGGAATTAGTCTATTTTCTCCAATGGGGAAATTTGTTGAGCCTGCTGGGGCCTATATTAACGAGGCGTTTATGACAGGATTTAAAGAAGGGTATAATACGATGGATGCACTTGCTTCACTTGCGTTCGGTATTGTAGTCATCCATGCGATTAAACGGACAGGTATTACAGATAAAAAAGAAATTGCAAAAGCGACTTGGAAATCGGGTATTTTTGCAATGGCATTAATGATGCTAATATACGGTCTGATTGCTTACATGGGAGCATCAAGTGTAACCGCAATAGGTACATTTGAAAATGGCGGGCAAATTTTTGCGGCTGTTGCTGATCATTACTTCGGCTCATATGGTGCGATTTTGTTGGCAATTATTATTGTACTTGCATGTTTGAAAACGAGTATTGGGCTCATTACTTCATGCAGTGAGTTTTTCCATGAAGTGTTTCCGAAAATCAGCTATAAGACATTTGTAGTGATGCTATGTGCTGTTTCTTTTATCATTGCGAACTTTGGGTTAACGAATATTATTACATATGCGATTCCGGTGTTGATGTTCCTTTACCCGCTGGCAATTGTGTTAATAATCCTGGCACTTTTAGGACCGTTGTTTCACTATAAAAAACCTGTATTTACAGGTGCGATTGTGCTGGTATTCTTTATTAGTATAATTGATGGATACAATGCATTGATCGGTAGTGTACCGGCATTTGAAGTAAGTTTGTTGTCCTCTATTTCAACGATCTATGCGGACTACTTGCCGCTTTATTCAATTGGCTTAGGATGGATTGTACCGGCTGTAGTTGGGGCGGTTATCGGATTATGTATTCCGAATCGCAGCGGTGAAGTAAATACGAATTAAAAAATGGGTGTGTAAGAGGAAAAATTTCCTTTTACACACCCGTTTTCTGTTTTAGTGGATATTTTGTTTTTTGAAGTTTCCACCTTTAACTTCGACTACTTCGTACACCGTCACAAAGGCATTCGGATCGATTTCACGAATGATTCCTTTTATTTTGCTTTCCTCCATTCGGTTAATTACGCAAGTGATTTCTTGGAACTCCTGATGCGAGTAAGCACCGTATACCGTATTGAATGTGGCGCTTCGTCCTAAGCGGTCCCGGATCGTTTCGACCATTTTAAGTGGCTCGTTCGTTATAATTTTGTATGTTTTAGAGCCGCTTAGTCCTTCTTCTACAATTATGATAACTTTCGATGCAATATAGTACGCAATTGCTGATAGCAATGCACCTTTGAATCCGAAAACAAACGAAACGATAATGAAAACGAAAAAGTTTAAAAATAGAATGAGATCACTTGTACCAAAAGGGAGTTTTCTGGAAAGTAACACAGCAAGCATGTCTATCCCGTCGAGAGCCCCACCATTGCGGAGTGCTAAACCCATACCGATACCTAAAATGATCCCCCCTACAACTGTAATAAGCAATGCATCGCCAGTAATGATTGTTGGTACATGGTGCATAAGCGAAGTACCGATTGCTAATGATGCAATCCCGATAACAGAATTGATAGCAAATGTTTTTCCGATTTGTTTATATCCTAAATAAATAAACGGGATGTTTAGTAAGGCGATCAGCAGGCCTAATGATATTGGCGTTAGCTGAGAAATAACGATACTAATCCCCGTGATTCCGCCATCCGATACGTTATTTGGTATTAATACCGCTTCTAATCCATAAGCGGCGATTAAACCGCCAATAATAACAATGATTTTTTGTCCGATTGACTTTGCGATGTCTTGCTTCGACATAAAATTCCCCCTCAATTTGCATGGTAATAATTATACATGAATTTCGGCCGGATGACTTTTCAACGAGTAAATTAACCAACTTTTTTGCAAAAAAAGATGCATCAATGTTATGTAGTAATGAAATTTTACGTCATTTCATTACGGATTATGTACTGAAACGCAACATGGATTAAAAAACCATTTAAGGGAATGTTCGAATTATGCGATAAGATCGTTCTAAAAAACGTATGTTAGTTTTTATAACATTGAATTGACAAGGGATATTACATTGGTTTAAAGTAAATGGTAAGAAGAGGGAGGCGAGATAATGAGTCGAGAGTTTCGAAGAGCTATGCCGTTACTGCCGATTAGCATGGTTATGCAATTGACGGAATTAACGGCCAGACAAATTCGCTATTATGAGGAACATGAACTAATCGTCCCTGCCAGATCAGAAGGGAATCGCCGGATGTTTTCTCTTGATGATATTGATGCATTGCTGGAAATAAGAGAGCTACTCGATCAGGGCATTAATATGGCAGGTGTCAAAAAGGTATTTGCAATGAGATCGAAAGAGTATGTAAAGAAACCTGACGTGGTACGCGTGACAGATACAGAATTGCGGACTATATTGCGTGAAGAAATGCTGCAGGCACAGCGCATGCAAAAAACATCGCTACGTCAAGGCGATTTATCGCGTTTCTTTCAATATAAAACTGAGTAGGACCAACTAAAAAGGAGAGTGTTGAAGTATGGCAAATGTAATGGTGAATGGAACAAGCAAAGCAACGAAAGAGAGCATTAAAAAAATTGTAGCCGATAAAAATGTTAAATTTATTCGTCTGCAATTTACCGATATTTTAGGAACAATTAAAAACGTCGAAATTCCGGTAAGTCAGTTAGACAAAGCACTGGATAACAAAATGATGTTTGACGGTTCTTCAATTGAAGGCTTTGTGCGCATTGAAGAATCTGACATGTATTTGCGCCCGGACCTAGATACATTTATGATATTCCCATGGACTGCAGAAAAAGGGAAAGTAGCCCGACTAATTTGTGACATCGCACGTCCGGACGGCTCTCCTTTTGAAGGGGATCCTCGCTCTAACTTAAAAAGAATGTTAAAAGAAATGGAGGAATTAGGTTTTACAAGCTTTAACTTAGGACCTGAACCAGAATTCTTCTTATTTAAATTAGATGAAAAAGGCAACCCGACATTAGAGTTGAACGATGATGGTGGCTACTTCGACTTGGCACCGACAGATTTAGGGGAAAACTGCCGACGCGATATCGTATTGGAATTGGAGGAAATGGGCTTTGAAATTGAAGCATCGCACCATGAAGTTGCTCCGGGTCAACACGAAATTGACTTCAAATATGCCAACGCGGTGGAAGCATGCGATAACATCCAAACATTCAAATTAGTAGTAAAAACAATTGCGCGTAAACATGGCCTACATGCGACATTTATGCCAAAACCATTATTCGGCGTGAACGGTTCAGGAATGCATTTCAACTTATCATTATTCCAAGGAAGCAAAAATGCGTTTTGGGATGAAGGGGAAGAATTACAGTTATCAAAAACGGCAAAACATTTCTTAGCGGGTGTATTAAAGCATGTTCAAGGATTTACAGCGGTGACGAATCCGACTGTCAACTCATACAAACGTTTAGTACCTGGCTACGAAGCACCTTGTTATGTGGCATGGTCACCAAAAAACCGTTCACCATTAGTACGTATTCCGGAATCTCGCGGTCTATCAACTCGTATTGAATTACGCTCAGTTGACCCATCGGCAAACCCTTACTTAGCAATGGCTGTTATTTTGGCTGCAGGATTGGATGGCGTGAAAAATGAAATCGAGCCACCAGCACCGGTTGACCGTAACATTTATGTGATGAATGCTGAAGAGCGTGCAGCTTATGGTATTGCAAGTTTACCAGGTTCATTGGATGCTGCATTAAGTACTTTAGCGAAAGATGAAGTAATCATCGATGCGTTAGGTGAACATATTTATGCAAACTTCAAAGAAGCAAAAGAAGTGGAGTTTGATATGTTCCGCACAACCGTTACACAGTGGGAACGCGACCAATATATGAAAATGTACTAAGAGGAAAGCGTTGGGGCTGCATGCCCCAACGCGTTTTTCACATTAACAGATACGATATGTAAGGTCTTGATTTCATCCGTTTGTTGTAGAGTATTTTTCTCCTTTTCTCTCTAAAATGGAAGAAGGAGGGGATGTAAATGAAACAGTGGACAGAAACATTACATGTAGCACAATTTCGTATCGCACGGCCAACTGATCAATTAGAACAAATCGAACGTTTTTACTGTGAAGGTCTTGGTCTTAAGAAACTTGGTGGCTTTAAAGGGCATCGTGGATATACCGGCATCATGATTGGCTTACCGGATGCATCGTATCATCTGGAATTTACTGAGCATGTTGATGGAAGTCCATGTCCTGCACCAACCGAAGATAATTTGCTCGTTTTTTATATGCCTAATGTCAAACAAATTCAAACTGTACAGTCTCGACTCGCTAATATGGGATACGATGAAGTTCCACCGGAAAATCCGTATTGGGCAGAAAAAGGTGTGACGATTGCGGATCCGGATGGCTGGCGTATTGTATTGATGAACACGGACGGTATTTAATTGTGTATATACAAAAATATAATAAAAAGAAAGCGTTGGGGCTTATGCTCCAACGCTTTTTTAATAACAAAACATAAATACGGCAGGTCTACGTACAGAACCTGAGCGACATTATTTATGTATTCTCTCTATTGTTATGCAGCAGTATCCGAATACTTATTAAGTAATTCGTCTAACTCTTGACTGCAATGTACTACTTCAGGGTGTGTGAATCCTAGATCATTTGCTTTTTTGTACATGTCTTTTCTTTTAGATTCAATTCTTATTCTCAATCTTAGTCTGAATATTTTTTTGAAAAATAAAAATCTCATTGCTAAATTTATATTCCTTTCTGAAGTATTACGATGTTTTACTATTTTTGATTGAATAAAACAGCGCTTATTCATCGTAACTTATTACAAAATAATAGAGTGTCGAATCATGTTAGAAACAAAAAGTTCATAATTTTGTAAAAAATAGGTGTATTATACAAAAATAATTTCATCTCATATTGACTTCAGTTATGAAACGAAATAGTTAAAGGAGAGTAGTTAATTTATAAGGATTTTCTTCCTTTTTATTGAAAATTTACCTTTTAGTTTGAAAATTATTAATTGATAGATTATTCTAATAAAGTACCTGATTTTGAACTTTAGGTTTGTAAACGTTTTCAATGTCGATATATAGAAGGGGAGGGAGATTATCTATGTTGCAGGCGTTAAAGGTAGGGTTATTAATCGAACGCTCCAACCGAAAAAATATTGTCGCGTTACTTGCAGTGATCGTCATTGTGTTCGGCTGTATGTTTTTTATTAAAGCACAGTCAGTAGGGGATCAGCTCAATGAAAAAAAGGGCGACTACTACAGTTCGCGTGCTGTATTATCCAAGTTCCAAGTGCAGGATGCCTCAAGGGACGGGGATGGCAGTGATTTATTTAAAAATCTGACACAGCAGAAAAGTGCCGTCGCCTTACAAATTGCCTCATTAACTGTAGAAAATTATCCGATGTATTATGAGGCGTCTTACCGTATTGCGGAACTGCGTCAACAAGCTTTTGATATGGAAGATTATGAAAAAGTGGAGGATTTACTGCCTTCCAAGTTCCAAAATGCAATGAATTACTTATATTTTAAAACGATGCACGAATCGGGAAAAAATACGATCAGCGATTTATCTCATTACATACCATTTTTATTGTATTTCTTTAGTTTAGTAGGTGTTGGCTGGTACATATTCATGAGCTTCTATACGAGCTCGATTTTGCTGGATGATTTTGAGCATTCAAGTATTATCAAAGGCTATCCTGTTCGTTTTGACCAATATATGATATCCAAATGTATCATTGCCTTTTTATATGTTGTCGCATTTATTGCGCTCATCTTTATTAGTGCTTCACCCTTGTTATTCAATGGATTGGGAGATGGCTCTGAACAAGTGGCCGTTTATTTCGGAGAGCCGGCATTAATTTCAAGTGTGTACTATATTGTACTTTGCATTGTCTATATGTTTGTCATTTCGATATTTATAATGCTTTTGTCCATTATTTTAAATGTACTGCTGAAAAATATGTATTTAACATTGTTTGTTCATTTTATTCTATTCTTTTTACCTATTATTTTCCCTTCAATTATTAGCGTGTTCCCGTACAATCCGTTCCATTTTATGAACTTCAATGAAATTTTAAATGGAATGCCGTTGGATTTAGTGCGACCTGTGGATATAACGATGAATATCGGGTTACTGATTATGAGTATTTGTATTTTAATCATGTTATTCGTCATTAAAACATTCTTCTCTACAAGAAAAATTAAAAGGGCCTAGGGGGGAAAGAAATGTACGGATATTTTAAATTTGAACTGAAACAGTTTTTTACGAATAAGAAAAACTTGGCGATCTATTTTCTTTTGGCATTTGCTGCAATATTTTATGCATTTAAAATCGCACCTGCCTATGATCCGATTGAAAAGGTCGATCGGGAGGAAATTGAAGCCCGCTATTTAACGCGTCAGGAATTTATTGATGATTTAAGTAAGAGGGACTTATGGCAAGTACATCCGGTTACAGTTGATGCTTATCATAAGTTTGCTGCTATCAACCCGATGGATAAGGCAAGAATGGATGCCCTTGATGCAAATGATCTGAAAAAGTATGCGGAAGTAACAAGCGCCTGGTATGTTCAAATGAACTATTTGACTTTTTATAATGAACACCTTTTCTATAATGACCGATATTATGTGGCAGACAGGGAATTTGCAAATGATGAAGGTGCTTTAAATGCAATGGATCAACATTACCGGTACGGTGCTTTTAATGAGGCGAATTACGAGTTGTCGATTGGTGTTTTTGAACAACGTACGGCATTGCAGACGTTTGAGCGACTTCTGAAAGGCCCGCTTCCTTTAATATTAATTATTTGTACCTTATTACTGGCGATCGATATTGTGACGAAGGATCGTCGTCACCCGTCGCTGTTAAAAGGTTTTCCGATTGCCGACTGGAAGAAGCTGCTCGTAAAAATATGTGTTGCTTTTATCGGCAGTATCACATTATTTGTTCCTTTACTTATTGGTTTTATGATAATCGGGGCTCAATCAGGTTTCGGCCATCTTAAACTGCCATCACCCGAGTATGCTTTTAATTTCTTGCAATGGGGGAATGAGAGTTTAGCTAATATGATGACATTAGGCATGTTTTTGGGTCGGTCTTTATCATTACTGATTGTATGGTTCATTGTCATTATCAATGTTGTGATTTTAAGCAGTGTACTGTTCCGCCAAGAAATGGTGAACTTGGCGGCCGGACTATTAGTCATTTTTGGCGAAAAGTTTTATATAAGCCGCGGTATCGGGTATTTTTGGGGAGTGGAAAAAGTTCCTACAACGTATATCCATGTCGGAAAAGTTGTGTCTAGTTATCAGAACTATTATTTAGGAAGTGAGAATGTAGATTATCAATACGGCCTGCTGTTATTGTCAATATGCGCAGTTGTCCTATTGGTCATTACGCTGCTCATTTCATTTAATAAACGTTTTAAGCTTGTAAAATAAAGGGGGGGACAACGAATGATTGCTATTGAAAATATTACCGTTCAATTTGCTGAAAAGAAAGTACTCAACGATATTTCAATCAAGTTTGAACAGGGCGAGATGATCGGGCTAGTTGCACCAAACGGAACCGGAAAATCCACTTTGATGAATGTCATAATGAACTATTTGCCGCCAACAAGCGGGAAAGTATCATTTAACGATAATCTTAGCTATTCAAGTAAATCCAATGAGGTAAAAATCCACAAGTTTGTGTCGATGATGCCGGATCAAAGCGATTTATATAATCATTTAAGCGGACGTGCCCATTTAAAAATGTTCGCAACGATGTGGAAGTCTGATCCGAAACTGATCGACGAAACAATTGAAGCGCTGAATATGGGCCATTATGTAAATAAAAAAACTGGTACTTATTCACTCGGCATGCGTCAGCGTCTTTGTTTTGCGATGCAAATTGTAGCGAATACAGACATTATGATGATGGACGAAGTAATGAATGGGCTCGACCCGAATAATATTGAAATCATTTCGAAGATTTTAATGAAGAAAAAAGCTGAGGGGAAAATGATCATAATCGCCTCGCATTTACTCGATAATCTGGAAAAATATGCGGACCGGATTTTCCTGTTTAATGAAGGGAAGCTGGTCGATACGAATGAAATTATTGAAGGGTTCAGTCAGGCGAAAATTAAAACAGTACGGGTGAAAAATATGGAAGAATCCGTAAAAGCGCTGTTGAAAGAAAAGTATCCGTTAATTGAGCAGCAGACACTCGTTACGGACATGACACTTCTTCATCTACCAAGTTCAGAACCAATGCTGTTAAGCGATTTGACTGAATTTTTAGTGGATAACAATGTAATGGACTTTGCATTTGGTAAAGTGACATTGAATGATTTATATGCCCTTTATTATCATGAAGTTATATAATAAACAGCCTTCGTCAATCATTGTGACGAAGGCTGTTTTTATAACGAACAAAAAAGTTTGAATGGTATGCTTGTAAGTTATAAAAGAGTTGAAATTTTACATTTTAAACATTTAATTTTTTCTTCCAGTTCAATGAGAAGATGCTTGAAGAAATAACAATTACGAATAACGTAATTACCGTAATAAATACGATATAGTAAGATCCAGTTGTATCGAAAATGTAACTGAATAAAGTAGTACCGACTGCAACACCTAATGTAGAAGCAGACATGATTGTAGTATAAATGGATGCATAGTCTTTACCGCCAAATACTTCACGAATAACCATTGGAGGTAAAAGGGTAGACCCTGAGAAACCGATACCGAATAATAATGCACCTAAATACATCATACCGATGCCGAATGAATCAGAGAACAGTAAAGCAATCGTACCTAAAATACCACTGCCGATACCTGTTAACAATGCTAATTTAACGCCAAATTTATCGTTAACCGCACCGATCAGAAACTTCCCGCCTGTTTGACCGATCGTTACACATGTAACACCTGTAGCGGCCATTGCAGCAGAGAAACCAACTGATTGGATAAAGTTTGGTACGTGGAAGCCAACTGTAGATGCTAAACCAAATAAACCTGTAAATCCTAAAATTAAATAGAATGGAATTGTTTTGATGGCAACGTTTTTCATTACCCCAGTTTCAGGTTGTGCTTGTACAGCAACTTTATTTGTTGTTTCTTCAGCTCCATAAGGCTGTTTATTCATATCTTCTGGTTTTGAACGAATAACGAATAATGTAAATGGCAAAATTAATAGGGCGATACATACACCTAAAATCATGTATGTTGGACGCCAGCCGATTGATTCGATTAACGCACCAGTGATTTGAGCGAAAATCGCACCACCAATACCCATGAAGGCCATCGCAAAACCTAATGCTGTACCGGCTTTTGCTTTAAACCAATTGTTGATTAGTAATGGAATCGTACCATAAATCAGGAATGTACTACCGATACCAAGTGCAACACCTGAGATGTAGAAATTCCAGGCAGATGTATAGAAGCCCATTAATCCGAATGCGAGTGCATTTATAATACCAGCTATTGTTAAAATATAACGAACATCGAATTTATTTAAAAACTTCCCTGCAAACGGTAAGAAAATTGTTACAGTTAAATACATAATTGATGTATACAAACTAATATCAGATACACCAACACCGAAATCTTGTGCTACAGCGCGATATAATAGACCAGCACAGCTTACGATAATACCGACACTTGCCGCATAAATTGCAGCACTTGCGATCATGATCCACCAGGCATAGTGCATTTTCCCTTGTTTTTCCATGTTATCTCCTTTTTTATATCAGAGAAGCAGATGAATGCTTCTCCTCATAATTTATGCAAAATAATTTATTGAATTGTGAAACCGCCATCAATTGTTACCGCAGTACCGCTCATAAATTTCGCTTCATCAGATGCTAAAAATACAGCTAAGTCTGCTACTTCTTCAACTTGACCGAATGTACGTGTCGGTACAGCTTCTTTAGAAAGACCAGCTAAAACGTCTTTTACTAAAGGTGTTTCAATTGTACCCGGGCAAATTGCGTTGATTTTGATCCCGTAGCGAGCGTATTCGCTAGATAAATGTTTTGTGTAACCGATTGCACCATGTTTAGAAGCTGTGTATGCTGCTCCACCTTTACCTGCAACTAAACCGGCAACAGAACAAATGTTTACGATTGCGCCAGTTTGACGCTCGATCATGCTTGGCAATACAGCGTTACAGAATTCGAACATGCTTGTTAAATTAATATCAATTAAAAATTTCCATTGATCTAATGTAGTTTCAAGCGATTTTTGATATTTGTCGAATACACCGGCATTGTTAACTAGCACATCAACTGAACCGAAAGTTTCTTCCGTCACTTTGATGCAGTTTAAAATGTCCTCTGTTTTCATGACATTTACTGATACAGCGATTGCTTCGCCACCAGCTGCTTTAATTTCTTCTGCAACTGCTTGTGCACCTTCAAAGTTTAAGTCTGCAACAACGACTTTTGCACCTTCTTTTGCAAAACGAATTGCTTCGCCTTGACCCATTCCGGAGGCTGCTCCTGTAATAATGGCAACTTTATTTTGTAAACGCATAGTAGATCTCTCCTTAAATCAATTTTTTAATAATTGCTTGTGCGCAATTTATATCTTAAACTTAGGACATATATAATTAAAAATACTTATTTCTTATTTTGATATAACTTAAAGTTATTAAGAGGAGGTGATTTGACTGGATTTAGTAAAACTGCGCTATTTTTATGAAACAGCGAAAGTACAAAATATGTCGCATGCTGCAAAAGAACTTTTGATTTCACAACCGGCATTAAGTAAGGCAATTGCCCAGCTGGAAGAAGAATTGGAGATGGATCTTTTTTACCGAAACGGCAAACGTATTACACTAAATTCAAATGGTGAGTTTTTATTTAAACGAGCGGAGCGGATTTTTGCTGAAATACTGGATCTGGAGAGAGGTCTACGTGAATTTCGTGAGCAGGGGAATGGGGAACTGTCCATTGTTACAACGTTACCTTATACATTCACGAATATATTGAATGAGTTTTTGAATTTCTATCCAACCATAAAATACAAGCAAGTACCTTTATCGAAGGATAATCTTGAACAATTTATTGAATATGGAAAGTTTGATTTGTGCATCACAACGGAGAAGTTGAATCATCCGAATGTAGAGTGGCTTCCATTGTTCAACGAAGAAATATTTTTAACGGTACCTTCGACATACCCGGAAGCTAAATTGGAGTCGGTTCATCTTTCCGAATTGCGTTCTTTACCATTCATTGGTCTGACTGCTGAATACCGTTTCCGTCAACTGACCGATAATTTTTGCCAGGAGAACGGTTATACACCTGAATACCAAGTGGAAGTAGAAGAAGCAACGACAATATTACAGCTTGTAAAAAATGGTCGTGGAGCTGCCTTTACACCTGAAACGTCGATGAATATGTATGATGATAAAATCAAGAATGTTCGCATTGAAAATGGGGAATTTACTCGAACGATTGGATTATTAAAACATAAATATACGTATACTACAGCCATTTCTAAAGCATTTATCCAGCATTGCTATGATTATTTCGGGAATACACATAAATAACACGATAAAAGACGAATTCCCCGCCTATTGAACATAGACGGGGACATTTAAATATTAGGGGGGAGTTGATTGTTTTGTCGAACAATGTATTGTAATAGTTTAGTAGTCATTCGTTGAGCAGAACTTAATAAACTATAATTCGTCCAAATTTCTTCCAAGAAATTTGATGGTTCTGAATTTTATAGTTGGAGGCTGTAAAATCCAGTAGTAGACTGAGTAAAAGTCCTGAATTTGCAAAATCGTAATTTAAATTCGGGTATTTGTGCTGCAAAATTAATCTTTTGCACAAGTAAAATATACACGCATTTCTATATCATTAAAAATACTTATTTTTTATTCTGATATAACTTTTGGTTATTAAGAGTCCACTACTTAAAAGCAAAGAGGGTGGGACATAACCCAAAATTGCCATTTTTCTCTGAGAGAAAAATGGCGATTTTTTGCTGAAGCGTAAAAATTGATTTCCATTTCGGGACGCTTTCCGCGGGCGTGGCCTGAGCCTGTAGTCTCAGGCGTCACGCTATTCCCGCAGGAGTCTCCCTCCATTCCAATCAATTTTATAAAATATCCGTTTCTTAATAAGGATTTTCTCCTTATCTAATGGAATTTCTACTTCTGTCCCAACCTCTAATGATTGTATGGTGAATGGGGATCTGTATCACAGTGCAATATAAAGTGAAAAAATAATTGTTCGAGTTGAATATATCGTTCACTAATTGCCTTGCTTCATTAATGCAATGGATGGTGCAGATGCAGTGGTGGTGGGATTAGCCAGCCTTTTGCTTTGTTTAAGCGTAATAACTTTGCACCAAGCTGTGCCTTTGCTGTATGGAATTGGCCATACATCATTCCGATATCTTCTCTCATTGTCATACCCATAGCTTGGCTGCAGCTTACTAAACCTGCAGCAACATCTACAGATAATGCTGCACTTATTTCCGGATCATTGAAACGTGCTCCTGGAGGAATATTTTCAATGCGTGCTTCTGGACGCTCAGGTGGTGCAGGAGGGAGTCCCACTCCATTTAATTTAAGAATTTTTTCTAATTGCTTAACTTCTTCTCTTGCAAATTGGATAAAGTCTTCGATTATTTTTTTCAAGTCCTGGTCACCGGCATGGTTATAAAATGTTTGATATCCGGCAATCATACTGTACCCTGCAGCTAAACTTGTCCAAATATTGAAAACTTCTCCATAATGTAACGGTTCGTCTTTCGGGTTTCCTGTTAAAATTCCCATCATTACACTTCCCTTCAAAATTAGGTGTATTTCATACAACGGTAGTATGAGCATTAAAAGTGTTTTAATTCATTTAAAAATGAAAAAAATGATTGCATCACCTGATTTTTGATAACAAAGGAAGTGAACAATTTATAAATAAACAAAAAATTCACCTAATGACTTAAAAAGTGAAATGAAAATAAGACGCTTGCTTTAAAATAGCAAACGCCTTAGTTGAACGTGATTTTTATGTATAAAGTGGTAAGTCAATCCGTAACGAGTATTGTTGAAGTAAACGGAATTTACTTCAACTCGTTAATAAAGCAAAGTTGATTTTGAAAATCAGTTAGTAGGACCTTGAACTCTTTTATAAATTTCCTTTTCAATCGTATCTTTTGGCTTTTTAAGCGCGATTTCGAGGACATCTAATATAATCGTTGAGAGTTGTTGTAAAATTTGTGAGTCTTGGGATGTTATTTTTTTCTCGTCTTTTTGTAATTCTAAATCTTTTCTTAGGAGAGTATTCATTAACTGGGCAGCTTCTAGATGATTGTTCGCACTTAAGATTTCTGCGTGATTTCTTTGACGGTTTGTGCTGCGGTCATTCCATTCGCTTGGTTCATTTGAGAAACAATCCATAATTTGAACTGCTTCATCATAGCTCAATATTTTTTCAAGTTGTGAGTTTTTACTTTCAACTGGATGATATAGTGTTACTCCCGGTCTAATTTTTGATTGCATAACATAGTAAAGCATAGGTTCTCCTGTGAAGTTTTGTTCTACAATGCCCTCAATCTGGCAAATACCATGGGATTTATAAAACGTTAAGTCACCAATTTTATACATATATACGCCTCCGGAAAAAGTTATAAATTTAATTTTAAAGTAATTTCGCATTTAAGTCAACTAAGTTGACTTAAATATCCTATTAGTATCGTGAACTTGAATTAATATTTTTCCTTTAGTATGATGCTTGAGAATATTTAAGAATTATGTTGATAGAAAGAAGGGAAGAAGCCATGATTGACTTTATAGAATTATTGTATCGCCAACATAAACATTTGCGCCAAATGGCTGAAATGATTTGGAATGAAAATAATGACCTTCATATAACGAGTTCGGAATGGTTTGTACTGAAAAACATATATGAGGGCTATGTAACAGTGCCTGAATTAGTAAAACAATTGGACATTTCAAAGCAAGGGGTTCATAAATTTGTGACTTCTTTACAAGAAAAGGAATTAATTACGACCGAATTAATAAAAGGATCGAAAGTTCAAAAGATGGCTCATTTGACCGAAAAGGGAATCATTATTTTTAATGAAAGCAAAAAGATGGAGCTGGAAATAGAAAAGATGGTAAGAGATACAATCGGGGATAAAGAATATGAAATGCTGTTGGAAATGCTCAAAAAGCCGCTCTTAAAAATTTAATCCGATACTTTCAAAATGAAGACAACAGAAAACCGCACGAAAGAGTAATTCCTTCATGCGGTTACTTCAATACATTTTATTACTTATTCAAACGAACCTTCAAATACAATTTCGTTTAATGGGCGTCGGCCTGATGGTGTCTCACGTGCCTGTAATTCAGGAGAAAGCATTTCTTTATCGCCTATGTAACCAATGGCAATTGCTAAATGCACATCAAATGTATCCGGAATGTTAAACGCTTCTTTTGCCACATCTTTATAAATACCGCTCATTGGATGAGTGATTAATCCTTCTTGAGCTGCCTGAAGTGATAGGAAGCCCCATGCTGTACCTGAATCAAACTCATGTGAACCTTTTGTATTGTCTGAAACGACTAATACTAAAACTGGTGCACGTTTTGCCCATACTAAGTTACCTTCCATTAAAACAGGGTGGAATTTTGCTAAATCCTCTTCTGTTTTCGCTACGATAAAACGCCAAGGTTGGTTATTGCCTGCTGAAGGAGCCCAACGAGCTGCTTCAAATAAACGGTTTAATACATCTTCTGCAACAGGTGTGTCTGCATAGGCGCGCGGTGACCAACGATTTAAAAATATTTCAGAAATGTCGTGCTCCGCAGTTCGAAATTCTTTTGCTTGTAATACCATGAAAAAATCCTCCTTGTTCTATGTAATACATCTCCTATATTAACCAACGCGAAAATATAATTGCAAATAAAATGCTTACAAAAAGTAAGTAAATAATTATTAGTTAGTAATTACGAATTATAAATGGAAATTCAGGTCATCTAATGTAAGAAAGGCAGAAGCAGATAAAGTTGTTTTTAATAGTAGACAAATGCAATTTTTTGCTATATACTAAAGTCAATGAGATAGTTACAAGACATTAAATTCACCTATTACAAAAAGTATTCGTGGTTTAGTTGGTACTTTTTGTAATATGTGAATTTTTTTCTTTTTGAAGAATTGCGATCTTATTAAATTAAATTAATTGGAGGTCATTTAAATGACACAAGGTACAGTAAAATGGTTTAACTCAGAAAAAGGTTTCGGTTTCATCGAAGTTGAAGGCGGTTCTGACGTATTCGCTCACTTCTCAGCTATTCAAGGCGACGGTTTCAAAACTCTTGAAGAAGGTCAAAAAGTTGAGTTTTCAGTAGAAGACGGTCAACGTGGACCACAAGCTACAAACATCGTAAAACTTTAATTTTAATGATGTAATCATAAAAGAGGGATCCTTACATTAGGATTCCTCTTTTTTTGTATATTTTCATTTAAAAAATATTTCAGTTTCAATTTTGCAGATGAAATTAGAACTGCTATTAATTTTGTTGTATCTATAGTTAGTAAGGATTTACAATTTATCTTATTTCACCGGGAATTTAACGGCAAGTTAATGTGATAAATACGAATTTGACGATAAATTGGCAAGAGTTGATGGGGGTAGGGTTATGGAAATTCCGAGGTTTTTACATTATCCGGGTAGTAATTGGAGTATGACGGATTGGATTGTCAGCCATATGCCTTTTGATGGTTCATTAGTTTTAGTAGTTGAATCAGAACGTGGAGAAAATCGAATGCAGAAGAAAAGCCACTTTCTTAAAGAAAGTGGCCTCTTGTTTACTTAGTCTGCTTCAATTCGTATCGCATCAATTTTTTGACAGTCTACGATAAGTGTTGAACCACGTTCAGTTGTTGGATCAATAAATATTGCACAGCAATTATTATTGTCAAATCTTTTAAAAACGACATCTTCTAATATTTGACCACCTGATAAGAAAACGTCAACTTCTGTCCCTTTTCTTAATTGTCTTAATAGGTCACAGATACAACCTTTACAACGATTCTTATTATTGTAAGAACTTAATTCACTGGTACATTTGCTACAATTACAACCCATTTGTAACACCCTTTTCTTATCTGAATTTGTAAGGCTAGCATTACATTAATAGAATATGATATGAAAATGAAACGAACTAGGTAACGTAACTAGTGAGAATATAGAACTTTTATAAAAAACATCTAAACCGAGCAAATAGGAACCTTTCCTTAAAATAAAGGTTTAGAAAAAAAGGGAATGGTAAAACCTGTATAAAAAAGTTAAATGAGGTATAAAATGCTTGAACATTTTGAGATAATTTTGAGGTCGTTTACTTCTTTCGGGACTGTTACTAGTAGGGACACGAATACTAGGTAAACAAACGATCTCTCAAATGACCATGTTTGATTTTGTTGCAACAATTTCTTTAGGAGCTATATCGGCGAACTTAGCCTTTAATACATCTTTAAAGGTTTCTCATACTATCTTAGCATTTGTCATTTATGTCTTTATAAAATTTATGATTGCTCTCATTTCTCTAAAAGTAAAAAAGGCCAATGTTTTATGGGGAATTGGAGGCATTGGCTTCTGAAAGAGGTAATTAAGAATTTCAGCAAAAGTGACATTGAAGTGGCGAGGGCATAACTAATTTCAGTTCACAAAAAATCGAAATTGCACCAAGCAATTTCGATTTTCTGCTTAATAGTGAAGAGTTCTATAGAATAGACCTCTTAGCACAATTATTTATTATGATGATAATGTTTTTCTTCGCCGCTTTGGAATTTTACTTCAAGTTCAAATGACTGATAATTCTCATTTAGAGCAAATGCCTTTAGAACTTCTTTACGAACATCCTCATCACTGGTATTTTTATCAAATGTAAGTTGTTTTAATGCATTGGCAAAATTTTCGTAGGCTTTATCGCCATTATATTTAACACCATTAAGATCATCATCTAGTTCAGCATAAATATTGTTTCCATCGTTCTCATATTCAACATCGTATGATTTATGATCTGCATATTCTACGTCTAAATCAAAATCAGTAAAAGTATAATTTACATCTGCAACTTTTATTCCAGTCCGTTCATCTTCTTCATTTTCTGTATTATTAGTGGCATTATTATTCGTTGTTTCATCAACCACACTATTATTTCCTGTAACTTCTTTATCCTTATCTACATTTGCATCTTCATTATTACAGGCATACAATAATCCCAATAATAGTGGCATTGTAAGAATTCCTTTAAATAATTTCATTAAACTCTCTCCTTTGAAAGTGTCGTTAATAACTACTATTAAAAGAGAGTATTCCCAAATTAAAATGATCTATCCATGTTTACTTCAATTAAAGATATCTGCTTGCTGAATTTTGCGAGAATACCTTTCAAACTGTATATTCTGAACTATGCAACATTTATTGATTTTAAAGTTAAGGACACCGGTCATATAGTAAACTTACACAAAACAAAAGAAGTAAAAATTAATGGAATTATGTATTAACTCAGACCTTATGCATTACGTTGGAAAATAAGCCTTCCACTAAATTGCGGAAGGCTTATTTTTATTTTAGGGTACAAAAGAGTATGTACCCCGTTTATTAACTTTAAAATAGTCTAGCCCACTAAGTTATGCTTAACTACTTCATACGCTTGGCAAATATTTTTATAAGCATCTTTATGCTGAGCAATCATTTCAACTGCAATTTCATATAAGTCAGAAGAGTCTGTTGTGACTAAATCATTAAGTAAAGTTGCTTCCATTTTTTCTACAAATGACAAAATTTCTGTATTCATAATTTCATCTCCGAATCTGTTGGTTGTTACTATAAATATACAGTAAACAGACGTCTGACTTCAAAGGAGATGAGAGTGAAAACGAGTAAAACTTTTAAAGTTTGACGATAAAATGAACTCCACAATTTTTAGCTCTTTGAAAGCGTTTTTCTAATAATAATCTAAATATTTACATAAAAACCTGTTTCAGAAGAATTTCTCTGAAACAGGTTTTAGATATTTTATAGGTTTACTACGTCAGAAAAAACAGCATCGATGCCGAGTGATTCCATTTGCCGGGCAATTGCGGCATCATTTACTGTATAAGCTCGGACGATTATCCCGTTCTTAACTGCTTGCTGAACAATAGATCGCATCCCGTAATAATAGGGGATATGTATAGCATCAGTATTGAACTTCTTTATATATTCCTCTAAGTTCATAATAAGCGAAGCAAATAGCAATGCGGTTTTCACATTAGGCATAATTTGCTGGAAGCGTGCAATGCTTTCATGATTAAAGGAAGAAATAATGACCCGATCTTCTATATTAAAGGCATGTATTTCATTTGCAATGAGCGCTTCAATGCCTGGATATTCAAAAATGTCCGACTTAATCTCAATATTGATCTGGAAAGGGGACGCTTTGAAAACTGTCAGTACTTCCGCCAATGTAGGTATTTTTTGACCCGCAAATTCCGGAGCAAACCATAAGCCATAATCGAATGTTCGCAGCTCCTCCAGCGTCATATCTTTCACAAAGCCTTTCCCCGTTGAAGTCCGGTTGATTGATTCATCATGAATGACGACTAACTGGTTGTCCTTTGTTAAATGGACATCAAATTCAACTCCCCAAATATTCAGCTTTGCGGCTTCCAGAAAAGCGATCATCGTATTTTCTGGATATTTGGCACTGTAACCACGGTGAGCGAGAATTTTCATCTATTTCACAACTCCTATTTTTCGCAAGCAATGCCGTCATTATCGCGGTCACTTTTCTCGTTTAATTTATAAAGTTCGGCTGATACGAATGGTTTATATTTTATTTTTCCGCCTTTGTTCGTTGTTTTTGCGTCTTTTGATACGCCGCCTTTGTAAACTTTGTTTAATTCTGTGCAATTTTTATAAGCGACCGCTTTTACTTTTGCAGCTCCTTCTACTTCCAATGTCGAAAACGAGAAACTTCCTATTAAAACAGCACCCATTAACAATGCGGAAATATACTTTTTCATTGGAAAAAACCTCCCAAACCTGTATTTTCCAATATTTTACCATATAAAAAAGCGAATTCACAAGGGAGGTAGTGAATTCGCTCAGGACTAACCCATAATATTATAACCGCTATCGATATAAATCGTTTCGCCAGTCACACCGCGGGATAGATGGCTTAACATCACGATCGTCATGTCAGCAACTTCTTCCTGGTTTGTGTTGCGTTTTAACGGAGATGTTTCTTCGATTTTGTGCAGGATCTGATTGAAACTTGGCACACCTTTTGCTGCCAATGTCCGGATAGCACCAGCTGAAATCGCATTTACACGAATATTTTCTGCACCAACATCCGCTGCCAAATAGCGCATCGATGCTTCAAGTGCTGCTTTAGCAACGCCCATTACATTGTAGCCGTCTAGCACACGCTGTGCACCTAAATAAGACATCGTTACGATAGAGCCGCCTTCTGTCATATAAGGTTTTGCAGCTTTTGTTACAGCAATCAGCGAATAAGCACTTGTATCTTGTGCAAAGGCATAGCCATCACGAGTTGTTTCGACGAATCGGTTGTGCAGGTCTTCGGCATGTGCGAAGGCAACAGAGTGGATAATGCCATGAATTACTTTAAATTGCTCACCAATTGCATTGAATGCTTTTTCAATGCTTTCGTCGCTGTTTACGTCACATTCAATAACTGTTGCATTATGATCTTCGTAATTTGTTAAAAGCTTTTCGATTTTTCCTTTTGAACGTTCTTTCCGATATGTGAAAATAACATTTGCTCCAACATCAAATAATCGCTTTGCGATGCCCCAAGCAATACTGCGTTCATTGGCAACACCCATTACGACAATATTTTTCCCTTTTAATTGTAATAAATCCATAATGACACCCCTAAAATAGTTAGTTAATATTAGTACCTACTACTAATAATAACTATAACATCTCAATTATAGATGCGCAATGAGAAAAATAGGGCAAAATAAAAAACGATCCTTGAAAAAGAATCGTTTCGTTTATAAACTATTCGAATTTTAGCGAGTCGCCGTCGAATGTTTCATCTGCAACTTTAATAGAATCTGTTGGACAGCCTTCAAATGCATCTTGCATATCTTCTAGTAGATCTTCTGGAACTTCAGCAGTACCCATGTTATCATCTAAAATAACGAAAGCGATTCCTTCATCATCATAATCATAAATATCTGGTGCAGCAGCGCCACAAGCGCCACAAGCGATACAAGTATCTTTATCTACGATAGTATATTTTGGCATTGTTACCTCTCCTTTATCCGTTCGTTTCCATAAAGCTCTTACTTATTCTAATGCTGTTTTCAGTACTTTTCAACCTAATACTACTAAAATGGGGGATTTGATATGCTAATCCAACAAATTCTTTTAAAAATTTTACATACTTTTCAACAGGAACGTACTGTTTCCGCTGCCTATCATCTACTGAAGGGTAAGCGGTCGGGTCAGACAATTCATGATGTAGGGCTCTTTAATTTATATTCCTACTTTGGGCTGCTCCCAAAACTAGCCCGTCATAAATTTGATGAGCAAATTGATCTTATGTTTGCCAAGAGTATTATTATAATAGAAGAAAACGGTTTTTATACAATGACCGAACAAGGAAAACAACTTGCGGTACAACCGCTGTCTCTTTCTTTTGATGGCTGGCATTACCGTGGAAATGAACATGTGTTTTTCGGCAGACTTGCGCTTATTATCCAAAGCCTGTCACACCAGCTGCATAATAAAAATGCATTTATACCGATCGAAAAAAACGAACAGATACAGCAATGGGTACGCCAGTTTTTAGTACGCCACCACTATCAGAACGGCATGCTGCAACAGGCGATTTATACCGAAATGACGGCGAGTTTGTCCAAAAGCGCAATAGAAGAAAACATGAAAGATATACTCATGTATCGACTGACAGGCTATAATGAACCCGGATTTACGTGGCAACAACTTGCTTTTGGCTATAACATGCAGGAAATGGATGTTCAGCTGCATTATATAAGTGCATTGCATACGTGGTTAAATGAGTTGTACCGTGAAAAATCACAATACCCACTATTAAATGAAATCATGCAAAATATACGAGTTGAAGTAGTATTGACTGCTTCGACCAACTCAACCGCCCAGTTATACAGAGCGGGTAGAACATTGGAAGAAATCAGTCATATTCGTCGATTAAAAATGAGTACGATTGAAGATCATATAGTCGAGCTTGCGATGAATGAACCGAACTTTTCAATCGAGCCATTTGTAACGAATGAAGAACAGAAACAAATTTTGGATGCAGTCGAAAATTACGATACGAAACGATTAAAAACATTAAAGGAATTACTGCCGCATCTCAGCTATTTTCAATTGCGGCTAACGTTGGCGAAAGGAGCGTCCCCTACATGAAACTACAAAGTGCCTTAAAGCAATATTTCGGTTATGATGCATTCCGGCCAGGGCAAGAAGAGATTATTAGAAATATTATGGATGGCAAAGATGTTGTTGCCATTTTACCGACCGGTATGGGGAAGTCTCTATGTTACCAGCTGCCGGGCTATTTATTTGAAAAACCGGTACTTATTGTGTCGCCGCTTTTATCGCTCATGCAAGACCAGGTCGATCAGCTAAAGCAAATGGGGGAAAAACGGGTTGTTGCATTAAATTCATTTCTAACGGTGGACCAGAAAAGATATGCACTTCACTTTTTGGACGAGTACCGGTTTATTTTCGTTTCTCCCGAAATGCTATTGCAGCCTCAAGTAAAGACGCGGATTCAGGAGATGGAACTTTCGTTGATTGTTGCAGATGAAGCACATTGTATTTCACAGTGGGGGTTTGATTTTCGTCCGGACTATTTACGGATTGGCGAAATATTATCGGAAACGAACCGTCCCCCTATACTCGCGTTATCTGCCACAGCAACAGATACCGTATTGGCAGATATCCAATCCTATCTGAAAATGAAATCACCTTTTCACTACGTGCACGCTGTAAACAGGGGAAATATTCATTTAGTAAAAAAGTTGTTCTCAGAGCGTGAAGAAAAGATTGAATGGATTATTGAACATGTGAAAAATACAGCCGGTCCAGGCATCATTTATACACAATCCCGCTCAAAAGCAGAAGCAATCAGTTTACAGCTTTTACAGCAAAATATATCGGCGGCCGCTTATCATGCCGGTAAGGAAGCACAGGACCGTCAGTTTATACAGCAGCAATTTTTAGCGGGACATCTTGAATGGATTGTTGCGACAAATGCATTTGGTATGGGTGTCCATAAAGAGAACGTCCGTCAAGTCATTCATGAAACAATGCCTGCAACGTTGTCGAACTATATGCAGGAAATTGGCCGGGCGGGCCGAGATGGCAAGGAAGCAGTTGCCTTTTTGTTATATTGTGAGGGAGATGAGCAATTTGCAAAGTTTATTGCGTCAGAAGATTTGCCGAAAAATAACCATGTAGACCGATTTACTGAAGTGATGGCCACTGGGGAACAGCCGCAATCATTGCTTGCAAATGGCGAAATGTCAGAAGTGGTTTTCCGTGTATTAAGTTATTGGCTGGCACGTGAATCAGCTGAGGAAGTAAAAAGCCGGATGATGAATTTACAGATAAAGAAATATGAAGAAGTTCAGCTCGTATTAAAGCTTATTAAACATTCGGATTGTATGCGTAAGCAAGTAGTTCAATACTTTGGTCAACAATTAACAAAGCAGCAGGAATATTGTTGTTCCAACTGCGGAATCGAAATTTCTGAACTTGTGGAAGAGAGGGATATTTCAAAAACTATGATTAAAATGACAAATTGGCAACATCGCCTCAAGAAAATATTGTTAATAAACTCTTAATCTACTATCGAACCGTTTACTTTTATGTAGAAATTGGTCATAATAAAGTTATAATTTTTAGTAGTTGGAGGGGTGCAGGCCATGACAAAAGAAGATTACCGGGAAAAGGTAGAGGAGCATCGTCAAGAGATTGACCTACATAACGAGTCAGGTACAAAAATGTCACGTGTTAGCCGACATCGAAAGAAAAGCGGAAAAAAACAAACAAACCCAATGATGACGGTTTTAACAGTTGTCTTAATTTTTATTCCTTTAGTTATTTTAGCTTATGTGTGGTTGATCTATGAACCGAACACATCTGCAAGTGAAAACGTAAACGCGGATAAGAAGGACGACTTAGTAGTGGAGATTCAAAAGCAGGATCCGAAAACACAGCCATCTGCTGCTAACGATGACGAAGAAAAAGAAGAAAAAAAGGATGACAATACAGCCGAAGTGGATGAGGCTAAAGCGAAAGCGGAAAAAGAAAAATTAGCTGCTGAAGAAGCGAAAAAGGCGGAAGCACGAATCGCAAAAGAAAAAGCGGCAAAAGAAGCAGAGGAAGTAAAAAAGGCGGAAGAAGCCCAGAAAGTAGCAGCGGCTAAAGCTAAAGAGCAGGAAGCGAAGAAAAAAGCGGCTCAGGAAGCGGCTAAAGCACAGCAAAAAACACATACTGTACAATCAACTGACAATTTATACCGTATTGCATTAAAGTACTACGGCAATGGTAGTCCTGAAAATGTTAATAAAATAAAAGCTGCCAACAATTTATCATCCGACAGTATCGCGACGGGGCAGGTTTTAGTAATTGTTCCATAATTTTTTCTATCTTGTATAACGACTAGTAAAAAGACGAACCGTTCCGGCTCTCGTCTTTTTCTTTATGAAGGAAATTTATTATTTTAGCAAACTTTATAAACATTATGCTAAATTAATGGTTATCAAAACGTTAAAGAAGGCTATTGTATAATTAGTCTTTTTTGAATTGGAGGACCGTGTATGGTCATAATAAGTATTATTGGAATCGCTTGTATTTTAGTGCTTCTCTATATGTATAAAGAAGGGCATGAAAACAATATCCGCTCACATGAAGTGAAGGCAACAGGCGACAGTGAAACAATCAACCTTTTTTTCATATCGGATACACATGCGCGCAAAATTAATGAGGCAATGATTGATTCGATTGATCAAAAGATACAGGCTGTCCTCATAGGAGGAGATTTTGTCGATCTCCGGACTTCTGAAGAAACGGTACTTCACAATATCCGTACACTCAAAAAACTGGGCCCTATCTATTTTATATGGGGAAATAATGATATCGAATTCGGTGAACAAAAGCTGAGACAACTACTTGCAGACCATCATATTCGTATTATAGAGAATGGGTCAGTTAAGCTGGAAAGTAAAAATGATGTGTCAGTCAGCGCGGTTTCATATCGTCCGGGAGAACAGAATATCCAGCGTGCAATCGAGCAATGTAAAGAAAAGAACACCGTTTTCATTGCACATAATCCAGAGTTGTTCGGCAAAGTACATAAGCAGTTTCAGCCACTGCTCAGTATTGGAGCACATTTACATGGCGGGCAAATCCGCCTTGGGAAATTTGGATTGCAGCCACACGGATATTTTAAAAAAATCAAAAACCGCTATGAACTTGTCAGCAATGGATATGGTACGACTCTTGTCCCGTTGCGCCTCTGTGCTAAACCGGAAAGTCATCTTATTACAATTAAATTTGAGCAAGGGAAATTGGAATAAGTTAATAGCGATCTATAGGAATTGGAATAAGGAGATGTTAGTATGCAAAAGGTAGAAGCAATCATTGTTGGTGGAGGTCCTTGTGGATTAGCTGCAGCGATTGAACTACAAAATATCGGATTGTCCCCAATCATTATCGAAAAAGGTAATATTGTCAATGCGATATACAATTATCCGACACATCAAACTTTTTTTAGTACGAGTGAAAAACTGGCTATCGGTGATGTACCGTTTATTATTGAACAAAGAAAACCAAAACGCAATCAGGCGCTTGTCTATTATCGTGAAGTGGTGAAGGCAAAAAAACTTCAAGTAAATCGTTTTGAAAAAGTGGAAAGTGTTAAAAAGGTGGATGGTATATTCAATGTCAAGACAGACAAAGACAGCTATGAAACACCGTATGTAGTCATTGCAACAGGCTATTACGATCATCCAAATTATTTGCATATACCGGGAGAAAGTTTGCCGAAAGTTCATCATTATTTTAAAGAAGGACACCCGTTTTTTGATTTGAATGTGTTAGTGATCGGCGGGAAAAACTCGGCAATTGATGCGGCATTGGAACTCAATAAAGCAGGTGCACATGTGACGGTCATCTATCGCGGCAATGATTATTCTGCCAGCATTAAGCCATGGGTATTGCCGGAATTTTTAGGTCTTGTCCGAGACGGAGAAATTACGATGCACTTTAATACAGAAGTGAAAGAAATTAGAGAAAACGTAGTCATTGTAGAAATAGCCGGTCAAAAAGAAACAATTGATAATGATATCGTATTTGCAATGACCGGTTATCATCCTGACCACCGTTTCATCCGTGAAATGGGTGTCGAAATTGATGAACAAACAGGAAGACCGACATTTGATCCCGAAACAATGGAAACAAATGTACAAAATTTATTTATTGCCGGTGTCATCGCTGCAGGAAATAATGCAAATGAAATCTTTATAGAAAATGGCCGCTTTCATGGAAATATGATTGCTCAAAAAATTGCTCGTCAAACTACATAAGGGGTGAATATTGTGAAGAAAAAAGTAGTGCTTATTACGACAGGCGGAACGATTGCGAGTACTCGCAATGATAAAAACAAACTGGAGTCCGGCAAACTGGATGGCCAAGCCATTTTATCAATGTGCCAGCTGGAAAATGAGATGGATATTGAATTGATTGACCTCTATCAAATCCCATCGATGCATATGACATTTGAAAATTTAAATCTACTGAATCAAACGATTAAAAATGTTTTTAATGATCAATCGGTGAGCGGAATTGTCATTACGCATGGTACAGACAGTTTAGAGGAGACGGCCTACTTTTTAGAGCTGACAATTCATGATGATCGTCCAATTATTGTAACAGGTTCACAAAAATCACCTGGCGATATTGGTACAGATGTTTATTCCAATCTGCGTAATTCATTATTGGTTGCTTCAAATGAAGAGGCAAAAAATATAGGGGTTTGCGTTGTCTTTAATGAAAAAATCATTCATTCCAAATACGTAAAAAAAATGCACTCATCAAGTATTAACGGCTTTGGGGCAATCGGCTATGGGATGCTTGGAATTATCGATAACGACGAGGTAATTATATACCAGAAGCCAACCCATAAAGAAGTATATGAAATAAAAGAAAGCTATCCTGCTGTCGAGATTGTATTTGCCTATCTTGGAGCAAGTTCTATTATTTTGGATGCCCTATACGAAGCAAATGTTGAAGGTGTGGTGCTTGTCGGTGCCGGTCGAGGTCAAGTTGCCCCCAAAATGATGGGCGCGATCGAAAAGCTTTGTCAAAAAGGAACGAAAGTTGTATTGACGACATCGACAGAAGAAGGGCGTGTTTTCCCGACTTATGATTATTACAGTAGTGCGAATTATTTGAAGGATGCCGGTGTCATTATGGGCGGGGACTTTGATCCGAAAAAAGCGCGCCTCAAGCTCCTGTTGATGATTGCAAACGGTAATAGAAACTTTGATACATTTATGCATTAACAATAAAAACTCGGTGTGAAAGTAGCCGAGTTTTTATATTTTCTAGACAAAAAATGGGTATGCTACACTGCTTTGAAAAAAATAGTGCTATACTAATAAGAGCCTAGAATCGAAAGGAGCCGGCATGATGTTTATACTTTTATCAGCAGCGATTGCGCCGGGTTTAGCCCTTTTAAGCTACTTTTATTTACGCAATGAGATGGATACCGAGCCACGGCGTACATTAATGCATTCCTTCATATATGGTGGGGTTATTACATTCCCCGTTTTATTTATACAGTTCGTTATAAAAGAAGAACAGACATTTTCGAATCCTTACTTTATTAATGCCGTATTTACCAGTTCGATAGAAGAATTCGTAAAATGGCTCATTATTCTTGCCGTAATTTTACGCCATATTGAGTTTGATGATCCTTATGACGGTATTTTGTATGGTGCAGCTGTTTCATTAGGCTTTGCTACTGTGGAAAACGTCCTCTATTTACTATCTTTCGGAATAGATCAAGCTTTTATGCGTGCGTTATTGCCGGTATCGAGTCATGCACTGTTCGGTGTAGTCATGGGTTACTATTACGGAAAAGGAAAGTTTTCAAGTGAAGAAATACAGAAGAGGTATATCGCCCTTGCACTCTTTGCACCTGTTGGACTTCATATTATCTATAATTCGATATTAATGTTAGAAGAATACTTTTTGTATGCGATGCTGCCGTTTATGCTGTTCTTATGGACATTCGCTCTGCGCAAAGTAAAGCAGGCACATGAACATCTAATTGAACATTTATCCCGCTTTAACGGGTAGGAATTTATCTGCCTCGAAAGCGTAGCGGCAGAGGCAAAACTACCCGTAACAGCCCGATTGGTTCAACTACCAATCAGCGGGATGAAGAGCTCCGCTGATTGAAGTTATACTTTATCCCGCTTTAACGGGTAGGAATTTATCTGTCTCGAAATTGAAGCTTCACTTTATCCCATAGCAATCATTTATTAAAGGTTTGTTACAAATGTTTTTGTAGCAAACCTTTTTCTATGTAAAAAATCTTATTAGCAAACTAAAAACGAGTGAAGAAAATATTTTCAATAGACTTAAAAAAGCAACTTTACAATGTATAAACTTTTCAATTTTCTCCATCCTACTGAAAAAGGAGTGGAAATGTCAGTGAAAAAAATCGTCTTGTTCGTATTCATTATATCAAGTAGTTTTGTAAGTCATACATTTGCATTTTCAGGTCAGGATGTGCAGCGGGGTGCATTTGGTGATGATGTAATCGAGTTACAGGCACGACTTCAATATTTAAGTTACTATAATGGGAAAATTGACGGAAAATTTGGTTACGGAACGTATTGGGCGCTTCGTAATTTCCAAGAGCAGTACGGGCTACCTGTAGACGGAATTGCCGGAAGGTCGACAAAGGAAAAGCTTGAGAATAATTCGGATTTTGATAAGGCATGGGTTCATAAACAAATCAATGCAGGGAACAGCTTTACGTATTATGGCGGAATAGCATTGGAAAACCAGGTGAAAAAAGGCGGAAATGGCGGTACAAGTGCAAATAATACAACCTCCATGCAGCTGCCGCCAGGCTATACAGAACAGGATTTGCAAATTTTAGCGAATGCAGTGTATGGGGAAGCACGAGGCGAGCCGTATGAAGGACAAGTTGCTGTTGCAGCAGTAATTTTGAATCGTTTGGAATCCCCTGAATTTCCTGATACGATTTCGGAAATTATTTTCCAGCCATTAGCTTTCACAGCGGTTGCGGACGGCCAGATTTGGCTTACTCCAAATGAACGTGCCAAACAGGCAGTACTGGATGCGATTAACGGCTGGGACCCATCGGAGAATGCTTTGTATTATTTTAATCCTGTTACAGCGACGAGTAAATGGATTTGGTCGAGACCTCAAATCAAACAAATTGGTGAGCATATTTTCTGCTTATAGGCGGGGGTAAAAACATGAAAAAATTTGCATATTTATTAGGTTTATTTGTCGTTATATTAGCCTTTGTATCCTTTGATTTATTTACACAGAATAAAGATTTGGAGCGGGCTGTTTATGCTACGCAATCAAGGGATCTTACTGCGGCGACTGAAAAGTTATCGACATTGCATACAACAGTGGAACAATCTTTGCTCTTTCAGGATGAAAAAGCTTTAAATAATGAATTGGATTCCATTTGGCGGATGAGTAGTGATTTAAGAAAAACTGTTGCGAATTTACCGATCCAGGCTGAAGTTCAAAATGAATGGATGCGCTATTTAGGGAAAATCGGTGATAATGCAAAACAAGCGGCGGCTACTGGTGACTACGAAAATTGGCGCAATAAAATGGGGACGGTTGCTTCCAATTTACATGCTTTCGCAGAGGAATGGAATATTGCGACTGTCGCATTTTATGAAAATGACGGGAATTTAAAAAAATGGACAACGAATCATACGACTGATTTAACGGATTCACCGTTCATGAACGTATCAAAACAATTGAAAACATATAATGAAACCGATTTTCCGTTAACGGCGAGTGAATCGGACTATGAAAAAAAACGGGAATTACAGCATTTAAAAGATAAAAAAATTACGAAAAACGAAGCCATTCAAAAATTTAAAAACTTTTTCCCGAATATCGATGACTCGATTGTAACGGTAACGAAAAGCAGTGATGATGCACCATACCCGTTCTATCATATTCAATTTATCCATGGTTCCAAAATCGGTTATGCCGACATAACAGAAAATGGCGGACATCTTCTTTCGTT
Source organism: Solibacillus kalamii (assembly GCF_002174535.1). Classification (NCBI taxonomy): domain Bacteria; kingdom Bacillati; phylum Bacillota; class Bacilli; order Caryophanales; family Caryophanaceae; genus Solibacillus; species Solibacillus kalamii. Next base: position 71,227 of record NZ_NHNT01000012.1, on the reverse strand, counting down.
CCTGCTTGAACGACCGGTTAAAAAGGATGCGCGTTCACATGAAGAAATTTTAAATACGGCAAAAAGTTTTATGAATAAAGTGGGATACACTGATGTGAAGCTTTCCGAATCACGAGAAAATCATGAAGCATGGCATCTCGTATTTACAAGAGTGTATGGAGATGATGAAGCTTTAATTTACCCGGATAGTATTCAAGTGAAAATTGCGAAGGATAACGCGGAGATTTTAGGTGTCAATGCAATGGAATATATTCAGGAAGAAAAAATTAAAGAACAAGGCGAAGTACCGATAGATTGGGATAAATTTTTTGCTGATCATGTAGGTGTTGAACAAGTGCAAAAAATTTATACAGGCAATGGAAATCTGGAACTTCGTAAATGTTATGAGGTTATTGCAAGGCTCGACAATAAGACACAGGATACGTATCGTGTTGTAATCGATGCGGAAACACATGAAGTAATTAAAAATGAAAAAGTGTTTTAGTACCTTGAATCAGGTGCAAGGTCCAGTGAAATTAATTGTAAAAATATAGCTATATTTACATTCCCATGAGATAATAAAGTATGAATAATTTCTTATGGGGAGAGGCAAATGGAACTAAAAATTGGAACGCAACTAACGCTGGAGCCATCCTATACGGAAAGGGTCGAAAAATTTAAATGTCGTGTTGTCGATCGACAGGACAATATGATTTTTATCGATTATCCAATTAATACGGCAACAAAAAAAATCGCATTTTTAATAGATGGCGCTCAATTCCGTGCAACATTCAGTACGGAAAAAAAAGAAAGCTACTGTTTTAATACGGAAGTTTTAGGACGTAAAGGCGGCAATGTTCAGATGATACTGCTTGCATGTCCACCTGCTGAAGAATTTATTAAAATTCAGCGGCGCGAATATGTTCGAGTGGAAACACCTGTAGATATTGCAATTGAACATGATGGACAGAAATTTCAGTTTGCAGCTGAAGACATTAGCGCTGGAGGGACATTGATTCATATTAAGTCACCGGTCAATTTTACTGAAGGCGATACAGTCAAGGCTTTTGTCGTCCTGCCATTTATAAATGGTGAAATTCGATATGTAGAAACAGATGCGAGAGTAGTGAACGTGTTCAATCGTAATGAAATGATGATGGCTTCATTGAATTTCACGGATACCGATGATTATGATAAGCAGCAGATTGTCCGTTTTTGCTTCGAACGACAAGTAATGATCCGCAAGAAAGAAATGAATGAATTATAAGCGAGAGGTCTAAAAAGTATCATACTTTTTAGACCTTTTTAAATCAATAAAACTAATGTGACGGAAGTCGATCCGGTATGTATGGAGGAGCAGCTTTTTTCAAAAAAATATAGCGTAAAGAAGGTAAAAATTTTTTCGGTTATGATACAATAGCAACGGAAAGTAGGGAATTAATTATGATGAAAAAAATTCAAATTGCAATTGATGGTCCTGCAGGTGCGGGGAAAAGTACCATTGCAAAAATTGTAGCCGAAGCACTTCGATTTACATATATCGACACAGGTGCAATGTATCGGGCAGTGACGTATAAAGCGATGAAAGAAAACATACAATTACATGACGCAGAAGCGATTGAAAAAATGCTGCAGCAAACGGCGATTACATTACAACCGTCTGAGCAGGGACAACTCGTTTTTGTGGATGGACAAGATGTGTCACAGGCTATACGTTCAAATGAAGTTACAGCAAATGTTTCAGAAGTTGCGGCACACGCGAATATTCGTGAAATTCTCGTAGCGATGCAGCAAAAGCTGGCTGCTGATGGCGGCGTTGTAATGGATGGACGAGATATTGCGACACATGTACTCAAAGATGCAGAGCTTAAAATCTACATGTCTGCAACTGTTGAGGAACGTGCACATCGACGCTACCTTGATAATGAACGCCGCGGTATTCCTTCAACAATCGAATCATTACAGAAGGAAATTGCTTTACGGGACAAGCTTGATAGTGAACGTGAAGCTTCACCGCTCATCCAAGCAGAAGATGCTTTATTTTTAGATACGACGAATTTATCAATTGATGAAGCGGCACAGGAAATTTTGAAATTAGCGCAGCAAAAAATGGAGTAACCGCTATTAAAAAATGAAGCTAACGTACGAAATTTCTGAAAATAAAGGGTTATTTTTTGTCTTTGTAGAACTTATCGAATAAAATAAAAGTGGAATACGCGAAGGAGGGCTACATATGTCTGAGGAAATGAATTTAGGGTCAAACCAAAAATTTCAAGAAGGAGATATTGTGAAAGGTGTTGCTGAACAGGTTGAAGAGAAGTCAGTAACGGTTTCGGTCGAGGGGGCACCTTTCGACGGGATTATACCTATTAGCGAACTTTCAAGCTTACACATTGAAAAAGCTTCTGATATAGTTTCAGTTGGCGATCAGCTAGAGCTTATGATTACGAAAGTTGAAGAAGAGAATTTTGTATTATCGAAACGCAAAGTAGATGCACTGCATGCGTGGGATGATTTAAAAGCGAAATTCGAATCTGGTGAAGTATTCGAAGCAGAAGTGAAAGATGTAGTGAAAGGCGGACTTGTCGTCGATTTAGGCGTACGCGGTTTCGTTCCGGCTTCACTCGTTGAAGATTATTTTGTCGAAGATTTTGAGGATTACAAAGGCAAAACATTACGTTTAAAAATTACAGAGTTAGATAAAGAAAAAGGCAGACTCATTTTATCTCATCGTGCAGTACTGGATGAAGAAAAAGCGTCGAAAAAGCAACAAGTGATTCAAAACATCCATCAGGGTGACATGCTTGAAGGTACAGTTCAGCGCTTGGCAAAATTCGGTGCGTTCATTGATTTGGGCGGCATTGATGGATTGGTCCATATTTCACAAGTAGCGCATGAACATGTTGAAGATATTTCGACGGTATTACAGGAGGGACAATCCGTAACTGTAAAAGTGCTTTCAGTGGATATTCCGAATGAACGTGTTTCATTATCGATCAAAGATACGTTGCCTGGTCCGTGGACAGACATTGAAGAGAAGGCTTCGAAAGGCGCAATTTTAACAGGTACTGTAAAACGTCTTGTTACATTCGGCGCGTTTGTAGAAGTATTCCCTGGAGTAGAAGGACTTGTCCATATTTCTCAAATTTCCCACAAGCATATTACGACACCACATGAAGTATTAAAAGACGGTCAAGAGGTGGAAGTAAAAGTACTTGAGGTAAATGAGGCGGAAAAACGACTTGCACTGAGCATTAAAGCATTGCAGGAAGATTCAGCGAGTGACGAGGTTTTCGATTATGAGCTGCCGGAAGAAAATAAAGGCTTCTCATTCAGCGATGTCATCGGTGATCAGCTAAAAGGATTTAAAAAATAATAAGATCAAAACCGCCCATGTAAGGATTCCTTATATGGGCGGTTTTTTGCTTGGGAAATCTATTGGTCTAGCTGTGTGGCGAATTTTATTAGAACGATCTATTAGTTTATTGGAAAAAGAAAATGATATTTTAGAAGAACTGCAGGCATTATTTGAACAAGAGGCATTCATTTTAGAACTTTCGGGAAATATATTAGAAAGCTGGCTATTTATTCGAACAAATAAAAATATATTAGATAATTTTCGAGTATTTTAGAAAATCATGCACCTCGAAAAGTTTGTCGATAAATCGAAATCGATTTTGAATGTTGTGAAAAAATGATATAATAGTCAAATTCGTGTATAATACGGAAAGACAAGAGTTTGGAAGGATGAAGTACAGATGACAAAACCAGTAATCGCCATCGTAGGACGTCCGAACGTAGGTAAATCGACAATTTTTAACAGAATTGTTGGAGAACGTGTATCGATCGTGGAAGATATCCCAGGTGTAACACGTGACCGTATTTATAGTTCGGCTGATTGGCTAGCACATGAATTTAATATTATCGACACTGGTGGTATTGAAATTGGAGACGAGCCGTTTTTAGAGCAAATTCGCCAACAAGCGGAAATTGCGATTGATGAGGCGGACGTTATTATTTTCATGACTAATGGACGTGAAGGTGTTACAGCTGCAGATGAGCAAGTAGCAAAAATTTTATATAAAACAAAAAAACCGGTTGTCTTGGCAATTAATAAAATCGACAACCCGGATATGCGTCATATGATTTATGACTTCTATTCATTAGGTTTCGGTGAGCCTTGGCCAATTTCAGGTTCGCACGGATTAGGCTTAGGGGATTTATTGGATGAATGTGCGAAACATTTCCCGCAGCCGGATGAAGAACAATATGATGATGATACGATTAAATTCTCTTTAATCGGGCGTCCGAATGTTGGAAAATCTTCACTTGTGAATGCCTTTTTAGGTCAGGACCGCGTTATTGTAAGTGAAATTCAAGGGACAACTCGTGATGCAATCGACTCTCCGTACTCATATGATGGACAAGATTATGTCATTATTGATACAGCGGGTATGCGTAAAAAAGGGAAAGTATATGAATCAACAGAAAAGTATTCGGTACTACGTGCACTGCGCGCAATCGAACGTTCAGACGTTGTTTTAGTTGTTCTTAATGCAGATGAAGGCATTCAGGAACAGGATAAAAAAATTGCTGGCTATGCACATGAAGCTGGTAAAGCAGTCATTATTGTTGTAAACAAATGGGATGCGATTGAAAAAGACGAGAAAACGATGAATATCTTTACAGAACAAATTCGTGAGCATTTCCTGTTTTTAGATTATGCACCAATCGTGTTTGTATCTGCTAAAACAAAACAGCGTGTACACAATATTTTACCGATTATTAAGCGTGTTAGTGAAAACCACGCAATGCGTATTCAATCATCAATTTTAAATGAAGTAATTGAAGATTCGATCGCACGTAATCCTGCACCAACAGATAAAGGGCGTCGTTTACGTATTTACTACGCTACACAAGTGGCGATTAAACCACCGACATTCGTTGTATTCGTAAATGAACCGGAAATGATGCACTTCTCATACGAGCGCTTTTTAGAAAACCGTATCCGAGAGACTTTCGACTTTGAAGGAACTCCGATACGCTTAATTACACGTGCTCGTGACTAAATCAATAAAAAGAGCGCTAGTTTATGTAAATGAACTAGCGTTTTTGTTCATAATAGGGTTTGACTTGAAGGATAAATTTTAAAATGACTTTAAGTGAAATTGGGGGTTTTTTTAATGGAAAATGTAGTAGTTTTAGGAGCAGGTTCCTGGGGAACGGCACTGGCCGTTGTTTTAGCTGAAAACGGTCATAATACGTTAATTTGGTCGCATCGCGAAGATCAGGCATCTGAAATTAATGAACAGCATACAAATAAAAAATATTTGCCGAATACGATATTGCCAAGTAATTTAAAGGCGACTTCAAATTTAGAAGAGGCAGCGCAACACGGTTCTACGATTGTTATGGCAGTACCGACAAAAGGGATTCGCGAAGTTTGCGGCAACATTTCGGAGTATTTAACTGAAAAAGTATTATTTGTCCATGTATCTAAAGGGATTGAGCCGGATACATTAATGCGTATTTCAGAGCTGATGAAGGAAAGCCTTGCTGAAAATGCGGTAAGTGATATCGTTGTTTTATCTGGTCCTTCTCACGCAGAGGAAGTCGTTTTAAAACACCCGACTACGGTTACTGCTGCTTGCGAAAACTTAGAAGCTGCAGAAAAAGTGCAGGATTTATTTATGAATCAATATTTGCGTGTTTACACGAATGATGATGTAATTGGTGTTGAAATTGGCGGGGCACTTAAAAACGTTATTGCGCTTGCTGCAGGGATGACGGATGGACTTGATTTCGGTGATAACGCAAAGGCTGCCCTGATTACACGCGGTCTCGCAGAAATTACGCGGCTAGGTGTTAAAATGGGGGGCAACCCATTTACGTTTGCCGGGCTGACTGGGATGGGCGATTTAATTGTTACATGTACAAGTGTCCATTCCCGAAACTGGCGTGCGGGCAATATGCTCGGCAAAGGAATGAAGCTTGAGCAAGTACTGGATGAGATGGGAATGGTTGTCGAAGGTGTACGGACAACGAAGGCGACATATCAGCTCTCAAAAAAATACGAAGTTTCCATGCCAATCACATCAGCGCTATATGATGTGCTGTTCAATAATATGGAACCGAGAGCATTGGTTGAATCATTAATGCTGCGGACGAAAAAAAGCGAAATTGATGAGATGAGCTGAACTAGTATATTTTTCAGGATTTCCAATTAATTTAATAATTTGTCACAAATAAGGAGGGATACTTGTATGCCTCCTGTTTTTTTTTACCTGAAAAGGCTATAATTATTAGCGGTATCAACAATAAATGGAAAGGCGGTTTTAATGTGCAACACACTCTGCAGCTCATGAATCCACTATCAAATTTACTTTTAAATTCTTCACGTGGCCCATTAGCGAGTATGCATGCGTTAGATGTTATGTGGATTTCTTTTTATTCGATTGGTTTACTGTTAGTATCAATTCTCATTATTACAGCAGTCCGTAAGTGGGTACATAATATGGTTTTGTCATTTTTATTGAAATTAGTAGCTTATGTCATGTTTTTTATCGGCACATTGTTAATGGTTCTTGTCGTGCTTACATGGCCGAACTAATATAGGAGGAAATACATAATATGAGATTATCAAAATGGTTTGTTCTTTTATCGTTGGTCATTTTAGTGTTGACCGGCTGCGGCTCACCGACAAATTTTGACCAGTCCAGTTTAAGGCCTGATGTAGATATGCTTGCCGGCGTACAGCGTGCGGTCAATGAATATCGCGAAGATACAGGGGTTCTTCCGATTAAAACACGTGATCAGGATACAGACATCTTCATTAAATACTTAATCGACTTTGAAAAGCTTGTTCCAAAATATATTGGCTCCCCTCCTGCAAATTCCTATGAAAAGGGCGGTATTTTTCAATATATTATTTGGGATCCGGAAGAAAATCCAACAGTAAAGCTCGTCGATTTACGCACACCAGAACGTATTCGCGAAATTAATATCCGCTTCAAAGGAACCACCTATCCGCAATTCAAAGATAAAATAGTTGAACATGTCTACACGGTTAATTTTAAGAATATTGGCTATGAAGAAGATATAACTGTACAAAGTCCTTATTCGAACAATCAGCTGCCGATTGTCGTATCTGCTGAAGGGGACTTGTATGTCGATTATTCAATCGATTTATATACGTATATGAAAGACAATAATATAACAGCGGAACCGGGAGAAGACATTCGCGAAATCTTGGTGGAAAATTTCCCGGTCGTTCCAGCTTACTCATTGCCGTACACAGTAGATGAAAACAATGAGCCTGTCATTATGTATGATCCGACGAAAAAAGAAAATTAAACAAAAAAGGTGTGTAAAAAGTTAAATCTTTCTGCACACCTTTTTCATATTTAAAAATGTCAGCACATATAGTGTTTTGATAATGAATACTTCTAATTGGAGAAGATTACGGTATATAAAGGAGGCAATACAATTAGCGAGCATATTTTTCAGCAATTGGCAGAGCGTACGAATGGTGATCTTTATATCGGCGTTGTAGGACCGGTTAGGGTAGGGAAATCGACGTTTGTTAAAAAGGTAATGGAAGGCGTGATTTTACCTAATATCGAAAATGCCGAGGACCGCATGCGAGCGATGGATGAACTTCCTCAAAGCTCACCTGGACCTACAATTATGACGGCTGAGCCAAAGTTTGTCCCAGCACAGGGAACTACGGTTGCCTTTGGGGAAAGTGCAATACCGTTTCGCGTTAGAATGGTAGATTGTGTTGGCTATGTGATTGATGGCGCAAAAGGCTATGAAGATGAGTCAGGACCGAAGTATGTGCAAACACCTTGGCATAATGAAGCAATAGCGTTTCAAGAGGCTGCTAAAATCGGTACGGATAAAGTAATTCGGGATCATGCCAATATCGGGATTGTTGTGACAACAGATGGAACAGTAAATGGTATGTCACGAGCGGCCGTAGAAAAAGCGGAACAGCAAATTATTGAGCAGCTTACAGAGATTGGAAAGCCTTTCGTTATTGTTCTCAATAGTACGACACCGCATTCTACTGAAACACTACATTTACAGAATGCCCTCGCACAAAAATATGATGTTCCTGTTATTCCGACAGCCATTCAACATATGCAGTTGAACGATGTGATGCTTATTTTGCAAGAAGCGTTATTTGAGTTTAATGTGAATGAAATTCAAGTTGAAAAACCGGATTGGTTGGATGTTTTAGATGATACTCACCATTTAAATGAAACATTGGCATTTGCAACGGCGCAATTACAAGATGATGCAATGAAAATCCGTGATGTGGAAGCAGCAAGTCAACTGCTTCGCGAAATTGATTTTGTAGAAAGTTGTACCGTTGAAAATATTGATGCTGGACAGGGGATTGCGACATTACGTGTCAACATTCACAACGATTACTATAAGGAAGCCTGTACAGAATGGCTTGAAAAACCAGTCGATACAAAGAAAGAGTGGCTCCTATTTATTAAGGAAGCTTCAGAGGCAAAAGCGGCACAGCGAAGATTCCGCGATGCGATTGAACAAGCGAAGGAACACGGCTATGGTGTCACATTGCCTGCGATGGATGAATTTGATCCGAGCGAGCCGGAGCTGATTGAGCAAAATAATTTCTATGGTGTTCGTATGAAGGCGAAAGCTCCTTCTTATCATATTATTCGAATTGATATGGAAGCGGAATTCTCGCCGCTGATCGGATCTGAATTCCACAGTCAGCACCTGCTGAAAGACTTGCAGCATGCTTATGAATTTGACCGTCAGGCATTATGGCAAACACAATTATTCGGAACACCGCTCCATGAAGTATTGACGGAAAGTATTCGTTTCAAAATGAAAAGTGTTCCGACACATGCGAAAAACAGAATGCGCCTCATGCTGGAAAGATTAATAAATGAAGGCGAAAGAGGTTTAATCACGTTTATTATCTAACATACTAAATGAATAGGAAGTACTTACAATTACAGGGCGGTTCACTTTTATAGGTGAATTGTCCTGTAATTTTAGTTTTTTTTCAAAAAATGATGAAATATATGCAAAACATGAAGGAATTCAGTTGCGTCGCGGTTTTCTGTATGTTAATCTTTTTACAGGATTTAGATTCATGACCCTTTGAGAGGAGGTGAATGGTGTGAATAAAACAGAATTAGTAAACTCTGTTGCTGAAGCTGCAGGTCTTTCTAAAAAAGACGCTTCTAAAGCAGTTGAAGCTGTATTTGATACAATTCAAGATGCTCTTGCAAAGGGTGACAAAGTACAATTAATCGGTTTTGGTAACTTTGAAGTTCGTGAGCGTGCAGCACGTAAAGGTCGTAACCCACAAACGGGTAAGGAAATCGAAATTGCTGCTTCTAAAGTACCTGCTTTCAAGCCAGGTAAAGCACTTAAGGACGCTGTAAAATAATTCAGTTTCTCGAGGTACATAGAGCAGCTCTCAGTCTAACTGAGAGCTGCTCTTTTTTGATTTCAGTTGTTTTTACCTAACTATGCTAAAAATAGTATAACTGTTTTGAACTTATGAGCTTAATGTGCTACGATTCAAGAGTGTATTTAACCTTTTTCGCTTAGGTATGAACAAATAGTGAAAAATTTAATATAGATTAAAAATTAATTTACCCGTAATTAACGGGTACTTAGCTTGTGATCCTTCTAATCCGTGCGGGAAAAGGAAAACCTTACTGATTGAAGTTTCACTTTATATAGATTTATACATAATAAACGTTTTGGTTTGTAGGAGGAATTTGTTTCATGTCAAATGTCGATTTAAATAAGATAGAAGAAGCAGTAAAGATGATTTTGGAAGCAGTTGGGGAAGATGTGACGCGTGAAGGATTACTGGATACACCAAAACGTGTTTCCAAAATGTATGCGGAAATGTTCAGCGGTATACAAGAAGATCCGCGTGATTATTTCAGTACAGTATTCCATGAAGATCATGAAGAACTAGTTTTAGTAAAAGATATTCCATTTTTTTCAATGTGTGAACATCATTTAGTTCCTTTTTACGGAACAGCCCATATTGCCTACATACCTAAAGACGGAAAAGTTGCAGGTTTAAGTAAACTTGGACGCTGCCTTGAATCAGTAGCACGCCGTCCACAACTTCAGGAACGTATTACTTCAACTGTAGCGGATACAATTATGGAAATGCTGAATCCAAAAGGCGTTTATGTTGTAGTGGAAGCGGAACATATGTGTATGACGATGCGCGGATTAAAAAAACCGGGCGCTAAAACGGTTACGGCTGTAGCGCGAGGTATTTATGAACAGGATGCAGTAAAACGCAATGAAGTGAATACATTCATCCAAATGAAATAATAATAACAAATATGGTATTATAGACAAAGAAATTAACACGTGGGGAGATTGTATAATGGGACAATCAGAATATATTATTATCGAAGCAGAAGAAGATGGTGTACATGTTATTGGTTTAACACGCGGGACAGATACTAAATTCCACCATTCAGAAAAGCTGGATGCTGGTGAAGTTATGATCGCCCAGTTTACTGAACATACATCGGCAATGAAAATTCGCGGTAAAGCTAAAATTCACTCTGCACACGGTACGGTTCAAAGTAAAAAATAGCATATCGTAATTTTTAGGCAAATATAAAATCGTACTTATGCTTTATAACATTGAAATGGAGTAATTTCTATGAATGCAACATCTATTACACAATCGGTTCAGACGCTAAAATCTAATATTCTTCAGCATGTTCATCATAGAGCATTACTTCAAAACGTTGGACAACCGACTTTACAAGAAGAACAGCTGTTTTTCATCCAGCTTCCTTTTTTAAATGGCGCTCTTATGAACGATGAACATCAAATAAGCGCAGTTACAGTTGGGATTGTACATGCTTCACTGACAGAGCACGAAAAAGTGAAGGAAGTGGAAGCGACGAGCAAAGAACAGCAGCTGCTTGTTCTTTCCGGTGATTATTATAGTGGTCGGTATTATCAGTTACTCGCACAATCAGGGAATATTTTCTTAATCCAAAAGCTGTCGGAAGGAATCGTAAATCGTTGTGAGCACCAAATACGTGTTTATGAAGCGCAAAAACGATCATTTGAACAGTGGATTGAAAGTTTGATGGTGATTGAAAGCGAATTGATTGCCCAATATTATGATGTATATGGTTTCGCATCTTATACAGAATTGATGAAACGAACGTTAACATATATTCGTTTGAAAAAAGAGCTGGATTTATTAAAAAAAGAACAGCCTTGTTTTTTATATAAGGCTTTTGCAGCTGATTCAATTATGATGGACTCTATTATTGAAGCCTTACAGGATCATTTATATGACATGGAGCGACAATTGAGAGAAGACTTGACGAATATCGATTTAAAAGATGAATTAAAACATTCCATTGAGCAATACATCACTTTTTAGTGAGTTTAGAAAGGTCTTGAAAAAAATGGCGAAATCGAAAGAACAACATGTTCATGAAGTGTTTGAAAACATTTCAGAGAGCTACGATAAAATGAACTCGGTCATTAGCTTCCAAATGCATGTTGGATGGCGTGAAGATACGATGAAACGTATGGCAGTAAAAAAAGGTTCGAAATGTCTTGATGTTTGCTGCGGTACAGCTGATTGGACAATGGCTTTATCGAAAGCAGTCGGTGAAGAAGGGGTAGTAAAAGGGCTGGATTTCAGTGAGAATATGCTGAAGGTCGGCAAGCAGAAAACCGAGAATATCCCGAATATCGAGCTGATTCACGGAAATGCAATGGAACTACCATTTGAAGATAATACATTTGATTACGTGACGATTGGTTTTGGCTTACGAAATGTACCGGACTATATGCAAGTATTGCGTGAAATGAATCGGGTTGTTAAACCAGGCGGAATGGTCGTATGTCTGGAAACTTCTCAATCCGAAATTCCGGTATACCGCCAACTTTTCCGTTTTTACTTTAATCATATTATGCCGCTGTTCGGAAAGATTTTTGCGAAAAGCTATAAAGAATATTCATGGCTGCAAAAGTCTGCGAATGATTTTCCAGGCATGAAAAAATTAGCGCAAATGTTCCGGGAAGCCGGTTATGAAAATGTCACATATAAACCATATAGCGGTGGGGCAGCAGCTATGCACATGGGTTTTAAGAAGAAATAAAAGTGGGAGTAGGTTTTGACGCGTGGAAAAGATGAAAATCAAAATGCTATATGCCGATATTAAATCAGATATAGAAGTCATCGAAAACGAATTGGAACAAGCGTTGAATTCATCTTCACACTTATTGAATGATGCCTCAGTCCATTTACTGCAAGCTGGTGGAAAACGTATTCGACCAGTATTTACGTTACTAAGTGCCAAGTTTGGTGACTATAATATTGACCGAATGAAAAACATTGCCGTTCCCCTGGAATTAATTCATATGGGTTCATTGGTGCATGATGATGTCATTGACAATTCAGATATGCGCCGTGGCCGGGAGACGGTGAAAGCACAGTGGAACAACCGTGTGGCGATGTATACAGGAAATTTTATATTTGCACGTGCATTACAATATGTAACAAGCATTGAAAATCCAAGAGCCCATCAAATATTAGCTAAAACAATGGTTGAGCTAGTAAATGGTGAAGTCATTCAAATTGAGGATAAGTTTCGTTTAGATCAAAGCTTGAAAGATTACTTCCGACGTATTAAACGTAAAACTGCTTTATTGATTGAATCGAGTTGTGAGCTTGGAGCAGTCGTAAGTGGTGCCGATGAAAAAACAGCAAGGCATTTAAAACGTTACGGTTATTTTGTAGGAATGAGCTTTCAAATAGTAGATGATATATTAGATTTTACAGCGACAGACAAGCAGCTCGGGAAACCGGCTGGCAGTGATTTAATGAACGGGAATGTCACATTGCCGATATTGTTGATGAAAGATGATCCACAGCTTGCCCCTTATTTAACGAAAGTGGCAGTAGCTGGATTAACAGAAGAAGAGCGCCAAAATATGCTGGCCCTTGTTCGTAACTCGGAAGCGATAAAAGAAGCAACCCATATTAGTAATTTGTATTTAAAAAAGGCTTTAAAAGAAATCGAGGCATTGCCGAAGCACCCAATGAAGAAAAAACTGCGTGATATTGCGCTGTTTATGGGGAAGAGAAAATCTTAGCAAATCTAGCCGATTTATGGGCAAATCTAATATTTGTTGCAGTATGAGTAGGATTTTGGTAATATTTATCGGTAGGTGTAAAACCTTTTACTCAAATTTAAGGAGTGTTTATAATGGCAATCGAAAAAACTTTTTTAATGGTTAAACCAGATGGCGTAGAACGTCAAGTAATCGGAGATATCGTTGACCGTTTTGAGCGTCGCGGTTTTGTAATGCGCGGAGCAAAATTAATGGTACCAACTCGTGATTTAGCTGAAAAACACTATGCAGAGCACGCTGAGCGTCCTTTCTTCGGTGAATTAGTAGACTTCATCACTTCAGGCCCAGTATTCGGTATGGTTTGGGAAGGCGAAAACGTTATCCAATTATCTCGTATCATGATGGGTGCTACAAAGCCAGAAGAATCAGCTCCTGGTACAATCCGCGGTGACTACGCTGTAACTTTATCTCACAACGTAATCCACGGTTCTGACTCTTTAGCTTCTGCTGAACGTGAAATCGGTTTATGGTTCCCAGAAGGAATCGCTGAATAATAAAACTTACAGAAAGCTACCACTTTTAAGTGGTAGCTTTTTTTATATGGAAAAGGAAAAACATGGACTATTAATGGTATAATAAATCGGAATAATGAAACTATTTTTGGAATACATACGTATAAAAAGTACTGATAGATTAGGGGGATGTATATGTGGGTTTTGGCCGTTATTTCAGTTATGGCAGTAGGGGCGATTGCAGTCATCACCGATGCACACAATGAAAGTAAACGGATTGAAGTAAATAAATTAACGAAAGAAATTGAGCTGGAACAATTACGTCTTGAAAATTACGATAAAGAAACAGAAAAAATGCGACTGGAATTGGAACATTCAAAGCAAATATTGTTGGAGCATAACCAAAAGTAATTATTCTACTAATTTAACTATTCATAAGGGGTGACATCCATGTTCTGGGCAATGATTACAATAATCGCTGTAGTAGGGATATTAACAGACACGTATACGAAAAATAAAAATATCGAACTAAAGCGTCTCGATAAAGAAATCAAACTTGAAAAACTTAGACTCGAAACTTACGATAAAGAAACAGCGAAGATGCAGCTTGAATTGGAACAGACAAAGCAATTACTGCTTGAAACACAATTAACAGATCGATCAGACAAGTAAAATAATAATTAGAGGAGCGTAATGAAACGTATGGAAGATATTATTATTATATGTATTATTTTCGGGTCAGGGGCTTTGATTGCATTAACCGCAATACTGACAGCACATAAACGGTCGAGTATGAAACTGCAAATTAGAATGTTGGAGAAAGAGGCCGAACTTGAACAGATTCGTTTGCAGAGCTACCATTCCGAAACGGAAAAGATGAAGCTGGAACTTGAACAATCGAAACAACTTTTGCTGGAAAGACACATTGATTAACGTTTATGGGCGAAATCTGTTTCGAGTTCTGAAATTTTCAGCTATAATAGGCATACGTTAGATGAGGGGAAAGATGAATAATGTCAGATTATGTACAATTTATTGATGGCATTAAGCGCAAAACGGGCATTGATTTAGCCCTTTATAAAGAAGCGCAAATGAAACGTCGGTTAACATCATTATATGAAAAAAAGGGATATCGGGACTTTGTTGATTTTTATAATGCATTGATAAAAGACCGTGAACTGATGAATGAATTTTTGGATCGCATGACAATAAACGTTTCAGAGTTTTACCGGAACGGAAAACGGTGGGAAGTATTACAAAATAAAATTTTCCCTTTACTGCTGCAATCTAACAAACGTCTGAAAATATGGAGCGCTGCTTGTTCAACTGGAGAAGAGCCGTATAGTTTGGCGATGGTGCTGTCCCACCACTTACCGTTATCCCAAGTGAATATACTGGCAACGGATTTGGATGAAAATGTTATCCAAAAGGCGAAGTTGGGCCTTTACCCGGAACGGTCTCTTGCAGAAGTGCCAAAACCTGTTCAGTCAAAATATTTCACCCAAGAAGGTCCGTTTTACAAAGTGAAAGATGAGATTAAGCGTACAGTTAATTTTAAGAAACATAATTTACTAAATGATCCTTATGAATCGAATTTTGATTTGATTGTTTGCCGGAATGTGATGATTTATTTCACTGAAGAAGCGAAAGATCAGATCTATGCAAACTTCAGTAAAGCATTGCGTCCAGGTGGCATTTTATTTGTAGGGTCAACAGAGCAGATATTTAATCCTGCAAAATATGATTTTGAAGTTGAAGATACATTTTTTTACCGTAAAAAATAATAGTACAATAATAGATGCTCTGTCGAACGTAGAAGCTTAAGTTGAGATATACTTTAAAAAGCTATATATGAATGCGCTTTTCGGATAATAGAGCGAAAAGCGTATTTTTGTTTCTTTTTGCTGAAAAATGTGGCGTTTTTTAGTTGGAACGTTCAGAATATTCTAAAATAGCTTGTTTAATAGCGGAAACAGTACTGTTATTTAATTTGAAATATGTTATAGTGAAAAATACATACTTTAGCGAGTTGAAGGGAGAAAGTGTTTAATGCGTTATTTAACAGCAGGTGAGTCACACGGACCACAATTAACAACAATTATCGAGGGGTTGCCTTCATTACTTCCAGTAACAGCAGAAAAAATAAATTATGATTTAAAACGTCGTCAAGGTGGTCACGGTCGTGGTCGTCGCATGCAAATTGAGACAGATACAGTGGAAATTGTATCAGGAGTCCGTCACGGGCAAACATTAGGCTCACCAGTCGCATTAGTCGTAACAAATGATGACTGGAAACACTGGACAAAAATTATGGGTGCGGCCGAGTTGCCGGAAGATATCGATCCATCTGAAATTAAACGTCAAATTTCACGTCCACGTCCAGGTCATGCTGATCTAGTCGGAGGAATGAAATACGGTCACCGTGATTTACGGAATGTACTGGAGCGTTCAAGTGCACGTGAAACGACAGTACGTGTTGCAGTTGGTTCTGTGGCAAAAGCGTTGTTAAACGAGCTTGGGATTTCGATTGTTTCTCATGTTACGGAAATTGTAGGTATTAAAGCAGACAGCAGTTTATTAGAAGGAAAAACAGCAGATGAAATCCGTTCAATTATTGAAAACGACCCATGTTACTGTATTGATCCGGAAGCTTCGGCAAAAATGGTTACAGCTATTGATGAAGCGAAGAAGGCGGGGGATTCAATCGGCGGTGTTGTAGAAGTCATTGTAGAAGGCTTACCTGCTGGAATCGGTTCTTATGTACATTATGATCGTAAGTTGGATGCAAAGCTGGCATCAGCAATGCTAAGTATTAATGCATTTAAAGGTGTCGAGTTTGGGATCGGTTTTGAAATGGCGCGCAAAAAAGGATCGGAAGTACACGATGAAATTTTATGGGATGAAGAAAAAGGCTATACGCGAGCAACAAATCGTTTAGGCGGTTTGGAAGGTGGTATGACGACAGGAATGCCGATTGTCGTACGAGGTGTAATGAAGCCAATTCCAACATTATATAAACCGTTGCAAAGTGTGGACATTGAAACAAAAGAGCCGTTTAAAGCAAGTGTCGAGCGTTCTGACAGCTGTGCAGTACCTGCAGCATCAATCGTTGCGGAACATGTTATTGCCTGGGAAATTGCAAATGCAATTGTTGAGCAGTTCCATAGTGACCAATTACCACAATTAAAGGCGCAGTTAGATGAAATGCGTCAGTACACGAAGGAGTATTAATATGGAGATTCCGGTAAAAACTCCTTCACACTCATATGCTGTAACGATTGGGAAAGGGATATTACGTGAAGCTTTAACAGCACAGCATGATTTGTTTACTAAAGCCGATAAAATCATCGTATTGACTGACGAAAATGTTTGGACAGCACAGCAAAGCTATTTTGAAGCGAATTTCCCTTATATATTCGAAGTACATGTCATGCCTGCAGGGGAAAAGTGTAAAAGCTTTGAAAACTACAATGAGGTCCAAACATATTTACTTAAGCAAAAGTGTACTAGAAAATCACTCATTATTGCGTTCGGCGGTGGTGCAGTCGGTGATTTAGCCGGTTTTGTTGCAGCCACTTATATGCGGGGTATTCCGTTTATCCAAATGCCGACAACAATTTTGGCGCATGATTCAGCTGTTGGCGGAAAGACAGCCATCAATCATGAATTAGGGAAAAATATGATCGGTGCATTTTACCAGCCGGAAGCCGTAATTTTCGATATAACATTCTTACATAGCCTATCCGAAAAAGAAGTGCGCTCAGGGATGGCAGAAGTAATTAAGCATGCTCTGATTTCCGATGCACAATGGGTGGAAGAGCTGCTGGAAGGCGATCATGTTACGGAACTTCCGGAAGATCTATTGGCGAATTATTTGGCGCATGGCATTCAAGTGAAAGCGACTATTGTTGAGCAGGATGAAACAGAACAGTCTGTCAGAAAGTATCTTAACTTAGGCCATACTTACGGACATGCAATTGAAGCAGCTGCAGGCTATGGACGTGTCGCCCATGGGGAAGCTGTTATGATCGGCCTTATTTTTTCACTTTTATTAAGTGAGAAATTCGGAAAAGTAAATCATCAATTTACAAAGCGCTTTTTGCATTTTGCAATGGAAAATGGCTATCCGTTTGAAGCTGTTCGGGAATTTACATTTGAACAACTGACTGAATATTTACTGAAAGACAAAAAAGCAGACTACGGTCAATTGCAGTTCGTACTGCTTGAAACAATCGGACAGCCATTTGTCCAAAAAGTTGAACTTGAACAATGCAGAGAAATTGATCGTCAACTAAGAGCATTATTAGCGGAGGTGTAGCAATGATTCGTGGAATTCGCGGCGCAATTACGATTGTTGAAGATAAAGCCGAGTATGTATGGGGAGAAACGGCAAGACTTGTGAAAGAAGTTGCGAAACAAAATAAGATTGAACCGGAAGATATTGCCTCTGTGACAATTTCTACAACACCGGATATTCATTCAGCCTTTCCTGCCAAATCGGTACGGACGATGCCAGGATGGCAGTATGTACCGATTATGTGTATGCATGAAATGGATGTGCCGGGTGCATTGCCATTATGTATTCGCGTATTACTACATGTAAATACAGATACGCCACAAAATGAAATCCATCATGTATATTTAGAAGATGCGGTAAAGTTAAGACCAGATTTAGTGAAATAATTGCAAGTTAGAGGAGACGTTGAAGATGAAGTGGAAACAACAGTTATTTGGAATGAAAGCTTACCAACCGGGTAAACCGATCGAGGAAGTAAAGAAGCTTTTCGGATTAGATGAAGTCGTGAAGCTTGCTTCAAATGAAAATCCCTTTGGCAGCTCACCAAAAGTAAAACAATTTTTACAAAAAGATGAGTCCAATCATGCAATTTATCCAGATGGCTATGCACAAAGCTTACGTACATCGTTGGCGAATTTTTATGGTGTTGCCGAAAATGAACTTATTTTAGGGAATGGATCAGATGACTTAATCGCAATTATTACCCGTGCATTACTATATCCGGGTGTGAATACAGTCATGGCAGACCTGTCATTTTCTCAATACTGGCATAATGCAGAGATTGAAGGTGCAGAAGTGCGTAAAGTACCATTGAAAAATGGTGTCCATGATTTAGAAGCAATGCTAGAAGCAATTGATGAGAAAACATCGGTTGTTTGGGTATGTAATCCGAACAATCCGACAGGAACAATCGTATCGGATGACACATTAAGTGCCTTCTTGGCAAAAGTGCCTAAGGATGTTTTTGTAGTATTGGATGAAGCATATGTGGAATACATTAACGATGCCTCTTATAAAGATACATTGCATTATTTCCGTGACTACCCGAACTTAATTTTACTGCGCACATTCTCAAAAGCGTATGGATTGGCATCTTTCCGTGTCGGTTACGGAATTGCGCAGGCTGATATTATTGCGAAGCTTGATCCTGTGCGTGCGCCGTTCAACAATACGATCCTAAGTCAGCAAGTTGCGCAAATCGCTCTTCAGGACCAGGAATACATTGCCAGCTGCCGTGAAGCAAATGAAATCGGCAAAAAGCAGTTTGTAGAGTTCTGCAAGCAGCACGGTTTAAATTATTTCCCTTCACAAACAAACTTTGTGATGTTTGAAGTGAAGGCTCCGAGTAATGTAGTATTTGAAGAAATGATGAAGCGCGGATTTATTATCCGAAGCGGTGCAGCACTAGGATTGGAAGGGTATATTCGGGTGACAATCGGTACGGAAGCTCAAAATGCGAGATTTTTACAATTGCTTGGAGAAGTCTTAAATGAGCAAGGAGTACTTGCATGACACGAAATGTCTTCGTAATCGGACTAGGGTTAATTGGTGGATCTGTAGCGATGGCTCTGCAGAAGGCACCACATACAAAAGTGTTCGGCTATGATGCTCATGAACAAACACGACAATTAGCAGACACATTACAAGTCGTTCATGAAGTAGTTAAAAATCCTGCAGAGTTTGCAAAAGAAGCAGACGTAATTATATTCGGTACACCGGTTAATATCACACTCGATTTTATGGACCAGTTAAAGTCATGGGAATTAAAACGCAATGTCATTATTACAGATACAGGCAGTACGAAAGCGAAAATAATGGAAAAAGCATTAGAGCTGAGACAAATGGGCATTACATTTATCGGTGGGCACCCGATGGCAGGTTCCCATAAAAGCGGTATTACAGCAGCGAAGCCGTATTTACTGGAAAATGCCTACTATATGCTGACTCCTCATGAAGGAGAAGAACTTGAAAAGCTTGCGGCACTGGACGACCTGCTAAAATTTACGCTCGGTAAAATGGTCGTTGTCGATGCAAAGGTACATGATCATATGACGGCTGTTGTCAGCCATTTCCCTCATATTATCGCGGCATCTTTAGTACATCAGCTAAATAGTGAAAAACAGACTTATCCGATGACCTCTTCGTTAGCTGCCGGGGGCTTCCGTGATATTACACGTATTGCTTCCTCAAACCCTGCTTTATGGCGTGACATTACAATGCAAAACAAGCAGGAACTAGTCGGTCAGCTTGATAATTGGCTTACAGAAATGCAGCGAGTACGCAATTTATTAGCTGAAGGCGATGCGAAAGCAATCGAAAATTACTTCAGTGAAGCGCGTGATGTCCGGGACAGCTTGCCAGTCGCAAACGGTGCCTTATATATGCCGTATGATTTATATGTCGATATCCCGGATTATCCAGGGGTCATTTCAGAAGTGACAGGCTTATTGGCAGAAAACAATATTAGTATTACAAATATACGTATCGTTGAAACACGTGTCGATGTTTTCGGTATTTTAGTCATTAGTTTCCAGACAAACGAAGATCGGGAACGTGCTGCACAATGCATTGCACACAAGGCGAAGTTCGATACTTATATTTCTTAAAGGGGGGTTCATATGAGTACAACATTACAATATAGTCAACCGTCATTACAGGGAGATATTACAGTACCAGGTGATAAATCTGTCTCGCATCGCTCGGTTATGTTCGGCTCCATTGCAGAAGGAAAAACGACTGTCAGCGGCTTCTTATTAGGAGAAGATTGTCTGCGCACAATTGACTGCTTCCAGAAGCTTGGGGTAGACATTGAAGTGAACGGGACAGATGTAACGATTAACAGTCCAGGAATCGATGGTTGGACAGAACCGAAAGAAGTGCTTTACACAGGAAATTCCGGTACGACAACGCGTTTAATGTTAGGACTGTTATCCGGCACGAAATTACATACGATCATGACAGGTGACGCATCGATTGGTAAGCGTCCAATGCGCCGTGTTGCAGATCCATTGCGCTTAATGGGTGCGCAAATAGCCGGACGAGACAATGGTCAGTATACGCCACTTGCCATTCAGGGTGGACCGTTAAAAGCAATTGACTACAAAATGCCTGTTGCAAGTGCCCAAGTGAAATCAGCTATTTTACTTGCCGGTATCCGTGCAGAAGGTACAACGGTTGTACGTGAGGAAGAGATTTCACGTGACCATACAGAACGTATGCTGCGACAGTTCGGTGCAACAGTAACAGTTGAGGATGGTGTCGTGTCATTGCAAGGTGGCCAAACACTGTCGGGGACACATGTAAATGTGCCTGGTGATATTTCCTCGGCTGCATTTTTCCTTGTTGCTGGTGCAATCGCGAAAAATAGCCGAATTGTTCTAAAAAATGTGGGGGTCAATGAGACACGTGACGGCATTTTGGAAGTGCTTCAAAAGATGGGTGCGAAAATGTCGGTAGTAATCGATGACGAGAATGCGGCTGAACCAACTGCTACAATCACGATAGAAACTTCCGATCTAAAAGGAACGACAGTCGAAGGGGCTATAATTCCACGCTTAATCGATGAAATTCCGATTATTGCGCTGCTTGCCACACAATCAGCCGGTAAAACGATCATTAAAGACGCGGAAGAACTTAAAGTGAAAGAAACAAACCGTATAGATGCCGTTGTCAATGAATTAAAGAAACTGGGCGCAAATATTGAAGCAACAGATGACGGTATGGTAATCGAGGGTTCAACACCTTTACATGGTGGAAGTTTAAAAACATATGGTGATCACCGAATCGGGATGATGGGGGCAATCGCTGCCCTTATTGCGGACGGAGAAGTGGAATTGGATGATGCGGACTGTATCGCTGTTTCCTACCCAACTTTTTTTGACCATATCAATAATATTTTAAAATAATGATTTGCGGAGATGTAAAAAGAACTCACTTTTTACATCTCTTTTTCACTTTGCAAGATGAATTTATAAAACATCCAGATTCTTTTTCTTGTGATGCATTGCTTCGTCATGTAGCATAATATTGAGAACAAAAGAAAAAGGTGAACTACACATGGAACTATTACTACAAGCGATTCAAGAAGGAAATTTAGAGGAGATTAACCGACTTCTTGAATCTTTTTTAATGGATGCTGAACCCGCAGCACAATATGAAGTAGCTGAAGCACTTATGCATTACGGATTTTTAAATGAAGCAGATCGCGTATTTGAGCATTTGCAATTTTTATTTCCTGAGGAAGCGCAAATTTCAATCGACCGTGCAAGTGTCCTAATTGAGCTAGGTGAAGAGGATAATGCCCTTGATTTATTAATGGGGATAGATGATGATGCACCTGAATATCCTCAAGCACTGTTAGTATTGGCCGACTATTATCAGATGCAGGGATTATTTGAAGTGGCGGAACAACGAATTAATGATGCGCTGCAAATTTTACCGCATGAACCTTTACTGCAATTTGCAAAAGCAGAATTATTATTTGAAACAGGACGTTTTACTGAGGCTGTTCGAATTTATGAGGAGCTTTATGCAATTGATAAAAAGTTTGCCGGTATAATTTTAGCCCAACGTCTAGCGGAAGTTTACCGTGCAGGTGCAGGTTATGAAACGGCCCTGGATTATTATATGGAAGCACTTGAAGAAGAAGTTACAGCAGATTTACTGTTTGGCTCGGCTTATGCAGCCTTCCAGACGGAAAAATATGAGCTTGCTATAAAACAATTGGAAGATTTAAAAGAGTTGGACCCTGACTATTTCGCTGCTTATTTACTGCTGGCGGAAAGTTATGCAATGCTCGAGGATAATGAGCGTGCTTTAAAAGTGATTAAAGAAGGTCTTAAACGAGATGAATACGATAAATCCCTCTATTTATTTGCGGGGAAAATGGCGATAAAAAATGGCAAACAACAAGAAGCAGTAGAGTTTTTAAGTGAGGCTATTGCCTTGGATCCAGAATATATGGAAGCAATTTTAGTATTAATGTCTGTTTACAATACAGAACAACGCTATGAAGAAATTATTTCACTATATGAACAATTGCATCAAAATGAGTTCGAATGGGTCGCTTTATATCCATTTGTGGCCAATGCTTATAATGAAGAAGAACTGTTCGAAAAAGCATACGAAATTTATAAAGAGGCATATAATGAATTTAACGATGATGTTGAATTTTTAGAGAAGTACTTCCTGTTTTTAGTTGAGGACGGCAAGCGTGATGAAGCAAAACAAATTGCAGAGCGACTTGTCCAATTACAGCCTTCTGAACAGCAATGGACTGATTTATTAGAACGCTTTGAGTAAAGGGAGGATTGCATGTTGACATATTCCGTACCACTGAATGACAAAAAGTTGTTTATCAGGTGGTTTTTAAAAAATTTCCAGTTAAAAAGACGTGAAGGTGTATGGATTTTAAATTACTTACTAAGTAATGATGACTTGTTGCAAAACGTTCACTTTGTTGATGAAGCACATTATTGCCCGCGCTCCATTGTTATGTCGACAATTGAGACGACGAGCATCCCATTCCGATTTTATAAAGAAAATATTATGACATCCGATGCTGAAAAAGCATTCCATGATTTACGTATTAACGCTCATGAAGCAATTTATTTTCAGCTGAATTTTCCTAATGTACCGCCTGATCCTCTGTATTTGGCGGTACTGGAGGAGAATCCTTATGTACCAGCTGATATCTTTATAAGTGAAAAAGACCGTCTAGCAGCAGAGCGTTTGCTGGAAAATAGTGTTC
The DNA here is from genome assembly GCF_002174535.1 of Solibacillus kalamii. Lineage (NCBI taxonomy): Bacteria > Bacillati > Bacillota > Bacilli > Caryophanales > Caryophanaceae > Solibacillus > Solibacillus kalamii. Next base: position 47,556 of record NZ_NHNT01000012.1, on the reverse strand, counting down.
TAGAATTCCAGGAACAGCAACTATTGAAAGAAATTGATGAAGCGCTGGATTCGGGAAATAAAGAGCGTTTTTTCGAGTTATCTAATTTATTGCAAGCATTAAAGCATACGAAGTAATTTTGAACTTTATTAAAAAAATTACTTCTTTCCTATTTTCAGAAGTTATATATGTACTAGGAGGAAAGAATATGAACTTTATTGTAAAAGATGTAGAGCAGTTTCAGGCACAAAAGCAGTTTATAGATACGGCGATTGTCCCGCTCGTACATTTGGATTTTTCGGATCAAGGAATGAAGCAGAGCAGTTCTGCTTCAGAATATTTAATGACGTTGACGAATTTCATAGAACAGCAGTTTAAAGGTCGTCTTTTGTTATCCCCCCCCTTTTCATATACGATGGGAACCAAGTCAGATACATTGCCAGCAACATTGGAAAAGGAACTGAAGGAAGCAGGTTTTAAAGCAGTGGTCTTTATTACCTGTGACCATTCATGGACTGAATATAAAGAATATTTAAATATTATTTGGCTTCCGGCTATCCCGCTTGAGTCCATGGATCAAACCGTTAAACAGCGAATTTTGGAAGATCAGTTAAAACAAGTCATCCCAACCTTTACGAAAATGTGGATTTAACGAGCAATTATCTGCAACATTTGTTTCATTAAATGTTCACAAACTACACTTTTGGAAATGAATGCTATATTGACCAACTTATTCAGTTGATATATCATAGATATGTCCTAGTTATTTACTATTTTTAAAAGTATATGTCCGTTGGACTGACCTTTTAGTAAGAGGGGGGAAAAGGATGAGTAGGAATCGAGTTACAAGACGTCAATTTTTAACTTATACAATTACTGGTGTAGGTGGATTTATGGCGGCAGGAATGTTAATGCCAATGGTACGTTTTGCTATTGACCCAATTCTTCAGTCAAAAGAAGATGGAGATTTTGTACAAACAAGCAAAAAAATTGCCGAAATTACAGAAGTTCCAGTTAAAGTGGACTTCTCGTATGAACAGACGGATGGTTGGTACAAATCAGAAGTATCAGATGCTGCTTGGGTTTACAAAGAAGGTGACGAAATCATCGCAATCTCACCTGTATGTAAGCATTTAGGGTGTACTGTAAACTGGGAAGGTAATCCAGAACACGCAAATCAGTTCTTCTGTGCATGTCATGCTGGGCGTTATGAAAAAACAGGTGTAAACGTCAAAGGTACACCACCTCTTGGACCACTGGATATGTATGAAGTGTCAGAAAATGATGGTTTCTTAATGCTTGGGAAAAAAATCGCTAACACACACAGTAAATAAATAAGTTAGGGGGTACGACACAGTGCTAAATAAAATTTATGATTGGGTCGATGAACGTTTAGATATTACTCCTATTTGGCGTGATATTGCCGACCATGAAGTGCCAGAGCACGTTAACCCTGCCCATCACTTTTCAGCATTCGTTTACTGTTTCGGGGGATTAACATTCTTTATTACAGTAATTCAAATTCTATCAGGTATGTTCTTAACGATGTATTATGTACCAGATGTAGAGAATGCTTGGAAATCAGTTTACTATTTACAAAACGAAGTAGCATTCGGTGAAATCGTTCGTGGTATGCACCATTGGGGGGCATCTTTAGTAATTGTCATGATGTTCTTACATACACTTCGTGTATTTTTCACAGGTTCATATAAAAAACCGCGTGAATTAAACTGGTTAGTTGGTGTAGGTATCTTTGCCATTATGTTAGGTTTAGGTTTCACAGGTTATTTATTACCATGGGATATGAAAGCATTATTCGCAACTAAAGTAGGTATCGAAATTGCTGCATCTGTTCCGTTTTTAGGTGAAACGATAAAAATATTATTAGCTGGGGATTCCACGATTATCGGGGCGCAAACTTTAACTCGTTTCTTTGCTATTCATGTATTCTTCTTACCAGCAGCGTTATTTGCTTTATTGGCAGTTCACTTTATTATGATCCGCCGCCAAGGTATTTCAGGACCTCTATGATCCGAAACTAATTGTACTATTTTTTAAGGAGGGGACACTATGCAACGCGGAAAAGGTATGAAGTTCGTAGGTGATTCACGTGTAAAAGCGAATAACCGTATGCCGAACGTGCCAAAAGATTATTCCGAGTATCCGGGGAAAACAGAAGCTTTCTGGCCTGACTTCTTATTAAAAGAATGGATGGTTGGTGCAGTTTTCTTAATCGGTTATTTATTATTAACTGTCGCACATCCTTCACCACTTGAAGGTCCGGCAGATCCAACAAATGCATCGTATATACCGTTACCAGACTGGTACTTCCTATCAATGTACCAACTATTAAAATACTCTTATGCATCTGGTCCATATAACGTAATTGGCGCGATGGTCATTCCAGGTATTGCATTTGGTTCATTAGCATTGGTACCATTTTTAGATAGAACACCTGAACGTCGACCATTTAAACGACCATTACCGACAGCATTTATGTTGTTGGCAATAGCAGCACTTATTTATACAACATGGGAATCTGTTCAGGCTACTAACTGGGAAGCAGTTCATGCTCAAGGTGAAATTACGGATAAACATTTAGGATTGCTTCCGGATGTTGAAGTAGATGAAACGTCCGAAGGTTATGAAATCTATCAGGCCCAAGCTTCATGTATTGGGTGTCATGGTGGAGACCTGGCAGGAGTATCAGGCCCAATGCTTCTCGGCAATGAGTTAACAGCTGAAGAAGTTCAAGAAGTAATTGTGAACGGACGTGGCGGTATGCCTGCCGGAGCATTTACAGGTACAGACGAAGAACTTCAAGTTTTAGCCGAATTTATTGCAGGATTAAAAGAAGCTGAATAATTTTTACACTGGAGAGTCAGAATATTGACTCTCTTTTTAATTTTCATTTAGTTGCAATGTTATAGTGAGCGCTTGCGTATCAATTGAGAACATATATAATTAAAGACGTACAATATTTAGTTTAGTTGCACAGAATACATAATACGGAATGATGAAGAATGAAGGAGAAAAAGGTGAATAAATGAAAGCATATATGATGCAATTATGGTACGTGTTAAACCATCGTGCCTTTTTAACCTTACTGCTTATTATTAACTTGCTTGGTACGATTTACGGCTATTACTGGTACCGAGGGCAGTTGGCAGTAACAGAACCGATTTACTATATATTCGTACCGGATTCGCCCACCGCAAGCTTATTTTTCTGTTTTGCCATTATTGGTTGGCTGATCGGCAGAAATTTTAAATTAATGGAAGTTCTTGCCTTTATCACCTTAATTAAATATGGATTATGGGCAGTTGCGATGAATCTTCTAACATTTGCGGAGAATGGACAGTTGGGAACGGATGGTTGGATGCTCGTGGCCTCACATTTTTTAATGGCTGTACAGGCTGTACTTTATTTACCGAATTACCGATTTAAAATGTGGCACGTGATGGTTGCGGCCATTTGGACATTGCATAACGATATAATCGATTATTTATTTGGGCAAATGCCATTTTACCGAGTCATTTATCAGTATCCGAGCGAGATTGGGTACTTCACTTTTTGGCTTTCTGTGGCCTGCATAATCTTTGCTTTTCTCGAAAGTCGTAAGCGTGAATATTTGCAACAAGACTAGAAAGCCTTTAAAATTAAAGAATAGAAAGAGATAGAAAGGGAGTTCGATAATGGGATTGTATATCATTTATTTTATCATCATTTTGCTGTTACCGTTGTATGCGCAAATGAAGGTAAAGAGTACGTACAAAAAATTTGCTCAAGTTTCAGCTGAAAAAGGGATGACAGGTGCTCAAGTAGCACGTTATATTTTAGATCAACATGGTTTAACAGATGTTCGTGTAGTTCCGACTCAAGGTTATTTAGCTGACCACTATAATCCTGCAACTAAAACGGTTGCCTTGTCTGAAGACAACTACTATAATTCTTCAATCGCCGGTACAGCTGTAGCGGCGCACGAAGTCGGTCACGCAATGCAACATGCGGAGGCTTATTCGTTTTTAACATTACGTTCAAAGTTAGTGCCAGTAGCTAATATTTCATCGAATATGTCTTGGATTTTTGTAATGATCGGTATTTTTGCTTCATCTTCAGGTTTCCTGTTACTAGGTATTGCTTTATTATTAGCAGGTGTTGTTTTCCAAGTTGTAACATTACCGGTAGAGTTCGATGCATCAAAACGTGCGATGAATGAAGTTGTATCTTTAGGTATTATTAACAATACTGAAGAACGCTCAGCACGCAAAGTTTTAAATGCAGCGGCAATGACATACGTTGCAGCAGCAGCTGTAGCAGTAATGGAGCTATTACGTTTAATTCTGATTTACACTGGTATGACTTCGGAAGATTAATCATTAGCGTAAAAAAGTTAGAAAAAAGTCATTTTCTCATTAGGGAAAATGACTTTTTCTTTTGATAATTATTCAAACATTAACCTGAGTATGTCCACTTAAATCACTGTACTTTATAAGAAAGGCCTAATGGATAGGCTGCTTTTTATCATCCAGTGTGAAGCCTTCTCCTGTTACATCGCGGACATCCATGACGGAAACAAATGCATGCGGATCAACGCCGTGGACGATGTTTTTTAACCGGACGAGTTCGTTTCGGCCGATGACACAGTACAGAACATCGCGATGCTCTTTTGTAAAATGCCCATGTCCGTCAAAAACGGTTACGCCGCGGTCCATGTTATTTGTAATTAAGTTTGCGATTTCATCGGACTTAACCGAAATAATAAACGCGCCTTTTGCTGAATAGGCACCTTCCTGCACTAAATCGATGACACGACCGCCGACATAAACGGCTACTAATGTATACATCATCGAGCGGGCATCCAAAAACGTCATCCAGGAAAGAATTATGACAAAGAAATCAAAGCCGAACATCGTTTTACCCATACTCCAACCAAGGTATTTATTTGCCAGTCGGGCTAAAATATCGACCCCGCCAGTTGTCCCACCGAATCGGAACACAATCCCTAAACCGATTCCGACAAATACCCCTGCAAACAACGATACAAGGAATAAATCATCCTGCAAGTTCATATCGACTTCGTAAATTTGAAAGATTTTTAAGAATACCGATACGCTAAGTGTACCGATTATCGTATAGATAAATGATTTTTTCCCTAGTAAACGCCAGCCTAGAATAAACATTGGAATATTTAATAGTAAATTCATTAATGCTGGGTCCCAATTTAGTGTAAAATATAAAATAAGTGTAATACCACTAAATCCACCTTCACCCAGTTGGTTTTGCATATTAAAGTGGACAAAACCGAAACTGAATATTGCGGATCCTATCAGAATTCCGATGATATTCTGTATTTTTATTCCTTGCATAGTAAACCTCCTAAAATCGGTTGAGTAAGAATATATGTGTTGGAGCAGAAAAAAGGTTACATTGTTTATTATGTTTGATTTTGTCGCATTTGACAACAATATGGATGAACGGTTGAATGACGCACCATATTACTCAAAATTAATTAAACAAGGATAAAGCAACTAAAAGTAAAAAGGAGTTATTTTAGTATGACAATTAGAGTAGCAATTGCCGGTGCACGAGGCAAAATGGGTACAGAAGCAGTACATACAATCATGAATAATGACGGGATGGAACTTGTGTCAGCACTCGACTATAAAGAGGTCGGTACATCACTGGGCTTGCTTGAAGAGTTTCCGAATCATTATGAAGTTCCGATTTATACAAATTTTGTTGAGCTTGTGCGTGAGACAAAGCCGGATGTGCTTTTGGATTTAACAAATCCGCTTTGTGTTTATGAACGAACAAAACAGGCACTACTACATAATATACGTCCAGTTGTAGGGACGACAGGTTTTACCGAAGAACAACTTGAAGAACTGCAGCAAATGGCAACCGAAAAACAATTAGGCTGTATTATTGCACCGAACTTCGCGATTGGTGCAATATTAATGATGAAATTTGCGAAAGATGCCGCAAAATATTTCCCGGATGTGGAAATTATCGAAATGCATCATGATCAAAAGCTTGATGCGCCATCTGGTACCGGCATTAAAACAGCGCAAATGATCAGTGAAGTACGAGAGGCGAAAAAGCAAGGGCATCCGGATGAAAGAGAAACACATACTGGTGCAAGAGGCGCAAACTATGACGGAATGCACATCCATTCAGTAAGACTTCCAGGTTTAGTAGCGCACCAGCAAGTACTGTTTGGCAGCACAGGTGAATTATTAACGATTCGTCATGATTCTTTAAATCGCGGAAGCTTTATGAGCGGTGTTACATTTAGTATTGAAGAGGTAATGAAAACCAATACATTAATCTATGGATTAGAGAACATCATTTAGAAATGAGTTGATAATAATGAAAATTGCATTAATAGCACATGACCGGAAAAAGGATAATTTAATTCAGTTTGCGATTGCTTATCGCGATATTTTGAAAGAACATGACCTATATGCGACCGGCACTACGGGCACAATGATTGAAGCAGAAACAGCACTTCCGATTACGAAGTTTCGCTCAGGTCCACTGGGGGGAGATCAGCAAATTGGTGCGATGATCGCAAATAATGATATGGATATGGTATTTTTCTTCCGCGATCCATTGACAGCACAGCCGCATGAACCGGATGTTATGGCGTTAGTGCGGTTATGCGACTTGTATCATATACCGCTTGCGACAAATATGGGGACAGCTGAAATTTTATTAAAAGGGCTTAAGGAAGGTTTTGTTGACTGGCGCATTTTAGAAGAGCGCAGAAAATAAAGAGCCAGTCAATTTTACTTTATAAATGTGTTAAATCATTTTGAAGAAAGTAAAAATCGTATAGTTGAAAGGATGGGGAGCCGAATGAAAAAATTAAAAATTGGTATTACATGTTACCCGACAGTGGGAGGCTCGGGTGTAATTGCAACAGAGCTAGGCAAAATGTTGGCAGAACGAGGACATGAAATTCACTTTATTACATCAAGTGTGCCATTTCGACTTAATAAAATTTATTCAAACGTCTTTTTCCACGAGGTTGAAGTGAATAATTATTCGGTATTTCAATACCCACCATACGATATTGCATTAGCAAGTAAAATGGCTGATGTTATAAAAGAGGAAAAACTCGATTTATTACATGTTCATTATGCGATTCCTCATGCGGTTTGTGCGGTATTGGCCCGTCATATGAGCGGCGAGAACTTTGGTATTGTCACAACACTTCACGGAACAGATATTTCTGTTTTGGGAGAAGATTCTACGCTGGCGCAGGCAATCAAGTATGGAATTGATTGTTCGGATGCAGTGACGACTGTTTCGGAATCGTTAAAACAGCAGACATATGCTTTAATCGATACGAAAAAACCGATTGAGACAATTTATAACTTCGTCGATGAGGATGTATTTAAGCCAGTGGACCCTGGCAATCTAAAAGAGCAATTTGGTATTTTGCCGAATGAAAAAGTAATTATCCATGTGTCGAATTTCCGTAAAATAAAAAATCTGCCGGATGTAGTCGATTCATTCCTGAAGATTCGTGAGCGTATGCCGGCAAAATTATTATTAGTCGGGGATGGCCCGGAAAAGCATCGTGTCACAGATATGGTTAAAGATTCACCTTATACGGATGATGTTTTGTTTTTAGGTAAGCAGGAAAACATTACAGAACTTTTTGCAATCAGTGATTTAAAGTTATTGCTTTCAGAAAAAGAATCATTCGGGCTCGTATTATTGGAAGCGATGGCATGCGGTGTACCAGGTATCGGTACTGCAATCGGCGGGATTCCTGAAGTGATCAATGATGGTGTGAACGGCTATTTGGTACCACTTGGTGATACCCAGGCTGTCGCGGATTATGCGGTCGAACTGCTGCAGGATGAAGAAAAACATCAAGCTTTCAAAGAAGCCGCACTACAATCAGTACGCGAACAGTTCCATCAAACAAAAATGGTTGAACAATATGAACGGATATATGAAAGTGTGGTTGAAAAAAAGAATGATTCCGCAACAATGGCAAGCGGCAAAGGAAGTCATTAAAAAGATTGAACATGCCGGCTTTGAAGCATTTATTGTAGGTGGAGCGGTACGTGATTATTATTTGAAAAAGGAAAATAATGATGTCGATATCGCAACGAGTGCAATGCCTGAAGAAATTCAAACGATCTTTTCACAAACAATTGATGTTGGAATCGCTCACGGGACGGTCATTGTACTGGACTGTGGAGAGCCAATCGAAGTAACAACGTACCGGACAGAGTCTACTTACAGTGATCATCGTCGTCCGGATACTGTCGAATTTGTTCGTAATTTACAAGAAGATTTAAAACGCCGGGATTTTACAATGAATGCGATGGCACTTAGCCAATCGGGAGAGTACATCGATTATTACAATGGCCGCCAACATATCGATAGCAAAGTTATTTGTGCGGTAGGTGAGCCGGATCAGCGTTTTGAAGAAGATGCTCTCCGAATGCTGCGTGCTGTCCGATTTGCTGCACAGCTTCACTTCTCAATCGAGGAAAATACATTCGAAGCAATCCGGCAAAAAGCAGCTTCAATTGAGTATGTCGCAATCGAGCGCATTCAGGTTGAACTTTCAAAGATTTTTATATCTGCTCATGCGTCATTCGGCATTGATTACATGGAAAAAACGACATTGGGCGATTACTTGCATGGCAATTTTACTGCTTCTAATTGGGCACATTATTATTCGGAAGATCGCCAAGTTGGGTGGGCATATTTCTGTTTAGTAAACGGCAGCGATTTATCGTTGCTTACGAAGTATCGCTGTTCAAATAAGGATAAGCTCTTCGTAAAAACAGTTTTGGATGCTTATGAAAGCTTACGCAATGGGATGAGTCTTGTAGATTTGTTACGCTATGATACAATCGTTCTTAAAACGTCCTTCCAGTTTACTATTTGGCAAAATTGCAAACTTGAATTGAGCTACGAAGAATTAGTGGCCAGAAAAAATGCATTGCCAATTCAGCATGTAAATGAGCTTGCGGTTACAGGAAAAGACTTGTTGGACTGGTCCTCAAAAAAACGCGGCAGCTGGATTAAACAGACATTAGATGCAGCAGTAGAAGCGGTCTTAAATGAGGAAGTACAAAATGATAAACAACAATTAAAGGAATGGTTTTATGCATTTCACGATGAAGGATGAAATTTTGAAACGGTTTTTGACTGCGGAAGGAGAACCGATTTCCGGCCAAGTGTTGGCGGATGAGCTGAATGTTTCTCGAACAGCAATATGGAAACATATGCAAACATTGAAGCAGGAAGGCTATGAGTTTGAAACAGTAAAAAAACGCGGGTATAAACTTCTATCTGTACCGGATAAAGTGGATATGGGACAATTGCAGCAATTTTTGACGACGGAACGTTATGGCCGCCAAGTACATTATTATGAAACGGTTGAGTCGACACAGCTTGTTGCGCATGAACTTATCCGAGCTGGTGCACCGGATGGCACGGTTGTCATCGCTGAGCATCAAACAGCAGGGCGAGGGCGGATGATGCGTGAATGGGAATCAACAGAAGGGCAAGGGATTTGGATGACGGTCATCATTCGTCCGGATGTTGCCCCACACCAAGCCCCTCAATTTACCCTAGTCACTGCTGTAGCCATTGTTGAAGCGATGAAGTCCAGTTTTAAAAATTTCACTCCTGAAATCAAATGGCCGAATGATATTTTAATTAACGGCAAAAAAACAACGGGAATTTTGACTGAAATGGTAGCTGAGGCTGATCGTATCCAGGCGTTGTTAATTGGTATTGGCATCAATGTCAATCAGAAGATAGATGATTTTCCTGAACAGTTACAAACGATTGCCACTTCGATTGCGATTGAAGAAGGAGAACCGGTTGAACGTGTACATTTCGTCGCCAATGTGCTTGAATCTTTGGAGAAATACAGTGATGAATACGTGAAAAATGGCTTCGGTCAAATAAAACAGCTCTGGGAACAGTCTTCGGGGACAATCGGAAAGCGTGTAAAAGCAACAACGCTGCGGGAAGTCGTTGAAGGGGAAGCTGTCAGTATCACTGAGAGCGGTGTCCTGGAAATTCGTCAAGCGAACGGGGAAATCAAAGGCATTTACTCTGCGGATATTGAACTTTTACCGTAAAAGCTAAGTAGAAATATTTTTTTACATTAATTATTTATTCTGTACGTTTTCTTCCAAACTTGTTATAGTAGCTTTAGGACAGTATCTTAATAGAACTGTACCTGCAACTGCTAGTCAACATTTAAAAAATCTGCTTTGATCTACACAAGACAGAGACGGAAGAAAACGCGCATAAATGAATTCATTTTATACTTGTAGTTGGATTATTTCCAATTTAAGTATGGAATGTATTGAATTTACGTATGGTACCTACCCTTCTGTCTAATTTTAGATAGAAGGGTATTTTTGTTTTCTTTCCACTTAAGGAGGAAGAACATGAAAACAACAGCACAGTTTTTAAAAATGAAAGAGCAAGGCGAGAAAATTGTCATGATTACCGCTTATGATTATCCGGCAGCAAAATTTTCAGAAGCGGCAGGTGTTGATATGATTCTTGTCGGGGATTCCCTCGGGATGGTTGTATTGGGCTATGAATCGACAATGCGTGTGACGGTAGAAGATATGATCCACCATAGTAAAGCGGTTCGCCGTGGTGCACCCGATACCTTTATCGTAGTCGATATGCCTTTTGGTTCTTATCATGGAGATATCAATGAAACATTGAAAACAGCTGTGAAAATGATGCAGGAAACGAATGCGAATGCCTTAAAAGTTGAAGGTGCAGATGAAATCGTACCTGTTATTAAGAAGTTAACTAATGCCGGTATCCCGGTTGTTGCACATTTAGGCTTACTACCACAATCGGCAGGTGTACTTGGCGGTTATAAAGTGCAAGGCAAAACAGCCGAGCAAGCGGAAAAGTTAATAAAGGATGCTATACGCGTTGAACAAGCAGGTGCATGTGCCGTCGTACTTGAATGTATTCCGCATCAGTTGACGGAAGCTGTATCGCAAAAATTAACGATTCCGACGATTGGCATCGGTGCAGGTGTAAAAGCGGATGGCCAAGTACTTGTATTCCATGACTTATTGCAATACGGAAAACATCACATACCAAAATTTGTTGAAGCATTTGCACGAGTAGGTGATGAGGTAGAGAAGGGGATTACAAGTTATACAAACGCAGTAAAATCAGGTACTTTCCCGACATTACAACAAAGTTTCACAATGAAAGAAACCGAGCTAATCGAGCTTTACGGAGGCGTAAAATAATGAATGTATTAACAACAATTACCGAGCTGTGTGAAGTAGTTAAAACGGCAAAATACAACCGGCAGTCAATCGGTCTTGTCCCGACAATGGGCTATTTACATGAAGGGCATTTAACATTGGCAGCAAATGCACGCAGCGAAAATGAACTTGTCATCATGAGCATATTCGTCAATCCAACACAATTTGGTCCAAATGAAGATTTTGAATCATACCCAAGAGATTTACCGCGTGATACAGAACTGGCAAAATCGGTAGGGGTAGATTATATATTTGCGCCGTCTGTAGAGGAAATGTATCCGCACGATGGAGGAATCACTATTCGAGCAGGACGTCAGGCACATATTTTATGCGGGGCGACCCGACCTGGTCATTTTGACGGAGTTTTGCAAGTTGTCGCGAAGCTCTTTAATTTAGTGCAGCCGGACCGTGCTTATTTCGGACAAAAAGATGCCCAGCAAGTGGCAATCATTCAAACAATGGTGCGCGATTACAATTTTCCGGTAACGATCCGTGTTGTTCCAGTTATACGTGAAGAGGATGGTTTAGCCAAATCAAGCCGCAATATTTATTTGTCTGCTGAAGAGCGTTCACAGGCACCTGCAATACAGCAGGGGCTCCAACTTGCAAAAAGGGAACTGTTGGAATCCGGAAGTGTGGAATCCGCCATATCACTGGCTAAGAAAATAATACATGACAACACGGATGGCCACGTTGATTATTTGATGATATTAACCTACCCGGATTTACAGGAAGTCGATGATCAGACAGATCAAATCGTTGTTGCAGCTGCCGTTCATATTGGTGAAACACGTTTAATCGATAATTTAATTTTTTCGTTAAAAGGGGAAGTAATCCATGTTTAGAATGATGATGAACAGTAAAATCCACCGTGCCCAAGTGACACAGGCAGATTTAAATTATGTTGGTTCCATTACAATTGATGTAGATATTTTGGATGCAGTTGGAATGCTGCCGAATGAAAAAGTCCATATTGTCAATAACAACAACGGTGCGCGCTTTGAGACATATATTATTGCCGGGGAACGAGGTTCAGGCGTTATATGCGTAAATGGAGCAGCGGCACGTCTTGTTCAAAAAGGTGATATTGTCATCATCATTTCTTACGTGTATGTGGATAATAAAGAAGTTGCCGAACATACCCCAACTGTGGCCATTATGGGGGAAAGCAATAAAATTAAAGAAATAATCGCATACGAACCGGAAGCAACAATTTTGTAAATGAACATATGAAAAGCTGTCATGGATTATTCCTATATGACAGCTTTTTTTATATTACATTTTTGGTTTGAAAAGGATATTTTTGTAATTTTTATATTATCTCCCTGTAATCTTTTTGAAATATTAAATGTGTAGACTTGGATTTAGCTTTATTTTACAAAATAGACAAAAGATACAGGGGGGAATAATTAGTATGTTTCAAAATAAACTATTATTTAGCTTTGCCTTCTTTATGGTCACTACCTTATTTTTCGCGAGCGGAGCAATCGCAGCTACGCATACAGTGAAGAAAGGTGAAGAATTGGATGAAATTGCAGATCTTTATGACACATCAGTATATACATTGCTTGAACTAAATGAGGTTGAAGATATTGAAGAAGTTACGGAAGGTCTCGTGCTGAAATTACCGGACCATATTCAAAATAAAAAAGTACCGGCTGAAAAAGAGAAAAAAAAGGAAACGATTGATGACTATGAGGTTGTCAAAACATTAACTGTTGAAGCAAGTGCTTTTACAGCCTATTGCAAAGGGTGTTCGGGAAAGACGGCATCCGGAATTGACTTGAAGAAAAACCCGGATATAAAACTAATTGCAGTCGATCCAAAGGTGATTCCGCTTGGTACAAAAGTATGGGTGGAAGGATATGGGGTAGCGGTTGCCGGTGATACGGGCGGTTCGATTAAAGGAAATCGTATTGATGTATTTGTCAAAACAAAAAAAATAGCCCTTAATTGGGGACGTAAAAATGTGGAAATTAAAGTATTGAAGTAATGGATGAAAAAGCGGCGAGTGCAGTTGGCACTTCGCTGCTTTTTTATTGACCGAATATTTTTAATAAAATAAAAAAAGGTATACGATTTGTTGCATTCACTGAACTGTAATGCTAATGTGAAAAATGAGGTGGTATATATGGAAAACTTTGATTTAGCAGTTATTGGAGCAGGTCCCGGTGGATATGTTGCAGCAATCCATGCGGCAAAAAGCGGGCTGAAAGTAGCGCTTGTAGAAAAAGATAAAGTCGGCGGGGCTTGTTATAATGTCGGCTGTATTCCATCGAAAATTATGCTTGAGCATAGCAAACTGGTACAGGAAATTCGGCGCGGGACGGATTGGGGTGTGACAGTACCGACGATTAATATTGATTTTCCGAAGTTAATGCAGCGAAAAGATCGAGTTGTTGACGAACTATTATCAAATATTGAAACGTTTATCGAAAATGCGCAGATTACAATGTATCGGGGGAAAGCGACTGTCACCGCAGAACGAAAAGTGATCATCGGTAATCAGGCATTTACAGCAGATCATGTCATTTTAGCAACAGGCAGCCGCCCATTTGTTCCGCCATTTAAAGGGCTTGAAAATGCAAATTATCATACAACCGATACGTTTTTTTCGATCCAGGAGCTGCCGAAACAATTAACAATTATCGGAGGCGGGGTCATTGCAATTGAAATGGCATTTGCGCTAGCGCCAATGGGAACAAAAGTAACCGTATTAAACCATAGTAAAGATATATTGCAAACAGAAGAACCAGATGCACGACCGATTATTAAAGAAAAAATGAAACAACTGGGAATCGAACTTGTGACAGACTTTACATTCGAAGAAATCCATGCTGACTATGTTCAAACATCAATCGGAAATTTCCCGTTCGAAAATTTACTGTTTGCGACAGGGCGCCGTCCAAACACTGAAATCGCGGAAGTGCTGGAAATGCAAATGGACGGTCGTTTAATCAAAGTGAATAACCATTATGAAACAAGTATTCCCGGTATTTTTGCAATCGGGGATTTAGTTGGCGGATTCCAGCTTGCCCACTCTGCAAGCGCAGAAGGGGTACATGCAGTGGATTATATTTTAGGGAAACATCCAAAAGTGATCAATCAGCAGGAAATCCCGCGATGCGTTTATACGCATCCTGAAATTGCTACATTTGGCATGCTGGAGCATGAAGCTCCTGCAGATAGTATTGTTACGAAGATGTATTTACCTACAAACCCTAAAGCATTGCTTGAAGGTAATACACAGGGCTTTATGAAGTTTGTAGCGAGTCCTGAAGGCGATATTTACGGGGCATGTGTCGTTGGTGATGGAGCGACAGAAATGATTAACTCCATGCTGGCGGCAAAAGTATTGGGGGGATCGGTAAAAGATCTGGCAAGGCTCATTTTCCCGCATCCGACAGTGAGCGAACATGTTGGAGATGCGGCACGTTCGGTTTTCGGAAAAGCAATTCATGCAAAATAACCTGGTGCTACGGTGCAGATAAGATGCTCCGTAGCTTTTTTCAATCCAATTTCTTTTTTATTGTGCGGAATTCTACTATACTTGTTGTATACAATTCCAACATGAGGTGACATATGGAAAATCAGTCAATGGAGCTTGTAGAAAAAGAAGTGGAAAACACATTATATCAATGTATTGATTTTAATATAGAAGAAAACTATATTGCGATGGGACAAGAATTTGCAAAAGTGCTTGCACTTTTGCAGGAACATAGGCTTATTAGTCCGGCTTTACAAGTAATTACTGATTCGGAACAATGTCTGACGGAAACACGGATATTGCTCGAAAGTCTGCAGGAAGCGCAAAGAAGGCATGCTTCACGGAGAAAGCTACTGACACATCGCCATATTTTAAATGTTTGGTTAAGAAAAAATCAATATTTTCAACGAGAAGTATTGCCGGGGTTTTTCTAATCTATCTCCTTGTCATTGAATAGGGAATATTCAGATAATGATAAAATGTTATTGCTTTTTCCTTTTTTATTGTTTAAAATAAAACTAATCTTATATGAAGCGGGGCATGGTGGAGTCAGTCAAAACTGGCGGCACCATGCCTTTTTCTATAGTAAAAGGGGGATATTATGTTTATTTTTCAAATAGTTATCGTACTATTGGCAACAAAAATAGCAGGGCATTTTACAGTTCGTCTAGGACAACCTTCAGTACTTGGGAAAATCCTGATCGGTATTATTATCGGTCCTGCTATGCTTGGCTGGATTACTGACAGTGAAGTTATGCAAACATTCAGTCAGATAGGGGTTATTCTATTAATGTTTTTAGCCGGTTTAGAAACCGATTTGGAAGATTTAAATGCAAATATGAAAGGGGCAATTTTTGTTGCAATTGGCGGGGTCATTTTACCGATTGCTATGAGTTATCCGCTAGCATTGGCATTTGGACTTACACAAGGTCAGGCAATTTTCATCGGACTAACATTAGCTGCTACATCAGTTAGTATTTCAGTTCAAACATTAAGCGAAATCGGTTGGCTGAAGAGTAAAGAAGGCTCTACATTATTAGGTGCTGCCGTACTGGATGATATTATCGTCGTAGTATTAATCGCAATTGCAATGAGTTTCCTTGTAGGGGATGATGTTTCAATTCCAGTATTAATCGGCGGAAAAGTATTCTTCTTTGTTTTATTATTTGTTGTAATGAGATGGGTTATTCCACCGTTCCTGAAAGCGTTCAGCCGTCTGAAAGTTACGGAGGCACTGTTAAGCGGAGCGCTTATTGCATGTTTTGCGTTAGCATACATAGGTGAGCATTACTTTGGTATCGCTACAATTATCGGAGCATTCTTTATCGGTATTGCGATCGGACGCACTCCATATAAAGAGACAGTCGAGCATAAAGTTGAACCAATTGCGAGCGGAATTTTCGTGCCGTTCTTCTTCGTTAGTATCGGATTATCTGTTACATTTGATGGGATTACAGAAAATATTTGGTTTTTGGTGATCTTCTCAATCGTTGCAATTTTATCTAAGCTGATCGGATCTGGTATTGGTGCGAAATTGGCAGGCTTTAGCTGGAAATCTTCTGCAGGTATCGGTGCAGGGATGATTTCTCGTGGTGAAGTTGCATTGATTCTTGCGGGTATGGGTTTATCAAGTGGTTTACTGCCGGCGGAAGACTATACGCCAATGGTAATCGTAATTATTATTACAACATTGGTTACACCACCAATGTTAAAAGGAATTTTCGGAAATCGTTCAAATTTAATGGATTAATCTAGTTGAAAGAATTCTTAATTTGTTGTATTCTATATTTTAGGTGCCAAAACCTCTGTGAAGATTTAGTCTTCACAACAAAAGCCTCCACCAACAGCACGGATTTGCTGGGAAGCTTTTGAATTGTGCAGGGAGATGAGCCCCTGCACACCTATACATAGTATATTAACCTAGTGTTGTCCTTGAGGCGGCACTAGGTTTTTTTTGCCTAAAAAATATGAAAAGTAATACGTTAATGGCAAAAGTGAAGCTGCACGTAATATTTATTAGAACAATTGAGCTTATATTAGAAAACTTGAGGTGGATATTAGATGAACTTGAAATGATATTCGAACAATTTGGATGTTTATTCGAACAGTTGGCGGTTATATTAGAAAATCGTAATTTTATTAGAACAAATAAAAATATATTAGATGATTTTAAAATATATTAGAACATTTAGAACGTTCATATATCGGCATCGACTCTATATTTACGATGGTAGCATTCCACCGCCACGTTCATCCGTTCTATCCAATTACATGACCTCATCGCCTCCAGTATGATAAAATGCCGTTATATTACTTGAACTGTGAGTTGAAGAAAAATGAAGGAAAGTCAAAAGTATGCGATTGTCGACATAGAAACTACAGGACATTCTCCTGCAAGCGGCGACCGTATGATACAAATCGCGATCGTCATTATGCAAGGATGGGAAATCGTAAAAAAATATTCTACATTTATCAATCCGGGAAAACCGATCCCGTTATTTATACAGGATTTAACTAATATTACAGACGAAGATGTAAAAGATGCTTTACCATTTGAGGCGTATGCGGATTATATTTATGAGCTGCTGGAAGGGGCAGTATTCGTTGCCCATAATACCGATTTTGACTTGAACTTTTTACAGGCAGAATTTAACCGTGCAGGCCTATCGAAGTGGCACGGCAAGAAAATTGACACAGTCGAACTAACAAAAATTTTGTTCCCGATGTCGTTAAGCTACAAATTATCGGATTTAGCGAACGATTTTAATATCGTGCTGCAAAGTGCACACCGCGCGGATGATGATGCACTCGCAACAGCGTACCTGCTTAAACATTGTTGGGAAGAGCTGTTAACATTGCCGCTCGTTACTTTGGAACAATTGCATAAACGTTCTTTCCGTTTGAGAACAGATTTGGCCCAGCTGTTTTTTGATGCGCTTGTCATCAAACGCAACAAAGCAATAACGGATGAAGGGCATGTCTTTTACCGTAAAATTGCAATTCGCAAAATGGCACCAACGCCAAAGAGTGATGGGGATGAACTTGTTTATCCGCAGACGACTGATGAAAAAATGACTTTATTATTAAATGGAATTCCCGATTTTGAAGAGCGTCCGCAGCAGTTTCAAATGATGGACAGCATTTGGCATGCACTCAACACAAATGCGGAGCACGTTATCGAGGCATCAACGGGCATCGGAAAAACGATGGGGTATTTAGTGCCATCGATTTATTATGCTAAGAAAACGAATCAAAAAATAGGAATTAGTACGTATACTTCTCATTTGCTTGATCAGCTTATGCAAAATGATATTCCGATATTGGAACAGGCACTTGGCCAGCCGATTAAAATGGCTTTATTAAAAGGGATGAATCACTATATCGACGTTGAAAAGTTCGAGAAAGAGCTAAAAACCCAGGATGAATCCTATGATCAGACTTTTACAGTACTGCAAACACTGATCTGGCTGGCGAAAACGGAGACCGGTGATTTAAGTGAGCTGAATGTGTCAGGCGGCGGCCAGCTGCTCCTTGATAAAATCCGAAAGAGCGCATTGCCGAAAACGACAATGCCGCTCTATGATTTTTACTCACGGGCAATTCAAAATAGTCGCCAGGCAGACATTATTGTGACAAATCATGCAATGCTGCTAAGTGATCTGGTTCGCAATGAGCAGATTTTTAATTCATTAGGCGGATGGATAATTGATGAAGCGCATCAGTTTATTCAAGCTGCAATCAATCAGCATGAAAAAATCTTCACTTATATGAATTGGAAATATTTATTTGGACAAATTGGTATACAGGAAGATGAACAGCTATTTTATAAAATTCGTCGGGTTGCAATTAAGAAACAGCTGCTGAATTATCAAACACTGGATCAGCTGGAAAAGCGCTATATTCAAATGGTCAATGCGTTTGATACAGCAATGGCGGCATTGCTTCGAGAAGTGAAGGTTGCAAATCACCAGTCTAAACAACAGAAAATTGAAGTCTTCATTTCTGAATTGCAGTTGGGGCGTGAAGTTTTAATAAAAGTTTCGCTCACTGTGCAGCAATGGGTGGATGAGGCGACCGAGCTTATACGGAAGTTCACTTCTAGTGTGGAGGAGCTTGCGCCAGAGCATGAATATTTAATTGAGCAATGGCAGTATATCGTCAATGAGTTTACGATTAAAATTGCAGAGTGGGATGATGTATTTTTAAGTCAGGATCCCGACTATTCATGCTGGCTGGAATTGGACCAGCGCAGTGT
Organism: Solibacillus kalamii; assembly: GCF_002174535.1. Taxonomy (NCBI): domain Bacteria; kingdom Bacillati; phylum Bacillota; class Bacilli; order Caryophanales; family Caryophanaceae; genus Solibacillus; species Solibacillus kalamii. Next base: position 28,538 of record NZ_NHNT01000012.1, on the reverse strand, counting down.
TCCGGGAAGTATCCAGCTTTATAAAAAACCGATCGAAGTGACATCGACAATTGGGAAACTTTTTGATCCAATCCGTGAAAAAAGCGGCATCGTCTGGACATCCGGAACGTTAACAGTGCCAAGTAATGAGCGTTTTATTACGAACCAGCTGGGAATCGATCCTTCGATCCCCATTGAAAAGCTGCATGCGGACCCGGGTTATTATGACGGGGCGGAGGTGTATATTGTCAATGACATGCCGGACATTCAGGCCGTTTCACAATCCGAATATATTGAAGAGGTCGCGCATGCGGTCACAAATACAGTGCGAATGACGAATGGTAGATGTTTTGTTTTATTCACATCTCAGGACATGCTGCGTAAAACGGTCAATCTAATACAGGAAAGTGAATTGTTAAGCGACTATATGATTTTTGCACAAGGTGTCACATCCGGAAGCCGTATGCGCTTATTAAAGTCTTTCCAAAAGTTTAATCATTCCGTATTATTTGGAACGAACAGTTTTTGGGAAGGGGTCGATGTGCCGGGTGACGGTTTGTCTGCAGTTATTGTCGTGCGGCTGCCGTTTTCTTCTCCGGAAGAGCCTGCATTTAAAGCGCGGGCCAATTATATAACACAGCAAGGACGCAATTCCTTTACAGAGCTTGCGCTGCCGGATGCTATTATCCGGTTCAAACAAGGGTTCGGCCGGTTAATTCGTTCCAGCCATGATAAAGGGGTGTTTATCGTTTTGGATCGCCGGATTGAAACAAAATCATACGGACAGCAGTTTATCGAGTCATTACCGCCAATTTCTATACAAAAACTGCCTCTACACAGTATGGTACAAAGCTTAGGAAATTGGTATAATGAAAAACGATGAGGAAGGAAAGCAGGTTGACAAAAATGAAACAAAATTTTAAACAACATTCAAATACATCGGAATGCAAGGTGCAGTTATGAAAAACTGGATTATCTTTTCGGTTGTCTTTATTTTATCTTTGTCGCTTGTTATTTCAGTGTTCGTATTTTGGAAAGCCAATGCACCGTTTAGTGAAATAGAACAAAAGGCGGAAAGTTTTGCGCTGGATACGAAAGCACTTGCTGTTGTTGATGATTCCTATGTTTACAATGGGAATAAGCCATATGTCACTGTTTTCGGAGTGGATGAGTATGGGAAGGAAAAAGCAGTCTTCGTCCCGATGAGTTTAGATGAGAATTCAATGCAAGAAGTATTTTTAGCGGATGGCATTACAGAAGAACAGGCGTTGTCTGTTTTTCAGGATGATACTGCCGTGAAAGAGATTCTTCATATGAAGTTAGGATTCGAGGAGCCGGGTCCGGTATGGGAAATTACCTATAAAAGTGAATCCGGCAGCTTGAATTATGTCTATCTTCTATTTGAAGACGGGCAATGGTGGAAACGCATATTGAATTTGTAGAGGAGAGAGCAACATGAAACAATTGTTGGCAAATCGTGTAAAAACTTTAACACCATCTTCTACTTTAGCGATTACAGCTAAAGCGAAAGAGTTAAAGGAGCAAGGTATTGATGTAATTGGTTTAGGTGCAGGAGAGCCTGACTTTAATACACCGGAGAATATTTTAAATGCAGCAAAAAAATCGATGGATGCTGGTCTGACAAAATATACGCCGGCTGGAGGGTTACCTGCTTTAAAGAAAGCAATTATTGATAAATTGGCTCGTGACAATAACCTTACATACAAAGCAAATGAGATTATCGTTGGTGTCGGAGCAAAACACGTTCTGTATACATTGTTCCAGGTTATTTTAAATGAGGGCGATGAAGTAATTATCCCGATTCCTTACTGGGTATCTTATCCTGAACAAGTGAAGCTTGCTGGCGGTGTACCCGTATATGTAGAAGGAACACAGGAACAAAGCTTTAAAATTACAGCACAGCAATTACGTAATGCTGTTACAGAAAAAACAAAAGCTGTAATTATAAACTCGCCATCCAATCCTTCTGGTATGATTTACACGAAGGAAGAATTGGCAGAGCTTGCACAAGTGGCAGAAGAAATGGATATTTTAATCGTTTCAGATGAAATTTATGAAAAGCTTGTTTACAATGGAGTAGAGCATTATTCAATTGCGGAAGTTTCAGACGCAGTGAAAGTACGTACAATTGTTGTGAACGGTGTTGCAAAATCTCACTCTATGACAGGATGGCGCATTGGCTATGCAGCTGGTGATGCGACAATCATTAAAGCGATGACGGATTTAGCCTCTCACTCTACTTCAAATGCTACAACTACAGCACAATATGCAACGATTGAAGCATATAACGGCTCGCAGGATACAGTAGAAAAGATGAGACAAGCGTTTGAATCACGTTTAGAGGCGATTTTCCCGAAATTAGCAGCAATTCCCGGCGTAAAAGTATTAAAGCCACAGGGTGCTTTCTACTTATTGCCGGATGTTTCAGAAACAGCCGAAAAAACAGGTTACACTTCAGTGGATGATTTTGTATCGGCACTATTAACAGAAGCAAATGTTGCGGTCATTCCAGGTTCAGGATTTGGTGCACCCGCGACAATACGCTTATCGTATGCGACATCTTTAGAACTATTAGAAGAGGCAGTTCGCCGAATCGATGCATTTGTTAAAGCAAAATGGCAAGATTAAGCGAGCCTGCAACTTAAGCTTTGGAGGACTTTATGAAAAAAATTATGATTAAAGATATGCCAAATCATATTGGCGAAACAGTAAAAATTGGTACATGGTTAGCTAACAAACGTTCTAGCGGTAAATTGGCTTTCCTTCAGTTACGTGATGGCTCAGGCTTCGCACAAGGTGTAGTCGTGAAAGAAGAAGTAGGCGAAGAACTGTTTGCAGTAGCTAAAGGCATGACACAGGAAACGTCAATGTATGTGATTGGTGAAGTTAAAGCAGACGAGCGTTCTTCTTTCGGTGCTGAGTTAAATGTTACAGGTATCGAAGTAATCAGCCCTGCTAAAGACTACCCAATTACACCAAAAGAGCATGGTACAGAATTTTTAATGGACAACCGTCACTTATGGTTACGTTCTCGTAAACAACATGCGATCATGAAAGTACGTAACGAAATTATTCGTGCAACATATGAATTTTTCAATGAAAATGGCTTTACAAAAATGGACCCGCCAATTTTAACAGGTTCTTCACCTGAAGGGACATCAGAGCTGTTCCATACGAAATATTTCGATGAAGATGCATTCCTTTCCCAATCAGGTCAGCTTTACATGGAAGCTGCTGCAATGGCATTAGGAAAAGTATTCTCGTTCGGTCCTACATTCCGTGCAGAAAAATCAAAAACGCGTCGTCACTTAATCGAGTTCTGGATGATCGAGCCTGAAATGGCATTTGTCGAACATGATGAAAGCTTGGAAGTACAGGAGCAATATGTATCACATATCGTACAATCTGTTCTGAAAAACTGTAAGCTTGATTTAGAGCGTCTAGGCCGTGATACATCAAAACTTGAAAACGTGAAAGCACCATTCCCGCGTATTTCTTATGATGAAGCGATCGAGTTTTTACATGAGCAAGGCTTTGATGATATTCAGTGGGGTGATGATTTCGGTGCACCACACGAAACAGCAATTGCCAACCATTATGACAAACCAGTATTTATCACATGCTACCCAATCGGTATTAAACCGTTCTACATGCAGCCACACCCAGAGCGCGATGATGTAGTTTTATGTGCAGACTTAATCGCTCCGGAAGGCTATGGTGAGATTATCGGTGGTTCTGAACGAATTTATGATTATGAATTAATGAAGTCACGTTTAGAAGAACATAACTTATCAATGGATGCATATGCATGGTATTTAGATTTATGTAAACAAGGTGCAGTACCTCACTCAGGCTTCGGCTTAGGGTTAGAGCGTACAGTTGCATGGATTTCCGGAACAGAGCATATCCGTGAATCCATCCCGTTCCCACGTTTATTAAACCGTTTATATCCATAATTAATTTTAATTTATACAACGAGAAAACGTCCGGAATTTTGCCGGGCGTTTTCTCGTTACGAGCGCACAAAGGGGGATTCAACTATGTCTAAAAATTTTAATCGAATCCGCGTTTGGACGGAGCAATTGCAAATTACTATTCCACAATTATTTTTTAAACATTATAGCGAACTAAATATACAAGATGACGAAGCATTAATTATTCTGCATTTACTAACGTTCGAACAGGAAGGCATCGACTTTCCGACACCAAATGATTTAATGCAGCGGACCAATTTCCAATTGACGGCTATTTCTCAAATAATACAACGCTTAATGCAAAAAGGCTTTGTCGAAATTTCTCAAAGTACTGATGAATCTGGACGGCTTGCCGAGAAATACTCGATTTATCCTTTATGGGAACGACTATTGGATTTGCTGCAGTCAAAAGAACAACAACAGGTTTCAACTGCCAACAAAATAGATGAGGCAAAAATTTTCCAGCTGTTTGAACAAGAGCTGGGACGCCTGCTTTCCCCAATGGAAATCGAAACAATCGGTATGTGGATGGACTTGGACCAGCATAGTCCTGAAATCATAAAAGCCGCATTAAAAGAAGCGGTACTGGCTGATAAAGTGAACTTACGCTATATTGACCGTATATTGATCGAGTGGAAGAAGCGCAACATAAAGACACTCGCACAAATTGAAAAACATAGTGAGCAATACCGGAAAAATACGATGACAGCTTCACCGGTTCAACCGGTACATCAGCAAGATGCGGTTCAGAAAACGGAGAAAGTTTCTTTCTATAACTGGTTAGAGGAGCGAGAATAGGAGGACATTCAACTTAATATGATAACAAAAGCAAAGTGGAATCACTTTTTAGATGAGATGGATCGCATGTATCCCGATGCACATTGTGAATTAGTGCATGACAATCCGTTTGAGTTGACGATTGCAACATTATTATCTGCACAATGTACGGATGTCCTCGTCAATAAAGTGACAAAACAATTATTTCAAAAATATAAAACACCACAGGATTATTTAAATGTGTCACTTGAGGAGCTGCAGAATGATATTCGTTCAATTGGACTTTACCGTAACAAAGCAAAAAATATTCAATTACTATGTGCACGTCTGATAAATGAATATGGTGGAGAAGTTCCGGGATCTCGTGAAGAACTAGTCACATTGCCAGGTGTAGGCCGTAAAACAGCAAATGTCGTTTTGTCGGTTGCATTTGATATTCCTGCGATGGCTGTCGATACACATGTAGAGCGTGTCTCGAAGCGATTAGGACTTTGTCGATGGAAAGACAGTGTATTGGAAGTAGAAGAAACAATTATGAAAAAAACACCGATTGAACGATGGAGCCGTGCACACCATCAAATTATTTTCTTTGGTCGCTATCATTGTAAAGCGCAAAATCCGGGTTGCGGAACATGTCCGTTACTGGATGACTGTAGGGAAGGGCAGAAGCGTTTGAAAAAAGGTTTGGTAAAAATATGATGATTTCAGTACAACAAGAGGCAATTTCAAAAGAAGTGGTGGACGCGTGGTACAGTGAGTGGGAGACAATGCGTGAGACGATTCATGCAGCCCATGAACGACGTGATGGAACAGCACAGCAATTCATGATGGAAGGTATCGAACATTTTGAACAGTTTATTGTGGGCGGTTCAATTACAGAAACACCGTTTTCAGTACATAGCGAGTATGAGCTCATGCCAATCAATGGGATGGAACGTCTGCAGTTTATAAAAGCACGTCCTGGGCAATATGCATGCTATCGTCAATTGGACGAACTTTATAAAGAAACAAAAAAGCGCTGTGCAAGACTGAGAATGAAAAAGTAAACTAACCTGAAAATTTCTTCGCTTATTTTCACGTATTTCATGAATTGCGAATTATATATAAAAGAAAAAAACATCAATTTTTCCCTTAATGAGAAAAATTGATGTTTTTTATTTTAATCGTCTTCTGAGTCTTCAGGTCTTGTTTCGCCGCCTGAAGCGGGTGGGCTAGGCTGGTTCGGTGCTGGTGGTTCAGGATTGGATTCATCTGGCTCTACCGTATTATCGTTGCCATTTCCATTGCCGTTATTTCCGTTACCGTTCCCATTATTTCCATTCCCGTTCCCGTTGTTTCCGTTGCCATTTCCATTATTCCCATTGTTGTTCCCATTACCCGGCTGTTCAGGTTGTTCAGCTTCGTTCGGATCTTCAATGGAGTCATTCGGATCTTCAGGTTCTGTTATCTGGTCACCTTCCACGAATAATGCAACGCTTGCCGGATCACTTCGTAAATCACCTGAAATCGCTGTAACTGTAAATGTATACTCTTTACCGCGTTCGATGTTCGGTACTTGAATTGCGGTTGCGCTTGTCGTAGAAATGACCGTTGCCGGACCGCCATCAACTTTCATCGATACTTCAAATGTAACGGGATCCGTTTCTTCGCCGGAACCGTCCAGTGACGAATGTGACCATGTAACATCGGCCAGTTGTGCTGCATCATTGTATGACGCTTGTAAACTAGTAGGTGAATCTAAAGTTTGAGGGACAAATTCCTCTGTATATTCAGTTGGCTCTGTTCCTTTAACGAACAGCTCTGTTGCCTTTTGTGTAGCAGGTGTATATTCATTTGCCAGTTTTAAAGGATTCGATCCGATTACAATCGAAGCTGATACAACGCTGCTTGGCTGTTTAAATGATGATGACGGGTTATGCTGATTTAAATCCGTCATGATCGATTTGAACAATGTTTGTGGCAACCAGCGCTCTTCCCATGTTGTAATGGCATCTTTACGCTGTGAATAACCGCCCCAAATAGCGATCGAGTAGTTTGTTGTATACCCGGCAAACCATGTATCTGGTACTGAGCCATTCTTTAAATTGAACTTTTCAAATTCATCTGAGCCATAGTTTGTTGTACCTGTTTTACCTGCGATATCAACGCCTGATACCATCGCACGTGTTGCAGAGGCATTGCGTTTGTTACTAACTACATCACGTAAAATATCCGTTACCATATAAGCAGTATAATCACTCATCGCTTTTTTGGTTTTCGGTTTAAACGATTTTGAAGTTTTTCCATCACGGAAAACAATTTTAGTAATGGCATGCGGACTATTATAAGTACCGTTGTTGCCGAATGCTGCATATGAAGCAGCCATTTGGACAGGAGAAATATTGACGCGTCCTCCACCTAAAGCTTCAGATTCTGTTAATCCGCTTGATTCAATACCTAAGTTGCCTAAAAACTCTTTGGCGCGGTCCGGACCAACTTCACGGAAAGTTTTCACCGCCGGAATATTTCGTGATGTATAGAGCGCTTCACGCACTGTCATCGTCCCTAAATAGCGGCCATCCCAGTTTCCGATAACCTGATCTGAACCGGAATACGTAATTTTTTCATCGACCGTTGTTTGACCAGTTGACCATTTTAAATATTCAATGGCAGGACCATAATCAATTAAAGGTTTTAAAGTCGAACCAGGCTGGCGGGTTGTCATATCGTAGGCGAAGTTATAGTTAAATTCACCTGTGTAATTGCGTCCGCCGCCAATTGCACGAATTTCACCTGTTGGTGTATCGATGACTGCAACACCGGCCTGTATCTCTTCAGTAGGGAAATTGCTGTCATTGTTCATCATATCTTCTACAATCGTCTGTGCTTTCGGGTCTAGCGTTGTATATACTTTAACCCCTTCGGAAGTCAATTCGCTATCACCATTTTTTTCAAGTTCTGCTAACACAACATCCAAAAATGCAGGATATTTAGTAGTATTGTTTGCTACACGCTCTTCTTCAGGAATGAGACCGCCTGTAATAGGTTCCTTTTTTGCTTTTTCTGCGTCAGCTTCATTAATTTTGCCGTGCTGAACCATTAAGCCTAAAACGATGTTACGACGTTTTTTTGCACGGTCCGGCTTTTTGTATGGATTATAGTTATTCGGACTTTGCGGCATCCCTGCTAATTGAGCGGATTCAGCCAATGTTAATTCACTCAGTTCTTTTCCGTAAAATTCTTTTGCGGCTGTACCAAAACCGTGAATTCTACCTGACATTAGGATTTTATTAAAGTACATTTCAAAAATTTCTTCTTTACTATATTGACGTTCCAGCTTAATTGCGAGCCAAGCTTCCTGTGCTTTACGCTCCAGCTTTTTCTCATTTGTAAAGAATGAGTTTTTTACAACTTGCTGTGTAATTGTACTCGCACCTTGTGCACCAAATCCATCGCGGAAGTTGGCAAGTACGGCACCGCCAAGACGCCACAGGTCAACACCGAAATGTTCAAAAAATCGTGCATCTTCTGTTGCAATGATCGCGTCAATCATTTGCTGTGGAATATCTTCGTACTTTACATAATTTCGTTTTTCTGCACCAATTGTTGCAAAAAGTTCTCCATTTATATCATAAAACTCCGACGAGATCGGATCCTTTAATGCATCTTCATCCAGTTCAGGTGCTTTGCTGACATAGTAGCCAAATAATGCAGCACCACTTAGGAAACCAATTACCCCAATTAAAACGATTGCTAAAACAATGCGCTTAATCCATTTTCCTGCAGAAGTTTTCGGTTTTCTGGATTTTTTGTTTTTTTGTTGACGTTCGCGCTTAATTTGTTCGCGTGTTTTTCTATTTTCCGTCACGTTGTTTCTCCTCACTTTCACAAACATTGTAGTTTGCGATTAACTTTTTTACCGCCTGTAAATAATCGAGCCTTGGTACATAACCTTCGGAAATTTCGATGGCATCCTGCTCAAAAACGGCGATTGGTATGGATTTCCTTCCACCTTCACCCATTGCTGAAAACCATTTTGCCACAACATGATACGAAATGACAAAGTTACGGTTTAACGTGCTGAATCGTACAATGAAAAATGCAACTCCTCGCTGGTTTGTCACGGAATGCATATGATCCATTTGGTGAGAGTGAATGTTTTTTAATGGAAAGGATGTTTTACTATCCGTTTCTTTTGCTTCAAAGTCAATGTAATATCCATTCCATACGCCATTATAATCCGTCGTTGAAGGTGTGCGGAAATAAGCCTCTTTAATAACCGCAGCACTTCTTGCCGGATAATCTACTTTGACGATTTGTATAGGAACAGGTTTCTTGTGTATATTTGCCATATTCCTATGTAAATAAAACATATTTGTTTCATTTAGGTCATCTTCTAAGCTTTTTCCACGGTTACTGTAATTGACGGCTCTTTTATTTTTTTCTTTTGCAACCGATTGAGGTTTGGCGGATTCCTTTTTTGTCTCAATCTTTGGCGCACTTTCATAGAGTTTACCGTTTGGATAACGAATCACCATGGAATCACCTTCTTTCCTGGAAGAAATAATACTTTAATAGTGTATCACAAACAATGTACCCGTTAATAATTTTGTAAAAGCTATGCAAAATATAACTTCTTTTAGCGAATGGACACTATTTTTGCCACATGACAAGGATTCCGTGAAAAAAGAAAGAATCATTGTGAAAAGGGGGCATTATATGTCGAAATTATCACGCTTAATCGAACAAGTTGAAATGGCACAAACATTATTATCTTTGCAAATGGAACGCGAGCAATTAAGAATGAAAGTGGAGCATTTAACCAATCTACTCTCAGTTTATCAAAAAGTTAGCTTAGCAGAAACAAAGAGTCAAGTAAAGAATGCCTGTTCGCATATAAGTAGTACAAACGATGAGAATTTGATACACTTAAGAACAAATATACTTTAGCCTGAATGGGCAAAGACTATTAAAATATTGTCTTAGCAGCGAACTACAGTAATTTCCGCTGCAAGGCTAAAACAGATGAAATCATTCGAGGTGCTCTTTATGCAATTAATAGATAAAACATACCAATTAATAGAAGAATGTGATGCGTGTTTACATCGTTTTCAGGAAATGCGACGTTTAGACAAGGAGCCGGATTTCTTTCAAGAGGTCAAGCCACATGTCGATGAAGTCCATACACGTATTCACGAATGGCAGCAGCAGTCGACAAATTGGATAAAAAGTACGTACCCAAAAAATTTATATGTACAACAAATTGACCACGCAGCCGATGCGATGGAACAATTTGTTGTACAGTCTTTCTTTAAAGGAACGAGCAAAAAACGGTTTATTCAATCAATCCAATCTGCCCAATATACATTGAAGCTACTCGCAACGAAGATTGAGGAAGGTGAAGACGGTGCTTAGTAAGAAAAGAACCATTTCGCAGCTTGTCGACGAGTGGCAATATGACGAGGAAATGAAGCAAAATATTGTCGCCATGCATACGATCGATGAAAAACAGGCCCAGTATGCAGACTTTCCGTCCAATCTACACCCATCGATTATTAAAGCATTGCATGGGCGCGGCATTGAGCAGCTTTATATCCATCAGCGTCAAGCATTCGACTATGCACAACAGCAAAAGCATTTTACTGCGATTACACCGACTGCTTCGGGGAAATCGTATTGCTACCATTTGCCGGTTTTACAGCAAATTTTAGAAGATCGCTCAAGTCGCGCCATTTATTTGTTTCCTACTAAGGCGCTTGCACAGGATCAGAAATCAGATCTTAATGAACTGATTGAACTGATGGATGAGGATATATTAAGTTACACATATGATGGAGATACAGCACCAGGCATTCGCCAAAAGATTCGAAAAGCCGGTCATATCGTCATGACAAATCCGGATATGCTGCATTCAGGCATTTTACCGCACCATACGAAATGGGTATCCCTTTTTGAAAACTTAAAGTATATCGTCATTGATGAGCTGCATACGTATAAAGGCGTGTTCGGTTCACATGTCGCGCATGTTATAAGAAGACTTCAGCGTATTTGCGAATTTTATGGAAGCAATCCGATTTTTATTTGTACGAGTGCCACGATCAAAAACCCTAAAGAATTAGCAGAAAGCCTGACAAATAGTAAGCATGAGCTGATCGAGCAGTCAGGTGCACCTGTAGGGAAGAAAACATTTGTTTTTTACAACCCGCCGATCGTCCATCCGACATTTGGCGTTAGACGCAGTGCCGTGCTCGAAGTACGCGATATTTCAAAGCGCTTGTTTGAAGCGGGTATTCAAACGATTATTTTTGCAAAGTCAAGAGTTCGTGTGGAAATGCTCGTTACGTATTTAAAGACATTAACAGCAAAGAAAATTATGGATGAATCCATTCAAGGCTATCGTGGTGGTTATTTACCGAGTGAACGGCGAGAAATCGAGAAAGGCTTGCGGACTGGGTCGATTCAAATGGTTGTCAGTACGAATGCACTAGAATTGGGTGTCGATATCGGCCAATTACAGGCATGTATTATGACCGGTTACCCCGGGAATATTGCGAGTGCCTGGCAGCAAGCGGGTAGGGCAGGAAGACGTCAAGATGAGGCGCTCATTGTGTATGTTGCGCAATCGACGGCATTGGACCAATATGTTGTCCAAAATCCTAGCTATCTATTAGGAAGTTCACCAGAAGAAGCACGTATTAACCCGGAAAACCTGTTAATTTTAATGGAGCATTTAAAATGTGCGGCGTTTGAACTGCCATTCTCGATGGAAGATACGTACGGGGAATATGAAGTTCAGGAACTATTAGCCTATTTAGAAGAAGAAGGCGTGCTTGTGCGTACGAGTACGAAATGGCATTGGATGAGCGACCGTTTCCCGGCTCATGAAATTTCGCTGCGATCTGCCGCACAGGAAAATGTCGTCATTATCGATATCTCAACACCTGCCAATACGAAAGTAATCGGGGAAATGGATACGTACAGTGCGATGACTCTTTTACATGAAGAAGCCATCTATTTGCACCAGGGGATTCAGTTCCAAGTTGAAAAGCTCGATTGGGAAGAGAAAAAGGCATTCGTTCGTGAAGTGGATGTCGACTATTTTACGGATGCGAATTTGGCTGTCGAGCTGAAAGTGCTGAGTGAAGATAAATCGGCACCATTTAAAAACTCGACAGTAAGTTACGGAGATGTAAGTATTCTGGCCATTCCTACTATATTTAAGAAAATCCGTTTTAATACACATGATAATATCGGATCCGGTCCGATTTCGATTCCTCCGATGGAAATGCATACAAATGCGACATGGATGAGCTTTGACTTACCGGCTAATTGGACAGAAGAGCAGCTGACCGATGCACTGACAGGGGCTGCCTATGCAATGGGGAGCTTTATCCCTCTATTCATCCATTGTGACCGGTCGGATGTGTCGGTTGTCCCGCAAGTAAAAGCGATTCATAATGAAAAGCCGACATTGTTTATTTATGACAGTTATCCCGGTGGTATCGGCTTGAGTGAACGTGTGTACGATGTATTGCTGTCGCTGCTTGAAAGAACAGCACAGCATGTGGAGAACTGTCCGTGTCAGCAAGGTTGTCCTTCATGCATTGGTGCGCAGGATAGTTTAGGTGAAAACAAAAAACAAGTAATGAAAGTATTAAATATTTTAATAAACGAAATGATGTGAAAACATGTCGTATGAAAATAAACTATTGCAAATGAAAAAACTGCTTGGTAAAAAAACGGAGCAAAAAAAAGAAAAGCCAAAATTCATAAAACCTGAACCGCCTTTATATAGCGAGCAGTGGCAACAGGCAGGGCTTGAACGGGTAGAAAATGAATTCGGTATGCTTTTTAAACGGGAAGTGCATTATCCTTTTGATTATCAGCACGGCGACTACAAGCTCGGGGAATTTTTTCATTCCTTAAAACGCTGGAAGTTCGAAGCCGAAGATCATCCGTTTGCCATAAGCGGTAATGAAACGATAGTATTTTTTGATACAGAAACAACCGGTTTAAAAGGTGCGGGTACCCACATATTTCTGCTCGGTTTTTTGGAAGTGGATGATGAAGGTTTTACGCTAACACAGTATGTATTGGCGGATCCTTCGAATGAAGCGGCACTTCTTTTTGAATCAAAGTTATGGCAGCGAAATGTTACAATTGTTTCCTATAACGGAAAAAGCTTCGACTGGCCGCAGCTTCAAGTGCGCTGGACGTTGAATCAGCAATTTTTACCGCCTTTGAAATCACAGCGGCAAATTGATTTGCTGCATAGTACGAAACGTCTTTGGAAAGATGATTTATCGCGTATGAAGCTTACCCAAGTGGAACAGGACAAGCTCGGCTTTTACCGAAAAGGAGATATACCAGGTCATTTAGCACCGATAATTTATTTTGATGCGGTAAAAAGCGGGAATGCGGAAACGTTAATGAAAGTACTGTTGCATAATGAATGGGATTTACTGTCGCTGATTACTTTGTATATTCATTCAACGAATTTATTGTTCGATGATATATCAACAGAATCGGCAACAACGTATACGAATATCGGAAAATGGTTTGGCGATTTAAAAAAGCGGCAAACTAGTACGGAAATATTTCAGGCAGTGACAGCACATTTCGAAACAAAAGATACCGGTTATGCGCATTTTTATTTAGCGTATGAATTGAAGCGCATTGGAGAAACGGATCTGGCAATCCAATCGTTTCAAACAGCCCTTCCGGCAATCCCTGTCAGAAAACAGCTGCAGGCATACGAACAGCTAGCCATTCTATATGAACATAAAGTAAAGGACTACGAACAGGCATACAATTATACAAAAATAGGGAATAATCTACTTCCTGAAATCCCGTTTCAAAAAGAAACCCATCTTCAAAACCAGCAAAAGAATTGGCAGAAAAGGCTTAGTCGTTTGGCCAATAAAAGAAATAAAAATTTTTTCGACAAATAATGAAAAATTTTTCGACAACTAGAACATATGTAGTCGTCCCATTTGTCAGACCTATGCTATAATAAATCAAAGAAGTAGCGTGATGGAAGGACGAGGAATAATGGATATTAAATTAACAGCTGACCATATATTGGAAAAAGAATTCAAAAAGAGTATGAAAGGTTATAACATTGACGAAGTGGATCAATTTTTGGATGTAATTCGTGAAGATTATGACACATTTACTGCAAAAATTGCTTCTTTAGAAGAGGAGAACGAGCGCTTAAAGCAAGAGCTGGCAAACTCAAGCCGCAAATCGGCGGTAGCTCCTGCTCCAACAGCAAATAGTACAAACTTCGATATTTTAAAGCGACTTTCAAACTTGGAGAAGCATGTTTTCGGGAGTAAGCTTTACGAATAGTTAAACTATTCATGGGAATATTGTTTTTTTTCTATTATTGCAGTATACTTTATTCATACATCAATATTCGAGTAATCGCTGCGATTTCTATATCGTAGAGGAAAGTCCATGCTCACACGGTGCTGCGATGCCCGTAGTGTTCGTGCTTACTGAAAAAATAAGGTAAGGCAAGAGAATTTCTCTTGACGGCGGAAGGAACTCCTAAGTCTTTTAGATATGGACAAAACTTCCTGAAAGTGCCACAGTGACGGAGCTTATAGTGAAAGCTATAAGGTGGAACGAGGTAAACCCCATGAGTGAGAAACCCAAATTATGGTAGGGGCACTCTCCTGAAGGAATTGAACGGATGGAGGGACGGTCAGCATGGCCGTAGATAGATGATTACTACCTAATCGTACGAGGCGCAAGCTGTTTGAGTACTTAGGAACAAAACATGGCTTATTGATTATTGATGCTTTTTTCTGAACATATAAAAGGGCTCTCCATTCTTTTGTGGAGAGCCTTTCTTAGTAGAAAAAATTATTATAATTTTAAAAATGAAGGCTCATAACGGGCGATTACGGATCAAAATCTATAAAACAACACTTATTTCTGCCGGAGTGAATATATATATAAAATTGTTTTTTATTTAAGGGTGATATTTCTTGAGCGAATTGAAGTCTAATAGATCCATCATGCAAGAACTGGCACTGTCTCAGTTCCCAAAAGAATTAATCGAAAGAGTTTTTGAAAATATTGCGGAAGGTATAATGATTACCGATCGGTATAGAAGAATTTTATCGATTAATGTTGCTTTTGAATTTGTAACAGGCTTTAAATTAGAAGAGGTACAAGGGGAAAAACCATCTATTTTGCAGTCAGGTGTTCATGACAGAGCTTTTTATATTGATATGTGGAAACAAATTGGCAAGACAGGTATATGGCAAGGCGAAATTTGGAATAGACGCAAAACGGGTGAATTATACCCGGAGTGGCTGACAATACTATCGATTAAAGATGAGGCAGGGAAAATCACAAATTACTGCGGCATTTTTACTGATTTGTCGGAACGTAAAATCGTAGAAGACGAACTTGAAAAAAGGTCTCTTCATGATTCATTAACTGAAGTCTGCAACCGTTTTGCCTATATTGAACGTATGAAAGCATTGCTGGAAGTGACAGAAAACAAGATGATGCCGATACAGCATGCCATTCTTTTTATGGATTTAGACCGTTTTAAGCAAGTAAATGACATGCTCGGACATGCCATTGGTGATCAGTTATTGATAGAGGTATCCAAACGTGTAAAGGCTTTAGTGAAAAACAAGGATATTTTAGCGCGCTTTGGCGGAGATGAATTTGTCATTACATTAGCAAATATCCAGCATCCACGAGAAGCTGCAAAATTTGCGGAACAGGTACTCAGAGTTTTTGAAGCGCCGATTAAAGTTCATGATCAGGATGTCTATATATCGACAAGTATGGGAATCAGTATTTATCCGGCAGACGGTACGACAACAGAACAGCTGTTAAATCGTGCAGATCGTGCTATGTCATTTTCAAAAGATAATGGGCGTAATTGCTATTCGTTTTACTTTGACGAGTTGGAAACGGATTCGAATCGAGTGCTGACACTTGATAGTGAGTTACGTAAAGCGATTGAAAACAGAGAATTTACGCTTGCCTACCAGCCGAAAATTAGTACAGAAAAAAACGAAATTGTCGGGATTGAAGCATTGGTACGTTGGAACAGTGAGAAACTTGGCTTTGTATCTCCTGCTGAATTTATCGAACATGCCGAAGAGTCGGGTTTAATTATCCCATTGAGCGAGCTTATTTTTGAGCTTGCATGTGAAGGCTATCATCAGCTTGTTTCTGCTGGTTATCCGAATGTTCCGATCGCGGTAAATGTTTCCAGCATCCACTTTCAGCAACAAAGCTTTTTGGATTCGGTTCAGACAATTTTAGAGCGTAATAATACTTCGGCCCAAAGTTTTGAAATCGAAGTGACAGAGCGGACAGTGATGAACAGTGCGCAGGAGACCGTGAGTAAATTAGTAAAGCTAAGGCAGTTAGGTTTTAAGCTTTCAATCGACGACTTCGGGACGGGGTATTCTTCGTTAAGTTACTTGGTACGGTTCCCGCTCGATGTGCTGAAAATTGACCGCAGCTTCATTCAGCATATTTGCTCGCTTGATGATAAGCAGGCAATTGTCGATGCGATTATTCAAATGGCGCATCGCCTGAAAATGAAAGTAGTGGCAGAAGGTGTGGAAACAAGTCAGCAAGTCGAACTGCTTAAATCGATGGGCTGTGATTATATTCAAGGGTATTACTACAGTAAACCTTTGCCTATGGAAGAATTAATTGACTTTATCCATTTTTGGGAAGTTGAGTATCAAGGAAGGATTTAAACGCATGACAAAATTAAATTTAGTTGCAACAGCAGCGATGGGCCTAGAGGCAATCGTAGCAGAAGAAGTACGTGAACTAGGATATGAAACACGTGTCGATAACGGGAAAGTATATTTTGAAGGGGATGAGATGGCGATTGCACGCACGAATCTATGGCTACGTGTAGCAGACCGTGTGAAAATCGTCGTTGCCCAATTCCCTGCTAAAACTTTTGACCAGTTATTTGAAGGCGTAAAAGCGGTTCAATGGGAAAAATACTTACCGGTGGATGCAAATTTCCCGGTATCAGGAAAATCGGTAAAATCGACATTGTTCAGTGTACCGGATTGTCAGGCAATCACAAAAAAAGCAATTGTTGAACGAATGAAGCTTGCATATAAACGTTTAGGATTTTTAGATGAGTCCGGCCCGACATTTAAAATCGAAATTTCGATTTTAAAAGATATGGCAACATTAACGATCGATACATCCGGGGTCGGTTTGCATAAGCGCGGATACCGCACGACTCAAGGTGAAGCACCATTAAAAGAAACACTTGCAGCAGCATTAGTAAAAATCTCAAAATGGTCACCAAGCCGTCCATTCGTAGATCCTTTCTGTGGTTCGGGAACGATTGCATTGGAAGCGGCAATGATTGGCCAAAATATTGCACCGGGTTATAACCGTGAATTTATTTCGGAATCATGGCCATGGATGAAGCAGGATATTTGGGATAAAGCGCGTGATGAAGCGGATTCTTTAGCGAATTATGATCAGGAATTAACGATAATCGGTACAGATATCGATCATAAAATGGTTGCCATTGCGCAAGAAAATGCACTTGAAGCAGGCTTTGGCGATTTATTGACATTCAAGCAAATGCAGGCGACAGATTTCACAACGAAGCTGACAGACGGGGTTATTGTTACAAACCCACCATATGGTGAGCGTATCGGTGAAGTGGAAGAAATCGAGAAAATGCTGCGCCAGTTTGGACAAGTTATGCAAAATTACCCTACGTGGTCAGTGTATATGCTGTCATCAATGGAAGACTTAGAAGTACATTACGGTAAAAAAGCGACGAAAAAGCGTAAATTATTCAACGGATTCATCCGCACAGATTTATACCAGTATTGGGGTCAAAAATCTAAGCGCGAAAATTAATAACGAAGAGCGTGTCCGAAAAGACATTTCGGAGAACGCTCTTTTTGTTGCATATTATTAGTCTTTTTTATGTAAATCATTGTATAATGATGAGTACGGAATTTTTTAATAAAAATTGTAAAATGTTAGTATTTGCGGAAGAAACTGTAATGTTTCCTTCCGCCTCATATTGAGGGGGAACATCCATTTGAGAAAATCTTTACCTTTTGAACTTTCAAGAGAAAAAACTTTCTTTGATTCGTTAGGTGATTGGCTCGGTGACGTATTATATGATGAGCTACCAGAACGAGGATTTGAATGCCGTGACGAACAAATATTCATGGCTTACCAAATAGAGCAAGCTTTAAAAGAAAAGAATGTATTATTTGCGGAAGCGGGTGTAGGAACAGGAAAAACAATTGCCTACTTATTACCGGCCGTATCATATGCGCGTTATACAGGAAAACCGGCATTAATTGCCTGTGCTGATGAAACTTTAATCGACCAGCTCGTAAAAGAGGGCGGCGATATTCATAAACTTCGTGATGTATTAGGACTTGATATCGATGTCCGTCTTGCAAAATCACGTGACCAATATTTATGTTTAAAGCGTTTTGAAGAAGCTGAAAAAACGGAAACGGAAGATTGGATTGATGATATTGCGTTTTCAATTCCGGATGGTGTGTATGCACAAGGCAGTATGATTGCGGTGCAGCCATACGGTGAGCGCTCGGACTATCCGTTAGTGACAGATGAAGACTGGGAGAAAGTAAACTACAATTCAATCATGCAATGTGCGGTTTGTGATTTACGTAATCGATGCGGTCAAACATTGCACCGTGCCCATTACCGTAAATCGACGGACCTTATTATTTGCTCGCAGGACTTCTTAATGGAACATTTGGCGACTAAGGAATCACGTGAGCGTGAAGGACAATTGCCGCTATTACCGGAAGTTTCAATGATGGTGCTTGATGAAGGACATTTACTTGAATATGCAGCTCAAAAGGCATTAACGTATAAAGTTCAGGCTTATACGATTGTCGAGTTATTGGAACGATTAATGGTAGATGGTGTCCGTGAGCGTACTTTATATGCGATGGAACATTTACAAGATCACCATGAACTGTTTTTTGACCAGTTGCGTGAAGATGTCATTAAATCAGAAGAAGAACGTAAACGTATTGTGAAATCAGAGCGACTGATCCAGTTGGGCGAACGCGTTATTGCAAATGTCGACCAATTGCTGGAAGAATTCGTTTTTGAATCGGAACTCTATATGATTCCTGAATATGAGCTGAATATGGCAGAAGAATTTTTAGAGCATTATGTTGCGGCAATTCGTATATTTGTTGCACAAGGTGATGCTGTTGATTGGCTGGAGGACACGGATGGCGAAGAGACGCTCGTCATTATGCCGCGCCTAATTACCGATGTCCTTTCCGAAACATTATTCTCGAAAAAAATGCCAATCGTGTTCTCATCGGCTACACTTTCGGTGAATAAGGATTTCAGCTATATCGCATCAAGCTTAGGCATCGAACAATACCAAAGCTTCAGTGTCCCATCACCGTTTGATTACGAAGAAGCAATGAAAATTTATTTACATGAACTTTCTCAATCTGAAAAAACGGCAAAAGTAGAGCAGCTTTTAAAAGATGGTAAACAAACGTTAATTTTATTTAAATCAAAACAGGCAATGAATCACTTTAAATCAAATGTAGGTTTAATGGAGCGATTGAATATCGCATTTGAAGGCGACCGTGAGCTTTCGGCAATCGTCCGTGAGTTCCAAAACGGTGAAGTGAAGACATTATGTTCCTATCATTTATGGGAAGGCTTGGATTTACCGGAAGAAGCGTTAACGCGCGTTATTATTTTCGACTTGCCATTCCCGCCGCATGATCCATTGTTTGATGCAAAACGTTCATTTGCACAAAATCCTTTTGAAGAAGTGGAGTTACCATTCATGCAGCTTCGACTTCAACAAGGAATGGGCCGTTTAATTCGTACATCGAATGACCATGGTGACATTCATATTTTATTAAATAATGAAGAAGTAAAAGTGAAACCAAACTTTGTGGACATTTTGGCAGTAGAGCCACAATAGTATTACTTAACCCGTTCGTTTATTCGAACGGGTTTTTGTTTAGAAATTTCTTGGGAGGCAGGCTTTTCTAATAAACGTAAGGGTGTTCTAATATAATGAAAAATCGTCTAATATAATGCTGATTTTCTAAAAAGTAGATCATATTTTCTAAAATGGGGTCGACAAGTTCAAATAAACTAGTGAATTGTTCTGATAAAGTGTAGAGATGTTCTAATATACGTAAATTTCTTCAAATAAAAAAACCTTTTATTGAAATAGTCAACAAAAGGTAATACTAATTACTCGTCTTCTTCATCATCGATTGTATAAAGGATAATGATCTCTCCAATACCTTCTATTGTTGCGGGTATTTTAAATGCTTGCTTAAAACCATATAATTTCGTATGTCCAACCATCACGGTAGGTGGCGTAATATCAAGCTCCAAATCATGTTGGACCGTGTATGTACATAAATTACCGGCAATCATATTGCCGAGTTCCCCTGTAAAAGATTCCAGCATAGCACCTTCCAAAGGCATTCCGAACATTGCAGAGCCGAGTGAACTAAATTTTTCCGGTGTACCGTCAATGATAATGCGTCCTTTAATATCACCAACTAATCCTATAAGCACACCCATCTCAAGTTGTTCATACGGTTCATTTATGATGGAAGGAGATTTTACATCTATAATCATAGGTAATATAGTTTTTAGTGAATTTATTGTCCCGTTTAAAATGGTTTGAATATGCGTCGAATTACTCAATATTTATTTCTCCTTCCTAGACTTTTAATTCATATTAACATGTTGCTTCGGTATATGTATAGAACAAATTTAAAAGAGACTGTATTGACAGACAATTCCAGAGCATATATAATGAAAATGATAATTATTATCAGTAAATAGGGCGGTGTTTAAAATGTTGTATACTTTTATTGGGGCAACAGTGATCGTTTATGTAGCAATTGGAAACTATGTATTAAAAAATGTAGCGAATTAGAAAGTAAATATTTGAAAATTATTCATCGCATTGTCACGTGGACAATGCGATTTTTATGTGGAAGCTAAATCATTTAGTTCAATTAATAGTTTCCAAATACTTTTGGATAACTATTTGATCGGGAGGGCTGATTTTTTCAGGCAGAGCACTGAAGGGAAAAAATTTCAAATCTATTGCTTCATCTGAATCAAAACGTAATGTACCGGAATAATCATCACAAATATATGTTGTTGCAACTATATATACTTCATCTCCATGTGGATATTGATAGTATAATTCTTTGCCGGAGAATATACCAAACTGTTGTAGACTATGTGCTGTAAGTCCAGTTTCCTCGTACATTTCTCGTATAGCGACTTCTTCCAATGTTTCACCTAATTCCATTGATCCACCTGCAAGTCCCCAGCATCCATTATCCTTACGAAGCTGCATTAGTAATTGCCTTTGTTCATTTAAAATAATCACGCAGGCACCCACCATAATAATAGGTGTAGTGCCAATTTTTTTGCGTAGATTCATTATATAGCTCATTGAAATTCTCCCACTTCCATTGGTTATTTTTACAATAAACGTTTCATAGACAAAATAGGTTGCGTTAATTTACTAAAGCCAATGTTCAATACAGGTAATCGTTTGAGTGATTGTATCGAGACGTATTTTTTTACTGATTGCTAAAGGAAACATCGGATGGGTATGGGCACAGTCAACATCGGCAAGTATAGGAATTATTTCTCCATCCAACTGTTCCAATAACAGATCAAGCGGCTGTTTACCGGTTCCTTCATCATCAAAGAGCTCATGTTTTCCAAGGATTATACCTCCAACTTTGTCGAAGATTCCGTGCAGTTTCAACATGGCCAAATTCTTTTCTACAGTTGACGCACTCTTTAAAGAATCCTCAATCAATAAAATATCGCCGTTTTTAATAACAGGAAAATAAGGTGTCCCGATGAAGCCATACATTGTATTATTATTGCCGCCAATTAGCCGTCCTTCGACAACACCTTCATAAATGCTAATCCATTTATTTGAATAGAGTGTTTTTGGCTTCTCATAAGTTAGCCAGTTTATCATTTCATCTGACCAGACAGGTGACATTGGAATCGTATACGGAACGCTTGGTTGACAAAAATAGTGTTTGAAATAATTGTAAGTTTCATGGACAAGCGGCTCAAATTCGCCAAATGACGGGATGAGTGCAGGGCCATAATATGTAGGTATATTCGTTTTTGCGAAAAGGGCCAATAGAATTGCAGTAGTATCAGAGTATCCGATCACAATTTTCGGATTATTTTTAAACGCTTCGTAATCGATATAGGGGAGCAGGCTATTTGAATTTGTCCCACCGATTGAGGACATGATCATTTTAATCGAAGGATCTCTTAGTAGTTGATTGAATTCTTCAGCTCGTTCTTTTGGCGTACCTGACCGATAGCCATCTTGTTTACCTGTTAGATTTCCCTCTATAATTTGAAATCCTTTTGTCTGTAAAAATTCTTTACCGCGATCGTAGCGTAATTTTGCGGTAGAAGTTGCCGGGACAGAAGATGAAAAAATACCAATTTTATCTCCTCGTTGCAATGGTTGAAACACACAATCACCTATCTTTGCTAATTTATAGTTTTCGGTATATGTTAAAATTATACAATATATTCGAATGGAAAAAAGGAAATAATAAATATAGCGTATATGATAGAAAATGGGGAGGTGAGCAGCTAGTTACGGCAACTAGTGTCCAATGAATAAATTACAAAAGATTTATGAACAGGCAAAGCAAAGGACAGCCAATGGTCAGGTCGCATCTTATATACCGGCGCTTGCTGCAGCAAATGGTGACTTGTTTGCTGTAAGTTTACTAAGTGCAGAACAGGAAATTGAATTAGGGAATTGTACAGAAACTTTTACGCTACAAAGTGTCGTGAAAGTAATCAGTTTTATGGTTGCTGCTAATTATCACGGGATAGAGGAGATTATGCACTATGTTGATGTGGAGCCGACAGGAGATTCATTTAATTCGATCGTCCGCTTGGAGAGCCATAATAATAAGCCGTTCAATCCGATGATTAATGCAGGAGCAATAACAATTGCCTCGTTACTTCCAGGTGAGACAATGTTCGAAAAAGTGAAATCTGTGACGACTTTTTTAGAACAAATTATCGGAAAGAAAGTGCATATTAATAATGAAGTGTATTTTTCGGAATATCAGTCGGCTGATTATAACCGCGCCATCGCCTATATATTACAGGCGAATGGTTTTTTGAAATCCGATGTGGAAGAAGCGCTTCAAGTGTATTTACAGCTTTGCTCGATTACAGTAGATGTATCGGATTTAGCGAAAATAGCATTTTATTTTGCGACGAATGGAAAAGAAAGTGAAGCTATCTGCAATAAGGGAGTCATTAATATTGCGAAAGCATTAATGATTACATGCGGAATGTACAATGCGTCCGGAAAATTTGCGGCTTTTATTGGATTACCAGCCAAAAGCGGTGTATCCGGAGCAATTATTGCCGTTGTACGTAATGGTGAAATAGAACAGCTGCAAGGGCCAATTGGAATCGGTATCTATGGACCCGCAATTGATCAAGTCGGCAATAGTGTGGCAGGCATCGATTTTTTGATGCATCTGTCAAAGGAATATGATTTGTTTTGTTTATAGTACGAAAAGGAACATTCCATCATAATAGATGAAGGAATGTTCCTTTCTTAATTTAATGATAAGGGATGAGCTCAATAACTTTCGCTGCTGTATTTTTTACGAATGTTGCATCATGCTCCACGAATAATAAAGTTGGTTTAAAGTGAGCGATCATTTTCTCGATTTGTTGCTGGTTAAAGACGTCCAAATAGTTGAGCGGTTCGTCCCAAATATAAAATTCTGCTTCGAGTCCGAGCGACCTTGAAAATTCGACTTTCTTTTGCTGACCCATACTCATCTTTTCAATAGGCACCTGAAAAACATCACGGTTAAATCCGAAAATACGTAAATTGTTCAAAAATAAGGTGTAATCGATTTCATGCTCCGAAGCAAAATCCTTTAATATCCCCCGGTTATCCTCATAATTTTGGCGAATTATACTTGTGCTCAACCCTTGCGGCATCATTATTTCACCATTTGCAGTACCGGAAAATGTCCCTTGTAAAAATTGAACAAGTGATGTTTTCCCGCTGCCGTTCGGTCCGACAATAGCAACTTGTTCTCCTTGGAATAGTTCAAAGGAAATAGGGTGGAACAGCGGTTGGTCACTGTAACTTAACGTAAAGTTTTTCATCCGAAGCACAGGATTCCGATGCTTATATTGACAGTTAATCGTCAAATCGCTTACCGTCTCGATATTTTTTAACAGTTTTGTTTTATCTTCAATTTTCTCCTGTGTCCGTTTTTCAATCGCCTTTGCCCGTTTATTCATGCGCTTTGCAATAGCATTCCCAAATGGATCATTGCCAGAAGGTTTTTCGCGTTGCGCGGCCCAGTTCGATTTTTCCCGCGCCGTTTTTTGCAGGCGATTTATTTCAGCATTTAATGAGCGATTTTGCTCGAGTTCAAACTCATCCTGTAGCTTTTTTTCCTGTTCATAGATGGAGAAATTCCCTTTGTATAGGCTAAGCCGGCTTTTTTCAATCGCTAAAATATGCGTCACTACTTCATTGATAAAATGCCGGTCATGACTGACGACAATAAAGCCTTTTTTCTTTTTCAAATAGTTTGCCACAATGGATCGGCCTTTCGTATCCAGGTGATTCGTCGGTTCATCGAGCAACAAAAAACGGTTTTCTCCACAAAAGACGGCCGCAAGCATTACTTTCGTTTGTTCACCGCCTGATAATTGCTCAAAGGGCGCCCATAACAACGATTGATCAAGCGACAAAAGCCGACATTCCCGCTCTAGCTTCCATAGCTCTACAGGCATTACTTCATCAATTGCGTAATACGTACTAACTTTTGAATTACGGATGGCAAGGGGAAAATATTGAAATTCTTCGTCGCTCGTAACCGTTCCGCTGTAAGGCAATTTGTTTTGCAGTAAACGCAATAAAGTTGTTTTTCCACGACCATTGCGTCCTATTAGTCCGAGTTTCCAGGAATTATCGATCGTTATGTTAATGTTGTTAAATAATGGTTCATCCAGCAAGTCATAGCTGAACGATACGTTTTTCATTTCTATCGGCATATATGCATACCCCCAAATGTTGATTTGAAAGTATACGCATTCACAAAGATATCGATATATAAAAAATCCTTCTGAAAAAGTCAGAAGGATTAGTATTCATACGTAAATAAGCCTTTAAGTTCGCTAAAGGAAGTATAAATGGGCAGACTAATCCTATTTTATGTGAAAATGCGTATACATTTTACGTGTAAAATAGAATTATTTATCCATCAGCCATTCAACTTCCTTTCCAGTAAATTACTAGTAGTATGGCATAGATTGATTGGAAATTCAACCCTCTTTATTCCTGGAACAAATAACTCCAGAGTGCATTGACCTCCGAAAAACCTGTCTTGAAGTAAAGCCAATTTGCTTCAAGGATACAATAAATCCGATTTTTCCGCGAAGAAAATGATAAAGGTAAATTAGTTATATTTAATAAACAAAAAATAAAAACGTTTACAAATATAATAACGTATATTATAAATGTTATAGAGGTGATATTTTTGGAAATTCAAAATATTTCAACGGAAGCACTTATAAAAGGATATGAAATGAAACAGGAACGATATCAATGTTTGTTTTGTGGAGAATCCTATCATTTGGATGAAGTTTTTCCTTATGACGAACGTTTTCTAACAGCGGAAGGCATGATTAAAAAGCATATTGAGCGCGCACATATTTCACCATTTCACGCTTTGCTTGCTTTAGATAAAAAAGCAAGCGGGTTGTCAGATGTTCAAATTGAAATGATGCAGCATTTTTTCGAAGGTAAAACAGATCAGGAAATTGTAAATGATAGCAATATTTCAAGTGTATCAACGGTTCGCCAGCATCGGTTTAAACTTCGCGAAAAGGAAAAACAGGCGAAAATTTTTATTGCCCTTATGCAGTTAATGAAAAACCCTGAACCTTATCAGATTCATAAAGGAGCGAGACAAGTGGACGAACGTTACAGTATTGAACAGAAGGAACGAGAAAAAGTGCTGACTACCTATTTTAAAAACGGATTGGACGCCGGGATTGAAACAATTCCAAGTAAGGAAAAGAAAAAGCTTATTATCCTGCAACATATTTTAAAACGTTTTGAAGAGGGTAAACACTACCATGAAAAAGAGGTAAATGAAATTTTAAAGACTGTTCATGAGGATTTTGTATCGCTGCGCCGTCATCTGATTGAGTACGGCTTTATGGAGCGCAATGACGATGGTTCGGAGTATTGGGTGAAAAAATAGGGGGGCACGAGATGAAGGTGGAGTTGACACGATATCGTGTTAAAGAAGGGAAAACTCCCAAAGTTATGGAATGGCTTGATTTTCTAAACAATCACATGGAAGATGTACTCGTAACACTGGAGGGGGAAAAGATGTTTGTGGAAACAATTTTTCATGAACATTTGAATGGTGAAGAATATTTATACTGGTATTCTGTGCAAGGAAACGGTGGATTGGATGTCGAAGATTCCGCACATTGGATCGATAAAAAACATCTGGAATACTGGGATGAATGCATCGATGAAAGTTTTGGTTCGGTTGATTTAACAACAAAAGTTGTAATGATTCCTGAAAAAGTTCGGGCTAGTATGAATGATTAACGAAGCCATTACTCATGATTTCAGGAAAAGGAACTTTATAATAGAAGTGATTGTTGCTGAATATCCCTTAATAAAAATCGTTCATTTTTGTCCTTTAAACAAGAAAACCGACTAAAACTATACGATTATCTTAATATCAATCAAAATACTTGTATTATAGTAGTATTATATTATATTATATCCCTATTGATAAACTTGGTTTTATAAATAGGAGGAATTATTTTGTTGCAAATGGCAATTACGGGTATCCTTTGTGGTGCTCTTTTAGGTTTTGTGATGCAACGTGGACGCTTCTGTTTAACAGGCGGTTTCCGGGATATGTACATCGCAAAAGATAATCGTATGTTTTATGCTTTACTAGTAGCCATTGCAGTTCAAGCGGTAGGTGTATTCCTACTGATTGAGGCAGGGGCGTTTGAATATACAGCAGGCCAGTTCCCATTGTGGGCAACGATTGCCGGCGCGTTTATTTTCGGTATTGGGATTATTTTAGCTGGCGGCTGTGCAACAGGTACTTGGTATCGTGCGGGTGAAGGCTTAATCGGAAGCTGGATCGCCTTAGCATTTTACATGTTAATGGCAGCTATTATGAAGTCAGGTCCATTAGCACAATTTACAGTTGAAGCACGTACACCGGTAGTAGGTACAGATTCAATTGCCGATACATTTGGCATTAATGTCTGGTTTTTAGTCATTCCGTTTGTTGCATTGGTAGCATTTATTGTTTACCGTGAATTGCGCAAACCACGTGTGAAAATTCCAGGCTTGAAACCAAAGAAAACGGGCTTGGCACATATTTTATTTGAAAAACGCTGGAATCCGTATGTGACAGCAATTTTAATCGGTTTGATCGCGACATTGGCATGGCCGTTAAGTGCCGCATCAGGACGTATTTTCGGTTTAGGGATTACAACACCTTCAGCGAACATTCTGCAGTTTTTAGTAACTGGGGATTTAGACATCATTAACTGGGGTGTATTCCTTGTAATGGGTATTTTATTCGGTTCATACTTTGCTGCTAAAATGAGCGGTGAATTCCGTTTACGTACACCCGATACAAAAACCGTTGTACGAAGCTCTGGCGGCGGTATTTTAATGGGATTCGGCGCAAGTCTTGCAGGTGGCTGTTCAATCGGGAACGGTCTTGTTATGACATCTATGATGACTTGGTCAGGTTGGGTAGCTTTAGTATTCATGATTTTGGGGACATGGACAGCATCGTACTTCGTGTTTGTGCGTCCATCAAAAAAACGTGCAGTAGCGCGTGCTTAAGGAGAGAATAATTAATATGAAAAAAACATTAGAAGTTTTAGGAATGGTTTGTCCGTTTCCGTTAATCGAAGCAAAAGAAGCAATTAAAGAGTTAAACACAGGCGATGAGCTGGAAGTGCAATTCGACTGTACTCAAGGCACGGAATCAATTCCACGCTGGGCAGCAGAAGACGGTCATGAAGTGACAAACTACGAGCAGTTAGGCGAAGCTTCTTGGACAATTACAATTAAGAAGAAATAATTTTAAAACTATGGGGTAGCATCTCGAATTTTGAGGTGCTGCTTTTTTTATTCATTTAGGGGGTGCGGGGGATTAATTGAAATAAAGCATTTTGTGCGCTGTTTTTGAGTGGGATTCATGGGGTGATTGTGTTGTTATCGCTTTTATTAGAATTAGTGAGAGGCTTATTCGAAAAAGAGTGTGAAATCAATATTTTTTGACGGCGGGAGCGATAGGGAGTATGCGGCTTTGGTTTTTTATTAGAACATTGTAGTGAATTATTAGAACTATAGGGATGTTTATTAGAAAAAGTCGGAGGGATATTAGAAAAAAAGCGCGCCGACCCTATTTTTGACGAACGGGTGCGATAGAAAAGTACTTGGCTTGGGATTTTATTAGAACAAAATAGCGGTTATTAGAAAAAGTCGGAGAGGTATTAGAAAATCCAAAGGTGATATTAGAACATCTGGTCTTCCGTCAATATTTCGGACAAACGTTAAGAGACTTTTTTGCTACCGCCCTTCGGTTGCTCTGCTTTTCATCCCTCCATGCCCAGACCTGGGCATGGAGGGATGAAAACCCTGTAAGAGAACTTTATGAGGCATTTTGACAAACA
>NZ_NHNT01000011.1:0-149846 GCF_002174535.1 Solibacillus kalamii | reverse complement strand
CTTTTACATAGGCTTATTTAAAGCCCACTATAGTGAAGTGATGATGGCAAAGAGGTCACACCCGTTCCCATACCGAACACGGAAGTTAAGCTCTTTAGCGCCGATGGTAGTTGGGGGCTTCCCCCTGTGAGAGTAGGACGTCGCTTCGCTCAAAAAGTCGCTGCTGATTTAGTCAGTAGTGGCTTTTTTATGTTGAAAATTAAGTGTATGGCTACTATAAAATACAATAGAAATTCATAATAAGTTAAACCAAAGAAGGCGTCCTAAAAACAGACCCCCCTTCTTTGGTTTTTCTTTTATTTAAGATTCGCTTGCCTAATACGAGAATTGGTGAAGTAGTTGACCAATAATGCAGAAAGAAATACGATTAATAAATGTAAAGGTTCTTACACGGCAAAACATTGGAGGAAATAACATGACAGCACCATTTTTAACAGTAGTAGACCTACGCTTAATCGAGCAACAAGTAAATAAAATATTGAAGGCAAAGCTAACGTCGAATGATCAGAAAATTGTTGCGGCTGTACGTGAACTAGCAATTACAGAGCTAAGAGAAAGATTGACACATGTAGATGAAGACATTATTAAAGAAGTGGAAACGATTGAAGATACTATAGGGGCAGAGCTGTTTTTTCAAAGCTTAAAATCATATACCATTCCATTTAAATCAATTTCAGAGCAAGGTCTACAAAAATTGTTTAAAAAAGATAAAAAGCTGAAGCTACCTAAACTTGAGACAATTGATTGGCAAGCGATCAGTTATCTATCATGGATGGATAAAGGAACAAACCGCCAATACATTGTACTGGAAAAGGAAGGCCAATATACGGCATTGCGTGGAGTTGTAGATGCTCATAACCCAATTAAAGGTGTCTGTTCGATTTGTAACCAGCATAGTGTAGTTCATCTGTTTACAGCTACGGTAAAGGGGAACGGTGACAATTATACATCTTATAGTAATTACATTTGCAACGACTCACAACTATGTAATCAAAGGGTAAGTGATTATGATAAACTTCAGGAATTTGTCGACCGTAATTTAATATGAAAATAAAAGTCATCTTCATTGATGGCTTTTTTCTTTTGAAACTTTTTCCTATTCTAACCGTAAAGGAAATTAAGACAGAATGGGGAGGAGAAAGCCATGCGAAACATTGCTTATAGTTTAGCTATTGTATTACTGTTGTCAGCTTGTAATAGTGAAAGTACGGGTGATAACTCAACAGTGGAAGAACAGACGAAGCAGGAGGTTGTGCAGGTGGATGAAGCATTAATAGGAAAATGGCAGGGGATGATTGAAATTCCTCAGTCACCTCTTGAAATTATTTTAAATTTGGAGGAGGCAAGTGGAAATATTTCTGTACCAGTCCAAGGAATCACTGAATTCGCATTTGAATCAATTGAATATAATGGCTCGGATGCGGTCATTACTATTAACATAGCCGAATCTTTAATAAAGATTGCAGGAACTCTGAAAAACGAAACTATAGAAGGAACGTTTACGCAAAACGGACATTCCTATCCTATTACGTTAAAGCCATATACAGAAACGCCTGTTACGTATAAAGAGCTATTGATTCCTGTTGCCGGCGGAGAGCTTAAAGCAGCGTTACAGATGCCTGATAAACCTACGGGAGAGCTAGTCATAATACATGCAGGGTCAGGTCCTACAAATAAAGACGGTAACACAATAGGGGCTGGTGCGAATAATAGCTTAAAAATGATTGCAGAGAGCTTAGCGGAGAAAGGGATTGCTTCTATTCGTTTCGATAAGCGTGGAATTGGTGATAATACGGCACTTATTAAAAAGGAAGATGATTTAACATTTGATCTGTATGTTGAGGATGTTCAGGCAATTGTAGACTATGCTAAAAACGATGACCGCTTTAATGAAATTCATTTACTAGGTCACAGTGAAGGTGCTTTAATAATGACGGTTGCCGCTCAACAAAATGATATAGCATCACTTATTTCGATTGCAGGGATTGGCAGACCGGCTGATGAAGTTTTAATGGAACAATTGTCAGGAAGCTTACCTCCGAATTTATTAGTGGAATCCGAAAAAGCATTGCAGCAATTAAAAGCTGGTAAAAAGGTAGAGACAGTATCTGAACAGCTCCAATCACTATTTAGGCTATCTGTTCAACCATATATGATTTCATGGCTTAAATACGATCCACAACAAGAAATTAGCAATGTTAATGTTCCGGTTATCATTCTTCAAGGGAGAAAAGATATTCAAGTAACCGAAACAGATGCAGAAAACTTATATGCAGCAAATGATCAGGCGATAATACATTATTTCAGTAAGATGAATCATGTGTTAAAAGAAATAGAAGGCGACCGAGAACAAAATATTGCGAGCTATTCCAATCCCGATTTACCACTCGCAAATGGCTTAATCGATGAAATTGTCGAGTTTATAAAGCGGTATTAGAAAACAATAATTCATTATAATGAGGCATTTCTAATGGAAGAAAAGCCTAAAAAATAAAATGTTCAAATTATTTCAAAAAACTACTTGTATAAATTTTAAACGTTGCTATAATAATAAATGTAAGAAAGATGGCTTGTACATCACTGTATAATAGTAGCGTTCCGAAGTAGCTCAGTTGGTAGAGCATCCGGCTGTTAACCGGCAGGTCGCAGGTTCGAGTCCTGCCTTCGGAGCCATTTTTTTTGCCTTTTTACTATTACAAAATAAGCAATAAAACTTTTTCGGAAAAGTTTTAAAAAAAGGCTTGCACTATATAGAAAATGATGATATTATAAATCTTGTCTTCAAGAGAACAACTTATAACGGCCCGTTGGTCAAGTGGTTAAGACACCGCCCTTTCACGGCGGTAACACGGGTTCGAATCCCGTACGGGTCACCATTTAAGGCTTCATAAAAAAATAAAGCAGTAACACTTGTTATGTATGGAGGATTAGCTCAGCTGGGAGAGCACCTGCCTTACAAGCAGGGGGTCGGCGGTTCGAGCCCGTCATCCTCCACCATTCAACTTTAACAGTGTTGCATCATTTGTCGGAGGGGTAGCGAAGTGGCTAAACGCGGCGGACTGTAAATCCGCTCCTTAGGGTTCGGCGGTTCGAATCCGTCCCCCTCCACCATCTATAAAATGTTTGGGGTATAGCCAAGCGGTAAGGCAACGGATTTTGATTCCGTCATGCCCTGGTTCGAATCCAGGTACCCCAGCCATTTTTTTTATTTTTTATGAGCCATTAGCTCAGTTGGTAGAGCATCTGACTTTTAATCAGAGGGTCGAAGGTTCGAGTCCTTCATGGCTCACTTTTATTTTATAAACTTAGAAGTGTACTTAAATATCAAATAACAATCCTTTACTTATTTATAAGTAAAGGATTTTTTGCGTATAAAAAGGGAAAATCGTTTAGTTGCTCGAAATTTCTATAGGAGGATGAGCGGAGAATAGAATAGAATAGAAAAACTACATGACATGTTAGGGGATGCAGAAATGATGAATAAGAAAATTTCAATCGTAGGGGTACCTTGTGATTATGGGCAACAGCGCCGTGGGGTGGATATGGGACCGAGTGCAATTCGGTATGCGGGGTTGCAGCAACGTTTGACTAATCTTGGATATGAAGTTGAGGATGAAGGGAATATTCAAGTAATTGAAGGGGATGCAGCTGCACAGAAAGATGAAAAGCTGCTTAATCTGGAAGAAGTAATTAAGGTCAATACAGCGCTTGCCGAAAAAGTATTTAACGTCGTAAAAAAGGATTACATACCGCTTGTTTTAGGAGGCGACCATAGTATTGCAATTGGTACATTGGCTGGCCTATCGATGAAATATAAGAATCAGGGCGTGATCTGGTTTGATGCTCATGCAGATTTAAATACACCGGAAACGACACCATCGGGAAATATTCATGGAATGCCGCTAGCAACAAGTATTGGACTAGGTCATCAAAGGCTAACGTCAATTTTACATGCAGAACCTAAAATTAAAGCCGAAAACATTGTTATAATTGGGGGACGTTCTATCGATGAAGGTGAACGGGAACTTATTAAGACACGAGGCATTAAAATATACACAATGCACGAAATTGATCGGCTTGGAATGACGTATGTAATGGAAGAAACGCTAAAATACTTTAAGCAATTGCAAATAGACGGCCTTCATTTATCACTTGATTTAGATGCATTAGATCCTTTATATACTCCTGGAGTGGGGACACCGGTAGCAGGTGGGATCACTTACAGAGAAAGTCATTTAGCGATGGAAATGATACAGGAATCCGGATTAATGACATCAGCAGAGTTTGTAGAAGTGAATCCTATATTAGATGAGAGAAATAAAACAGCAGATGTAGCGGTTGCATTAATTGGCTCTTTATTTGGCGAAACTTTAGTATGATAATTACGAAAAAATTCGATTGGTCGTTATGAAGTTTGTTATAATAAGGGCACATATTTATGAGTGGGAAAATATTTTTATAGAAAGTGAAACCATTTAATAAGCAATCCGTATATATAGAACAGCTGAAAAGGTGGAGAGGAAAGACAAATGGATGCGTTAGTTAATAAAAGAATAAAGCAAGTGCTTAAAGGTGACCAAAACGCATATGCCGACATCGTTAACCTCTACCAGCACAAGCTGTATCAAGTGTGCTATCGAATGCTTGGCAATAAACAGGAAGCAGAAGATATCGCACAGGAGG
Organism: Solibacillus kalamii; assembly: GCF_002174535.1. NCBI lineage: Bacteria > Bacillati > Bacillota > Bacilli > Caryophanales > Caryophanaceae > Solibacillus > Solibacillus kalamii. The sequence goes on along the minus strand of NZ_NHNT01000011.1, from coordinate 145,163 downwards.
CATTCATACGTGCCTATATTAATTTACATTCGTATGATCAAAATCGAAAATTTTCAACATGGCTTTACCGGATCGGAACAAATCTTTGCATTGACCGAATTCGTAAAAAGAAGCCCGATTATTATTTAGATGCGGAGGTAGCCGGGACAGAAGGGCTGGATATGTATTCTCAAATTGCCGCAGATGAGCAGTTGCCGGAAGAGGCCGTTGAGCAGATGGAGCTTCAGGACCGTATACAATATGAAATTAGCCGCCTTCCAGACAAGTATCGATCGGTCATTGTTTTAAAATATATAGAAGAACTGTCCCTTCAGGAAATTAGCGAAATTTTGGATATGCCTTTAGGAACAGTTAAAACGCGGATTCACCGTGGCCGTGAAGCGTTAAGAAAGCAGTTAAACAATTTGTAGGAGGAAGATACGCATGAAAACGTGTGCATCAGAATTCGTGGATTATATGCACGAATATTTAGATGGTGATATTAGTCGTGAGCATGAACAATTATTGAAGCAGCATTTACAAACATGCCCTGATTGCCAACAACATATGCATGAATTAAGTGACACGGTTGCGTTTATCAAGAGTGCAGCACATATTACTGCCCCTCCGCGCTTTGAGGATCAAGTGATAAGTCGTTTACCGAAACGCAAAAGTTCTGCCGGCATCAAACGTTGGTTCCGTCAGCATCCTGTACTTGTAGCTGCAGCAGTATTCTTTTTATGTATGAGTGCCACATTGTTAGGCAGCTTCCCGAATGATGATCAATTCTCTGTGACAAAACAGCCTAATTTAGTTGTTGAGGGGCAAACGGTAACAGTGCCTGACGGTCAAGTTGTAAAAGGTGACATCGTTGTGAAAAATGGCGATATTATTGTCGAAGGGGAAGTGGACGGCAATATTACAGTTATCAATGGCAACTATATGGCATCTACGGCAGTCGTTACAGGGCAAGTAGAGGAAATCGATGAAATGTTCGAATGGCTTTGGTACAAAATTAAAGACGGCTTCAATAAAGCAATCACTGTCTTTGATGAGTAACATCGGACAATTGTCACTAAGACAATTACAATAAGAAATAATATTTTTCTTAATAAATCGGAACTTTTCTCAAAAAAAAGCCGTTCTAGTATAGAAAGAAAAGTCTACTCGCTCGGGTAGACTTTTTTCTGTTAGGAAAGTTAATCCCTGACAGAATTGTGCTATACTAAAAACAATATGGATTAGCAAGTAAAGGTGGGGGATGCCACATGCAAATAATTGAACAATTTACAGACATTGCTGCTGTAGATATGATTTTTAAAGTACTGGACGTACTGCTCGTATGGTACGTAGTTTATAAAGCATTGACCCTCATTAAAGGAACGAAAGCCGTTCAATTATTAAAAGGGTTATTAATTGTTGTGTTAGCGAAATTTGCTACCTACGTTTTCGGTTTAGACACCCTTGATTGGTTACTGCAAGAAGTAATTGATTGGGGTTTCTTAGCCATTATTATAATATTCCAGCCGGAAATTCGCCGGGCCCTTGAGCAGATCGGGCGAGGGAAGATTTTCCAACGCACTAATAACCAGCAAGAAGATGAACAGACACGCTTAGTCGAAGCGATGAAAAAATCCGTAAGTTATATGGCAAAGCGCCGAATTGGAGCACTTATTTCAATCGAAAAAGATACAGGCTTAAATGAATATGTAGAAACAGGCATTAAGATGGATGCTGCAATTTCTTCTGAATTAATGATTAATATTTTCATCCCAAATACACCGCTTCATGACGGGGCCGTAATTATACAGAAAAACCAAATTGCCGCTTCAGCGTGTTATTTACCATTGTCGGAAAGCGCATTTATTTCTAAAGAATTAGGTACACGTCACCGAGCTGCACTTGGGTTAAGTGAAGTAACAGATGCAATTACAATTGTTGTATCCGAAGAAACAGGTGCGATTAGTATAACAGCTAACGGTAATTTACACCGTAATCTCACTATTAAAGAATTTGAAGAATTACTGCGTAAACTGTGGTTTGGTCCTGAGCAAGATTCTAACTTAGCATCTAAGTGGACTTGGGGAGGGAAAAAGAATGGATAAGGTATTTGATAGCTCATGGATGCTCCGTTTAACCGCTTTGTTTTTAGCGGTTGCACTTTTCCTGTATATTCAAACAGAAGAAAAACGTGAAACGGAATCGAGCTCATCCAATGAAACAGATGTCATTACAAATGTGCCATTGGAAGTTTACTATGATTCTGATAATTTATTTGTGACAGGGCTCCCTGAAACGGTCGATGTGAAAATTTCAGGGCCGAAACAAATTGTAATGAAAACAAAGCTGGAAAAGGATTTCAAACTCTTTGTCGATTTAAACTCATTGTTAATTGGTGAGCATAGCGTTACAATACATCAAGAAAACTTTTCCGAAAAACTGGATGTATCAATTGAGCCAAGAATAATTAATGTAACAATAGAGGAAAAGGTTACTGAACAGTTTCGTGTAGAGCCGGAAATGAATAACCGCCTTTTAGCAGAGAACTTTGTACTGAACGAGATGACGGCAGAACCGTCAAAAGTAGCGGTAACAGGAGCTAAGAGTGTCATTGATAACATAAGTTATGTAAAGGCGACGGTTTCAGGCGAGAAAGATGTGAATAAGTCATTTGAGCAGGAAGCGGCTGTAAAGGTACTCGACCGTGATCTGAATAAGCTCGATGTCAGCATTAATCCGGATAAGGTCAATGTAAAAGTAGAAATTAATGAATATAGTAGAGAAGTCCCGATTAAGATCAACGAAATTGGGGAACCAGTAGAGGGGCTTAAAATTGACAGTTTATCCCCAGAAAAATCTAACATAACGGTATATGGTTCTAAATCTGTAGTGGATACATTAAAAGAAGTGGTCGTCGATGTCGATCTTTCAAAAATAAAAAAATCCGGTCCGTACGATTTAAAGATTGAGCTTCCAACAGGTGCTACCAAGTTATCTCAAGATAAACTAACGGTACGTGCTAGTGTGAGTGGAGAGCCAGTTCGTGAACAGGATAATAAAAGTGAAGCAGATAAAGATGCAGATACAAATGTTGAAGATACAGATGGAAACTAGCTATCAATAAAACAAGCAATCCACTTTATGTGGTAAATTTAAAAACGTATGGTATTTCAAGCGTTGAAGGAGAGAAAAAGTAAATGGGTAAATATTTCGGAACAGATGGCGTTCGCGGTGTCGCAAATAGTGAACTAACACCAGAGTTGGCATTTAAACTAGGCCGTATTGGCGGCTATGTGCTGACGAAGGATGCTAAAGATCGCCCGAAAGTGTTAATTGGACGCGATACACGTATATCTGGGGAAATGTTGGAAGGTGCACTTGTTGCGGGTCTTCTTTCAATTGGAGCAGAAGTTATGCGTTTAGGTGTAATTAGTACACCGGGTGTTGCGTATCTTACACGTGTCATGAATGCTGAAGCGGGTGTTATGATCTCGGCATCTCACAATCCTGTTGCAGATAACGGCATTAAATTTTTCGGTCCAGACGGCTTTAAATTAACAGATGCACAAGAAGAAGAGATTGAACGTATTCTTGATGCAGAAGAAGATACATTACCACGTCCAGTAGGTGCTGCTGTTGGTTCAGTAACAGACTACTTTGAAGGTGGACAAAAATATATTTCATACTTAAAACAAACAGTAGAAGAAGATTTTGAAGGGTTACATGTGGCGTTAGACTGTGCGCATGGTGCGACTTCTTCTCTAGCAACACATTTATTCGCAGATTTAGAGGCAGATATTTCAACGATGGGTGCTTCACCGGATGGACTGAACATCAATGAAGGTGTCGGTTCAACACATCCTGAAAAGTTAGCGGCATTTGTCACGGAGCGCGGGGCGGATGTTGGTTTAGCATTTGATGGAGATGGAGACCGTTTAATCGCTGTAGATGAAAACGGTACGATTGTTGACGGCGACCAAATTATGTTCATCATCGGGAAATATTTACAAGCGAAAGGTCGTTTAAACAAAGGCACGATAGTTTCGACGGTTATGAGTAATATGGGCTTCTACAAAGCGCTTGAAGAAAACGAAATGACAAGTGTAAAGACAGCGGTTGGTGACCGCTATGTTGTGGAAGAAATGCGTGCAAATGATTATAACTTAGGTGGCGAGCAATCAGGTCACATCGTGTTTTTAGATTACAATACAACAGGCGACGGTCTGCTTACAGGTATTCAGTTAGTGAATATTATGAAAGCAACAGGCAAAAAGCTTTCTGAACTTGCAGGGGAAATGACAATTTACCCGCAAAAATTAGTAAACGTACGTGTAACAGATAAACATGCAGTAACTCAAAATGAAAAGGTGGCAGCTGTCATCGCTGAAGTAGAAGCGGAAATGGCCGGCAATGGTCGTGTATTAGTACGCCCTTCAGGTACAGAGCCTTTAGTGCGTGTTATGGTAGAAGCAGCTTCTGAAGAGGCTTGTGAAAATTATGTTGTACGCATTGCAGAGGTAGTACGTACAGAAATGGGTTTAGCTGAATAAATTTTAAAACGGCACCGGGAGTAATGGAAACATTGCTTCCGGTGTTTTTTTGTGGGCACGTTTTTAATGGCAGCATGCGGATGTTCTAATATCCGGTTTAGAAGATCTAATATAACTGAAAGAGTTCTAATAAAATGCTGTTCTTCTAATAAAAGTGCCCGATGTTCTAATATGTAGTTTAAGTTTTCAAATACCCATGTCGAATGTTCTAATATCGACTGCCACTCTTCTAAAATCTCATCCAACTGTTCTAATAAAACGACTCAAGATTAAATCTAAACAACACAAAACCGGTTTTTACCTCTTAAACCCAGTTATAAATTTAACCATTCAAAAGAATACTTAAACTGTTCAAGCATCCGGCTAAAACGTTCTAAAAATGCCTACACTTGTTCTAATGATTGCACTATAACATGTTTCATTTTCAAGAATTCGGGGAAACAAAATAAAGTAACCTAATAAGACGAAGGAGTGTTTTACATTGGCTAAAATTGCAACATTAATTACAGATAAGTTTGAAGATGTGGAGTTCACAAGTCCGAAAGAAGCACTTGAGGCTGCAGGTCATACAATTGTAACGATCGATAAAGAAGGCAATAAATCGATTACAGGGAAAAATGGTGAAGCAACAGTTCAGATTGATAAAGGGGTAGCAGAGGCAAACCCGCAGGACTTTGATGCGTTATTTATCCCGGGTGGTTTTTCACCGGATTTACTGCGTGATGATGATCGCGTTGTAGCATTTGCAAAGCATTTTATGGATGAAAAGAAACCTGTCTTTGCAATTTGCCATGGACCACAGCTGTTAATTACGGCGAAGTCATTAGAGGGACGAGATGCGACAGGTTATAAATCAATTAAAGTCGACTTGGAATATGCAGGGGTAAATTTCCATGATGAAGAAGTATTTGTTTGTCAAAAACAGCTTGTTACAAGCCGTACACCGGATGATTTACCTGCCTTTAACCGAGAAATTGTTAATTTATTAAAAGAGAAGGAGCTTTAATAGAGCTCTTTGCATACGATAGAAAATAGTGCATATCCCGTTTTGATGTCATGTAAGGAGTGAGTCTTGTAATCAGTGGGATGACAATGATTCTGCTGTTACAAGCTTCACCTTCTAAATCAAAACGGGATTTTTTCTTATGGGATAGAATTCACATTCGAAAGGCAACAGCCGCACTAGCTTTGGACAGAAAATTTATCTATGAAGCGCTTACAATGAAAGCGTAGGATTGACGGTGAAATTGTTTATGTGTATGATGTAAATGCTCAGCAAAAGGATATGGCTGAGTTGCGCAAAAGGAGAGGAAATCGCGCATACAAAATCGGAAAACAATTATAGCGCCAGAACTAAGGAAATCGAGCGGACATAATCCTTAGTTGACGAGGTGGAGGTTTATCGAAATTTCGGCGGATGCCTCCCGATCGCACATGCCCGGTTGTAACTTTCGTTTTAAAACAGAGAAGTGATTTTCTGGACAGAAAAACGAAACGGCATACAATTAAAAATAATATTTAGCTACATCACCTTTTTAAATAGAGCAGGATTGTTAATGATGCGTGCAGGCTTTGCTAAACGAGAGCAAACATCACCTTCGAATTAACTTCCCTAAAGGCACTAGGCAAAAAAATGGTAGATTTCGTAGTCTACTTTTGTGTTGCCAAAATGTGCTTCGATGTAGCAATAACATTGGAGGAAACGGATTATGTGTGGAATTGTAGGATATAACGGCGTATTGGACGCTAAAGAGATTTTATTAAAAGGTTTAGAGAAACTAGAGTACCGAGGCTATGATTCTGCAGGGATTGCTGTACACAATGAAGAAGGCGTAACAGTTTTCAAAGAAAAGGGACGTATTGCGGATTTACGTAAAGCAGTTGATGGCGATGTTGAAGCGGCTGTAGGGATTGGTCATACACGTTGGGCAACTCACGGTGTACCGAACCGCTTAAATGCCCACCCTCATACAAGTGCTTCAGGCCGCTATACGCTTGTACACAATGGGGTTATCGAAAACTATCATTTATTACAAAAAGCTTATCTTAAAGGAATTCAGATGAGCTCTGATACAGATACAGAAGTTATCGTACAGTTAATCGATTTATTTGCTAAAGAAGGCTTATCTACGTTAGAAGCATTCCGTAAAACATTATCATTAGTGCACGGATCTTATGCATTAGCGCTTTTGGATAATGAAGATGTGGAAACGATTTACGTAGCGAAAAACAAGTCACCGTTATTAGTAGGTGTAGGTGAAGACTTCAACGTAATCGCTTCAGATGCAATGGCGATGCTGCAAGTAACAGACCAGTTTATCGAATTGCACGATAAAGAAGTGGTAATCGTTCGTAAAGATAAAGTTGAAATTACAACATTAAATGGCCGTGTTGTTGAGCGTGCACCATATACAGCACAATTGGATGCTTCTGATATCGAAAAGGGAACATACCCTCACTACATGTTAAAAGAAATGGATGAGCAGCCAACTGTGATCCGTAAAATTATTCAAGCATATGAACAAGGTGAAGATGTTACGGTTGATGCAGATATTCTAAAAGCATTAGCGGAAGCAGACCGTCTATATATTATTGCGGCAGGTACGAGTTACCATGCCGGCTTAATCGGGAAACAGTACTTCGAAAAAATCGCAGGCATTCCAGTAGAAGTACACATTTCAAGTGAGTTTGGCTATAATATGCCGTTACTATCGAAGAAACCTTTATTTATCTTCATTTCACAATCAGGTGAAACAGCGGATAGCCGTCAAGTATTAGTAAAAATTAAAGAGCTTGGCTACAAAGCGTTAACTGTAACGAACGTACAAGGGTCAACACTTTCACGTGAAGCGGATTATACATTACTATTACATGCCGGACCTGAAATTGCTGTAGCTTCTACGAAAGCATATGTCGCTCAAGTAGCTGTTTTAGCAGTAGCTGCCTATGCCGTTGCTAAGCAATTAGGAATGGAGCTTGACTTTGATTTAAAACAGGAGCTGGCGATCGTTGCAAACGGCATCCAGACAATTATCGACTCTAAGGATGAAATGGAGCAGATTGCCGAAGACTATTTAAAAATCGCACGCAATGCGTTCTTCATCGGTCGTAATATGGACTTCTGTGTATCATTGGAAGGTGCGTTAAAACTTAAAGAAATCTCATACATTCAGGCAGAAGGTTTTGCCGGTGGTGAGTTAAAACACGGTACGATTGCATTAATCGAAGAAGGTACACCAGTCTTCGCTTTAGCAACACAAAAAGGTGTGGCGCTTAACATTCGCGGTAACGTGAAAGAAGTAGTGGCTCGCGGTGCCAACGCATGTATTATTGCAATGGAAGGCATGGAAGAAGAAGGCGACCGTTTAGTCATCCCTTCAGTACATGAACTGTTAACACCATTAGTATCTGTTGTACCATTACAATTAATCAGCTATTATGCTGCACTTCACCGCCGTTGCGACGTTGATAAACCTCGTAACCTGGCAAAATCAGTTACAGTTGAATAATAAAGATTTTAAAAACCGTTCGCTTATGTATTAAATAAGCGAACGGTTTTTTATATATTAATATAACGAACCTACTTACATAATTTTTCAAATAAAATTTTAAATAGTTTATATAAAGTTCATATTCGGCGCCTATACTATAAAAGCGGCATGGAAAAAATTATATTTATCCATTTTTTAATAGTTATAATTTATGTTCAAATGGAGAATTTGATATTTGAATATAGTTATTAAAAGGCGGATAATTTATTTCGAGGTGATCAATTTTCTAGTAATTAGAAGAGTTGAAAAGATCGGTTGATATATATTACTAAGGAGGATTTACAATGTTTTTAGCAATCAAAGAAATGAAACACGCGAAAAAACGTTTCATGATGATTGGCTCAATTATTATGCTTATCGCATGGCTTGTTTTTATTTTATCAGGATTAGGTAATGGCTTATCGTCATTAGCCGCAGCGACGATGAAAAATATCGACGGAGATCTTTTTATTTATGAAGAAGGCTCTGCTGCAACAATGATGAAAACGAAGGTAACAGGTACGGTTGCCGATGATGTTGAGGGTCAATTTGGTGTCAAAGAGGCAGCGAAGTTTGGACAATCAACTGTTATCGTGAAATCGCCTGATGCGAAAGAAAAAGTAGACGTAGCGTTTCTTGGAATCGAACCAGGTAAATTTATCGAGCCAAAAGTTGTAGCAGGTAAACAAATGGCTGCAGAAGATAAAATGGGCGTCATCATTGATGAAACATTGCAAGAAAAAGGCTACGAGATTGGCGATACAATTGAAGTAACAAGCTCTAGTATTGAATTAACAGTAGTCGGCATTACTAAAGGTGAAACGTTTAACCATTTACCAAGTGTGTTTGTTAACTTAGACGTTTGGCAAAGCTATGCATTTGCAGCACCAGGATCAGATAATGGTTTAGAGAGTCCAGTAGCAATGATTGCTTTACAAGGTGCAAACATTGATGCTGATAAAATCGAAAACAACTATGATGAGATTGAAACTTTTACAAAATCAGAAGCCGTAATGGGAATGCCGGGATATAAAGAAGAGAGCGGAACAATCTATATGATGCTTGCCTTCTTATTCATCATTTCAGCTGTTATTATTGCGGTATTCTTCTATGTATTCATTTTGCAAAAAACACAGCAGTTCGGTGTCATGAAAGCAATTGGTGCATCAAATAGCTTTATTAAAAAATCGATTATTTCACAAGTATTCGTGTTATCACTAATCAGCATTATTGCCGGCATTGTTTTAACGTATTTAACTGCTCTTGTTTTTCCAGAGGGAATGCCGTTTAACTTAGATTTCAAAATGGTTCTTTTATACGCGCTTGTGCTATTAATTGTATCTGTTTTTGGTTCTGTTATTTCAGCTCGCCAAGTAACAAAAATTGATCCTTTAACAGCGATTGGGAGAGTGGAATAAATGACAGGTTTAGTACTAAAAAATGTAACGAAATCATTTAAAGAAGGGGACTCTACAGTGGATGCACTTAAAAATGTATCCCTTACAGTAAACCCGGGTGAGTTCATCGCTATTATCGGTCCATCAGGTTCAGGGAAAAGTACGCTTTTATCGATTGCCGGGGCATTACTTCAGCCTTCAACAGGTGAAGTACTTGTCAATGGTACAAATATCGGCAAGATGAAGGAAAAAGATTTATCGGCTTTTCGTTTAACAGATGTTGGATTCATTTTACAAACATCAAACTTAATTCCGTATTTAACAGTGTTAGATCAGTTATTACTAGTACGTAAAATGAAAGGCAAAGTATCAGCAGAAGATACGAAATTTGCGAAAACATTACTAACGGAATTAGGATTAGGTGACAAGTTCAACAAATTCCCGAATGAACTATCTGGCGGGGAACGTCAGCGTGTTGCGATTGCTCGTGCATTTGTGAATAATTCAAATATCATTTTAGCTGATGAACCGACAGCAAGCTTAGATTCTAAGCGTGCATTTGAAGTCGTAAAGCAAATCCGAAAAGAAGTTAAGGAACGCAACAAAGCTGCTGTCATGGTAACCCATGACGAACGTATGCTAGAGTTTTGCGATAAAGTGTATCGTATGGAAGATGGACTGTTAACTTTGGAAGGATAATCAAATTATATTTAACCGTATTTAAAGTAAACTCATACTTTAAATACGGTTTTTTTATTTTCATAAATGCTGAAGATTAACCATACGACTAACTATACTCAGTGAAAGGTGATAACGATGTGGTTACTAGGCTTTTTATGGACTTCTTCAGGCATATTCATTGGTGGCATGATTGCATGGCTTTTTAAAGGAATCAAGCAAAGGGCAAATATTATTTATGCGCTTTGTACAGGAGTAATTCTGGGCTTAATCAGTTTTGAAATTCTTCCTGAAGCGATTGAATCAGGCGGTTGGTTAAGTACGATTATTGGATTTGTTATAGGAATGATGGTATTCACAGTACTGCATGGTAGTTCGCACTTTAAACAAGATAAGGAAAGTTATAGTAAAGAGAAATACTATATTCGTACTGGCTTATTATTAATGCTTAGTTTTGCGGTTCACAATTTTCCGATTGGAATAACATTAGGAGCCAACCAAGAACCTGTTCTTACAAAGGCATTACTACAAACACTTTTATTTCATAGTATTCCCGAGGGAATAATTTTGTTTATCCCATTAATATTAGCAGGGTTAAATATATTTACAGTTTTATTAGTTTCCTTTCTCGTATCGGTGCCAGTAGCTTTAGGTGTTTTTATCGGTAGTTTTCTTAATATTGTTCATCCGCTATTAAACACCGCCTTCATGAGTTTTGCTATGGGGATGATCTTTATAGTTACCGTATCGGAAATCTTATATCCGGCACTCAATAACTCATCCGTATTCAAAATTTTATGCTGTACACTTATAGGTTTTGGAGTAATCGGATATTATCTTCACTTACTTTAAAGTTTTAATATTGGAACATCGGCCTTCACTTTATTTGGAAAAATATGTACAATTATATGTTAAAATACTAGAAGCAATTACTAGCAAAAGGGGGGGATTATCCATGTTCGATATAAAAAACTACGATACCTTCAAGAAAATTGAAACAATCAATAAAGGTTGGTCGGATGATAAAAAGTACTATATTGAAACAGTTACAAATGGGAAATTGCTGCTGCGCATATGTGACATGGCGGAGTATGAAAAAAAGAAAAATGAATATGAAATCATAAAGCGTTTAGCTGATCGGGGATTGCCCGTTTCACTACCTGTCGATTTTGGAGTTTGTGACAACGGTAAAAGTGTCTATACACTTTTCGTATGGTGTGACGGTGAAGACGCGGAGAAGGTATTACCTAACCTGACAGAAGACGAACAGTATTCACTAGGGGTGAAATCAGGGCAAATACTGAAAGAGATTCACAGTATTCCTGCACCAGCAGAGCAGGAAGATTGGGGAACACACTTTAACCGGAAGGCAGACAGTAAAATCAGACTTTACCAGGATTGTGATGTAAAAATAGCGGGGGATGATAAAATCATTCGGTATATCGAAGAGAACAGACACCTCCTTGAAGGAAGAGAGCAAAGTTTCCACCATGGCGATTACCATGTTGGGAATATGGTTATTTCTCCGCAGAAAGAGCTGTATGTAATTGACTTTAACCGTAGTGACTTCGGAGACCCGTGGGAAGAATTTAACCGGATTGTATGGAGTGCAACTGCCAGTCCATTTTTTGCTACAGGGCAGCTTAACGGATATTTTAACGGAACACCGCCGATAGAGTTTTTCTCGCTTCTTGCTTTTTATATTAGCAGTAATATGCTGTCATCCATTCCTTGGGCTGCAAATTACAGTGAACATGATTTAAACATCATGAAAAATCAGGCAAAAAACGTTTTGGAATGGTTTGACGATATGAACAATCCTGTACCGACTTGGTATAAGAGAGAATTAAATTCGAGCGATTTACAACATAAAAGCTAATGGACAGTAAAAAGAATAGAACGGAGATGAAATGATGGGAAAAGAATTTTGGATTCCATTACTTGCCTCGTTTGCAACAATGGCTGTTTTATATTTTATCGGTCATGTAGCTAACTTAGATTTTCTGATATTTAAAATTTCGCTTTCTTATACTGAGATTGCTTTACTGCCAATCTTTGTAGGTGCTGGAGTAGGAATTATAAGTGAACGGATGCTCAAAAGGAAAGCAGGGGAAGTTAAATGATTGCCTATTATTACGATCAGTTCCATACATGGGGAAAAGAAGATGAATACTTTATGGAATTGCTACAATTATCAAAAGCTAAGAAAATTGCCGATCTAGGGTGCGGTACTGGACGGGTAACAATAGAACTGGCAAAGGCCGGCTATGAAGTGACTAGAATCGACCCTAATGAAGAAGCCATTCATCGAGCTCAAAATAAGGAAAATGCTGAATTGGTTTTATGGATAATTGGCGATAGTAAGGGCTTAACAATTAATTCATATGATGCAGTAATCATGACAGCGAATGTGGCGCAGGTTTTTATTACGGAAGAGAGCTGGAAAAATGTTTTGCAAGATGTATTTACAGCTTTAAAGCCTGGCGGGCAATTTATTTTTGATGCACGAAACCCTCAAGCAAAAGCATGGGAAGAGTGGCAAAAAGATGAGACAGTAGACCAGCTTCAAGATATCTATACTGGAGACCCGTTGATGTATTGGGATGAATACGAAGGGTTAGACCGGAATGTTTTTACGTTTTATGAAAAGATTAAAAATGTTAATACCGGTATTACGCACGAAGCAAAGGTCCAGCTAATTTTCCGAAGCCTAGAGGAAATTTCATCCGCACTTAAAAAGGCAGGCTTTATAACTGTGAACGCTTATGAAGACTTTACATTTCAAACAGCTACAAATCAGGCAAAGTCGTTTATATTCCATTGTGTAAAATGAATTGAATGCAAAAGCTGAAGAAAGAATAGTAGGGTTTCTTTGGTTAGTATACTGGAAAATGTTTTTCAAATTTCGGGAGCCATTCTCCTCTTATGTGGGATATATTTTTATTGGCATTTTAAAAAGATGAAGAAAGAAAAAAAGTTAACATCAACTGAACGTGCAATCTACATGATTACGCAAATCGCCTTGTATATATGTGCGGGGAGTTATTTTCTATTGTTTTTAGATAAATAAAACAAAAGAACTACTAATTTTGAATCCTGTTAATGCACGGGATTTTTTTATTACCAAAATTAAATTTTTAGAATCTTTTTTTACTGTTGTTACGTACGATTAAAGGGGAAAGGAAATGGAGGCTAAGAAAGATGGAGAAGACGAAAAAATTGATGGCCGGCGTTTCAGCAACTGCGCTTACATTAAGTTTGGCTGGCTGCGGTACTTCAAGCAGTTTACCGCCAAAGCCTACAGACCAAAGCTGCCGGGATTGGGACTGGTCGGAAGAAGAAGGCGTATGGCGATGTGACGAAAGCCGTTCAGGACATTACGGCGCCTACTATTATGGGGGTAGATATTTCAATAATAAATCTGCACTAAATAGTGACAGCAGCTACATAAATTATAAAAATAGCGATAGCTTTAAGGCCGCAAAGACCAGTTCAGGTTTTGGCAGTGGCACAAAAAGCTTCGGGGGATAGGAGAGACAAAATAACATGAATGGGTATTTAAATTTTTTATCATATCTGGGTGTGTCATTAGGTTTATTAATAATCGGTATGGTGCTGTTTGCGCTCAGTACACCAAAGATTAAAGAATTTCAGTTAATTGCACAAAGGAATGTAGCAGCCGCAATGTTAATGGGCGGTAAAGTAGTTGGTCTGGCAATAGTATTAGGTGCAGCGGCAGAGTATTCAATATCATTAATGGATATGGCCATTTGGGGTTTGATTGGAATTGTAGCGCAGGTAATAGTGTTTTTCCTGGCAGAAGTTATAACAATCCAATTCAGTATTCAAAAGGCGATTGAGGAAGATAACCGTGCAGTCGGAACAATGTTATTGTCGTTATCAATTGCAGTCGGGTTGATTGTTGCGAAATGCATATCTTATTAATTTAAGGAGCGGAAATAATGAAGCGGTTAATTTACTATGTTGATAAAGGAAATGGTCATTATGAACCGTTTTATGAATATACCGAAACAAATGTAGGGATCGATGAATTTTATGCAAGGCAGCTCTGCACGTATTTTATTATGCGCGGTACACAGTATGAGCTTGTATCGAATGAAATGGAAGAAGATGTGGAAGTCCTTGTGCTAAAGGAGATGGGCCGCAATTTATCCGGCGAGGATGAGAAAAATTTTCGTGAGCGGGGCATACATATCGAGTTTAGAAGCCCAAACGAACGTGAAAATTATCGTCTGTTGTCACGTATTCCTTGTGATACGCATTTTGAAGTGATCCGCTACTTACTGAAAAACGTAGTGGATATACCATCCATTGGGCAAATGCTTGTTACTTCAACAGAGATTGATGAAGATCGTGGTGTCTACGTAATGTATGTTACCGAGATGAAAGTGAGCTGAGTAATCCATGACGAACAGCGAGCGCAGGAAATTTTATGCAAGTATCGACCGGTTTTGGGCTGATTTATATGACGAGGAATATGCTCTCTATGACCTTTATGAAGTAACAGAGGAAGAAGTAGAAAAAATTCGCATAGCTACTGATTGTGCAGGGAAAATCTTTTTTAAAACAGCCCATTTATTACGCAATCTTCCGGATGAAGCCCTGATTGAAATGGGCTATCCGGAAGAAACAATTCCTATTCTGCGCCTGAAAACACTGGAAGCGGAAAGTGTTATTGCGCGTTTTGATTTTATTGCTCATAATGGCGGCTATAAATGTATTGAAATGAATGCTGATACACCTACGTTCATCAAGGAATTATTTGTTGTAAACGGCCAAATCTGCAAAGCATTTGGCATGGGAAATCCGAATAATGCAATGGAAGAGATGTTAAAAAGCATGGTGAGAAAAAGTGTTGCCCAAAGCATATTTTCCCCTGATGCACATATCGTTTTTACCGCCCACGATGATAATATAGAAGATTATTATACTACGCTTTACATAATGCAATTTGTGCCCGGAGCAAAGTTTACTCCTTTACACCAATTGCAAATACAAAAGGGTGTCGGGTTGTTCGATGAGGATGGAAAGCGGATCGATTTGCTGTATCGTCCAACATTTCCGATAGAAAATTTAATTCAGGACGAAGATGATGCGCAGAATAGAATAGGATTGTGGCTAATGGAACTGGTTGAGCAGAATTTGCTGACAATCCTTAACCCGCCCTCGGCATTTTTACTGCAAAACAAAGCAGTACAAGCCATCATCTGGGGCTTGCATGAAGAACGAAATGCATTTTTTACGACGGAAGAGCATGAATGGATTGCCGAATATTTTTTGCCGACCTATTTGGAAGATAGCCTGTTTATCGAAAAAGGGATCCGCTATGTAAAGAAACCCGTATTTGGCCGGGAGGGAGATACGGTAGAAATATTTGCTGAAGACGGACAGCTTATAAAAGAAGATGTCCAAAAATCGTATTATCACTATCCGAAAGTGTACCAGCAATTTATTAAGCAGCCAAAAACAACTTTCCGAAGTGAAAAGGGAAGACAAACAGGTGAATTGCTGGTCGGCAGTTTTTTAATAAGCGGAAAGCCGGCTGCAATAGGGTTGCGTGTTGGCGGGATGATCACAAACAATTTATCGAATTATTTACCGATTGGAATGAAAGTTAAGGGGTGTCACATAACTTGAGCAATCATTTTATTGCTAATTTATCGTTTATAATTTGCGCAGTTATTTTATTAAATAATGTAATGGTCTTTGTATTAAATACCGAAATTTCCAACGTAACATTTAATCTGTCGATACTTTTAATGGTTATTTTATTTTTGAATGGTGTAGTGCATAAGAAAAGGGCCAGTAAATAAAAATGGCTGGGACAGATACATTTTAAGTTTGTCCCAGCCACAATATTAGAAAAGTAAATCCGATATTACTTGGATAATTAACAGGAAAAATATAATAGGCAGTAAAATCTCAACCCATTTTCCTTTTAAATAAGGAATGATTTTTAGACCGATATGGGAGCCAACAATCGATCCGACAGCTACAGGAACGGCAACACCCCAATTAACGATGCCATAGAACAGGTAAAATAAAAAAGCAGTTGTGCAGCTTGCAAACATTAAAAAACGAGTCATTTCTGCAGCCATTACATAGCTGACTTGTTTCTTCAGAAAATATGTAATGTTTAGCAGTGCAGAACCTGTTCCAAGCCCACCATCATAAATACTAATAAAAAAAGGTGCAATTAAATTAGTTTTCTTTTCGATGTCGGGCTGCTCATTAATTACTTCTTTCTTTTTACTTTTAATAAGAAAAAAGAACATTACGATTAAAACAATACAAGCAACAATATTCATCGTATGTTCCGCCAATCTTGTTGCTAAAAATGCCCCGCTTATACCGCCAATTGCTGCAATCAGCATAAATGGAATCATTTTTTTCAGTTGTACTCTTTTTTTCAACGTCAGAACAATAACCGTCGAAAATGAAGATATGCCTGTTGCAAATTTATTAATTGCGACAGTCGCATGAATCGGAATGCCGACTAACAATAAGGAAGGAAGCAATACAAATCCTGCAGCCCCAAACATGACCCCTACAATGGAAGCAAGTATGCCGATTGCGAATAAAATGAGCCCATCTATGGATAGCCACTCTATAAATAAGTTCTCCAAACAAATCCCCCCTACTCACAAAATACTGCTATACTACTCATAAAACAAATATATATATTTTGTATATTCATAAATTTAAGTTATGAGTGGGTGAGGAAATGAATTTACATACGCTACGAATTTTCACAAACGTTGCAAAACTGGGCAGTATTACTGAAGCAGCGAAGTTCCTGCATATCAGTCAGCCGGCTGTAACTGTACAAATACGCAAACTTGAAAGAGAAATCGGAGTGAAACTTATAGAAGGAAAGGGAAGAGGTATTCAGCTTACATATGAAGGTGAATTTCTTTATGAGCAAGGCTTACGGTTATTTCATTTGGAAGAACAGATTGATGAAAAATTTAAAGCCTTTTTGGAAAAGAAAGAGAATATAAAAATCGCTTCGTCTTATATTTCAACCAATTATATTTTGCCGCCAATCATTGCGGGATATAAATCAAAAAATCCAAATATCGATATGTATGTATCGCTTGGAAATGTACAGTCTGTGGAGCGTCTTGTTCTTGATTATAAAGTTGATTTTGGATTTGTTGTGCAAAGCAATATTGGCCATGAAGATTTGTCCTTTGAGAAAATACTGGATATTCCGTTTTGGTTTGTTGTCCATCCAGCACATCCTTTAGCAAATAAAAAAGTATCGATTTTTGAGCTAAGTGAGCATGATTTTATTTATAGGGAGCGAGGCAGTTCAACACTGGATTTAATGGAGGCTATTTTTTATACGCATAATTGCCCGTTACCGAGATTTGGCTTACAAATAGAAGGTGTACTGGAATCGATTAAAGTTGTGGAAGCCGGTTATGGAATGGCAATCGCACCAGCATGCAGTGTAAAGGAAAAATTATTGCAAGGCAGCATTGCACGCGTCTTTGTCGATCAAGTGGAAATCAGCCAGAGCTTGTTTTGCTGTACTAGAAAAGTGGATAAGGTGAAGCATCCGTTTATTCAATATTTGAAAATGAACCTGGGCAATTTAGCAATTTAAAAGGTTCTTTTTAAGAATAAAAAAACGTAAAAAAATTTTTTGAAATAGTAATCGCTTACAAAATTGACATACCCCTAATGATGGAATAATCTGAAAATATAACGTCTGGGGGTGTGTATAAATGAAGTTTTTATCCAAACCTAAGCCATTTAAAGAAATTATTCCGAAAGTGCTTCAAGTGATCTTGAATATTGGTTTAACAGTATTGGCGTTAACTCTTTGTGTCATGCTCATCATCGAAATGGTCGAGCTTTTAAAGTTTATATTTAACGGGCAAAAGCATGAATACAAATACTTACTGGCAAAAATTTTAGTATTCTTCCTGTATTTCGAGTTTATCACGATGATTGTGAAATACTTTAAAGAAGACTATCATTTCCCGCTTCGTTATTTTATGTATATCGGAATTACGGCCATGCTCCGACTCATTATTGTCGAACATGATTCCGCAATGGATACACTCATTTTTGCAGGGGTAATCCTGATTTTAATTATTAGTTACTATATTATTAATATTACACCAAGAGAGCGGCCTATCAGAAAAACATAAACTTCAAGTTATAAAAAAAAGGCTAATCAAATAGATTAGCCGTCCAGCTGATACCGGTTATAATTAATTCCCTGTTAATTGATTTTCTCAACATTCAACTGCCACTTTCCGTTCGCATCTTTTGAAACAGCCATTTTCACGTTAATATCTTCGAACAAAATGACTCCTTCTTTATAGATCATTATTGCAATAGTCACAGCATTTAAATACCGTACATCTCTGTAGGAAGCCAAATATTTAACAGTTGTATTATTTGTTAGTGTTTTGATTTTTTCTATTGAAATTTCTTTAGAAATACCTAGTTGTTCAAAGTCATTGAGCAGTTTGTTCTGGTTAAAGAAATACAGTTCGCCATTTGCAGCTTTCACAAGCATATTTGCAAACTGAGAACGTTTAATCGGTGTACTTGGTTTGAAATTTCCGTCCTGGTAACCATTTAAAATTCCGATTGTTTGAAGTGTCGCGATTTCCTGGCCCCAAGGATACGTAAAGTTTTTTCCATCGAATATGTCAGATGGGGAAGCGCCACTTTCTTTGTAGCTTTGCAATTGAATTAATGGAATTTCATATGCTTTTATAATTACACCGGCAAATTGTCCACGCGTTAAAGGCTGGTTAATACCGAAAGCCCTCGCAGAGGAAGAAGTATCATTCACATAATACCCGCGCATAATCCCGTTCCAGTCCAGCTTATTAATGTAAGGATAAAATTGATCTGTCTTTGGCACATCAATAAAGTTCGCACCCCTATACCATTCCGTATACTCAATCTCTTTTAAGCGGTCATCCAATACTTTTGCAAGTATACTTGCCACTTGGCCACGCGTAATATTTTCATATGGTCTAAAATAAGGCAATGTCCGGCTAATTGCTTTTTGGTCTAATAAATACTCAACAGAGGGATAAAAGTTGTCCGATTCTTTGACGTCTTTGTAATGAACAGTCGCAGCATTGACGTTCGTTCCGATCGCAAACATCAAGCCTAGTGCAATACTAATGGAGGCAATCGTTTTTCTCACTTTTTCAACTCCTTTAAATAAATTTATAGTATTTCAACCTAAAAGATAACATTATAAGGAAAATATTACAATGAACTATAAAAGTAGCGGGATTTTAATTGAGGGTGGGACATAACCCAAAAATGCCATTTTTCTCTGAGAGAAAAATGGCATTTTTTTGCTGAGTGTTAAAAATTGATTTCTATTCCAGGTCGGACGCTTTCCGCGGGCGTGAGGCCAACAGGATGTTGGTCACAAAAGCGTTGCCACAGGACGTGGCGTTCTTAGCTTTTGTTCCTAGTCTCAGGCGTCACGCTATTCCCGCTGGAGTCGCCTCCTCTCCATTCCAATCAATTTTATAAAATATCCGTTTCTTAATAAGGTCTTTCTTCTTATCCAATGGTATTTCTATTTCTGTCCCAATCGCTTATTTGCATTAAGCCTAAAGATTGTAGTTAAGAAATCCCTTCACTCCATGTAGATTGCATCGTATGATTGGCCTTTTTCTTGTCCAGCATTCTTACATATATATTATTTGATAAAAGTGCAATGATAATCAACACTGTTCCTACTATATCAAATACCGTCACTGAATTCCCTTGAACAATGGAAATGAAAAGTGTTGTGACAGGAACGAAATTGATGAACAGTAATGCATTTAAAGGTGACAAGTAGTTGACGCCAATGTTCCAGCCCAATAATGCAATGACACCCGGGAAAATAATCATAAACAGTAAGTGTGGACCTACTGCAACTACATCGTTTACAGCAGGCACAGATAAAGTGCCGAACATTGTCGCACCTAAAGTAACGAATAATGCGGTTACGGTTCCAAGTAAACAGCTCAATGTAGAATAGCGCAAAGCAGACCAATGACTGAACTCATTGGCACCCATTGTATAAATCACCCATCCGACGACAGCGATAAAGATTAAAAGGGAAGGGATAAACTGACCTGTCGTGCCTAAAAATGCCTGAAGATCGCCTTTTGTAATAACTAATACCGCGCCGATAAATGATAATAATACACATAGTAATGTAAACAGCGATGGACGGTGCTTAAAAATCATCCATGAGATGACAATCGAAATCATCGGCATAAGTGATTCCATAATAGAGGCCGTCATAACACCGGATTGTCCGAGTAAATCCTCGCCCCAGAAAATAAGCAAATTATAAACAGTAAAGGCCATCGTACCGAAAAACCAAAGTTGCAGGCCTTTTCCTTCCATACGGAAAGCTCTCTTTCTTTCTTTCCATAACAGCAGTGCAATTAAAATAATCGTCACTGCGCCATATCTAAAAATGGTGAAGTAGAATGGATCTATATGTTTAAATGCATCATGGGCTACCGGAAACATTGCCCCCCATGATACTGCAGCTATAAAACATAAAATAGAACCGATTAGAACACTATTTTTCAACCTTTATTAACCTCATTTCACTAAATAGTCACGATTACTATCTTACAATTGTATAACTATCTCGTAAAATGAATAAAAGTTATGATTAATATCAGTATTTAAGATACCATGTTAGAGTAATAGGAACAGGAAAAGGAGGGTGGATGTATCGTGGAATTTAAAGACTTGGAAATTTTCCAACTTGTTGCCGAGAAGGGAACAGTTACGGAAGTAGCGAAAGAATTAAATTATGTCCAATCGAATATTACATCAAGAATACAAAAACTTGAAGTAGAATTGAACACGCCATTATTTAACCGACATAGACGAGGGATGACTTTGACACCTGAAGGAAAAAATTTGTTATCTTATAGTAAAAAAATATTGCTATTAACGGAGGAAATGAAAAGAGCTGTTCTTAATAAAAATGAACCAATCGGAAAGCTTGAAATAGGTACGGTCGAAACGGTCTACCATTTACCGAATATATTAACTTCCTATATGAAAAGTTATCAAAGTGTCGATTTGTCATTAATAACAGGGGTAACAGAGAAATTGGAGCAAAAAGTACTGGATTATAAATTGGATGGAGCGTTTATAACTGCATCGAATATTCATCCGGATCTTGAGTCATATGAAGTGTTTGATGAAGAGCTTGTATTAATTTCAAACTCACCTCATCTGAAGTTGGGAGAATTAGAAGGCATCCCGTTCCTATGTTTCAGAAAAGGCTGCGGATACCGGGCACGTCTGGAAACATGGTACCAGGATCAAAATATCAGTCCTCAAAAAGTGATGGAGTTTGGTACACTGGAAACGATTATACGCAGTGTTTCAATGGGACTGGGGGTTTCATTTGTCCCAAAGTCAGCTGTTGCACATCTGGAGCAGAGCGGGACTATTTATTGTCACTCATTGCCAAGTGAGTATAGTAAAGTAAAGACGGTCTTTATTAGGAGAGCGGATTCCTATTTGACGGCAACGATTGAAAAGTTTATTGAAACAATTCGACATAATAGACAAATCGTATAAAAGGAACAAAACTTCCCACATTAGGAAAACTAATTAAAGAAAAGTAGTGAGGTGAACAGATGAGTAACCAGCTATCTGAATTTCAAATTTCCTTAAAGGAGATTCATTATTTATCACCAAAAGTAAATCAGGGGCTTGAGTTAATATTTGTTGTTGAAGGACAGATTACTGTCGAGACAGATAGTCATTTTTATGAATTAAATAAACTTGATTTATTGGTTATTAATCGGAACGAGCTCTTTCAAATAAAGGGGAATCCTAATAATTATGTGCTCAGTCTAACAATTTCGGATGCATTTATCGACCGATTTTATAAAAATTACCGTGATAATCGCTTTGAATGCTACTCAAAGGAAGTGCATATGGGGCGCGAAAAAATGCTTAATAATCTTCGTAAGTGGCTTATTAAGTTAATTATTTCCTATTACCGTCAAGATGAAAGCCACCAAATTGAGTTTCAAAAATATTTATGTGATATCTTGCTTACGCTCATTCGCGGCTTTAAGAAAAAAGGAAGCTCCTCAGAAAAATTGGATACAAATGATCAGCGGCTTACGCAAATTATCGATTACTTGGAAAGAAATTATGATCAGCCGATTACGTTGGAGGAAATGGCCCGAAAATCCTATTTGTCGACAGCTTATTTATCCCGTTATTTTAAACAAAAGATGAATATGGGGTTCAGTCGTTATTTAATGACAATCCGTCTGAAGCATAGTGTAAAAGATTTGCTCTATACGAATGATACGGTATCACAAATCTCGATGAATAATGGATTTCCCAACACGAAATCATTTACGACCCTTTTTAAAGAAAACTATGGGATGACACCGCATGTCTATCGGGAGAAACATCCTGTAGAGAAGAAGGATTCATTTAAAGAGTACCCGCTGGAAGATGCGGAACAGCCAGTACATTCACCTGAAATTTTAGGCAAGTTAGGGGTTATTTTAAATACACTTGATCAATCGTATAAAAATACACAATCGAAATTTGAAGAATTGTCATTGGATATAACAGCGCCTGGTAATATTCCTATTTCAAGGCCCAAACATATGGTTATTGTGCATGAGTTGAAGGAATTACAAAAGGAAAATATCCGTGCACAAATTTTAATGGCGAAAAGAGAAATCGGGGTAGATTTTATAGGAATCAGTAATTTACTAAAGGGAGAAGCGATTTCAGCTGAGATTGAAACAGATGAAATCATCCCGACAAGTTCACAATATTTTAAAACCGATATTGCCCTGGAGTTTTTAAAGCAGCAAAACTTGGCACTTTTCGTAAGAATTGATTATCAGGAATTAACGATGGATGAAGAAAATTATCTCAGAAAGCTGGAGCATTTTTTGAAGCATTGTCTGCAATTATATGGTGGTTCCTATTTAAGCGCCTGGCATTTTCTCTTTTATGAACCATACAATACTATCGTGGCAGCAGATGAGCTAAAACGGGTTTATTTTAGGTTATACCATTTGATAAAAGGCATTGTACCGGATATTCAAGTCGGTATGTTTTTACCTTTTTCCTTTGAAAAGGAGAAGACAAGTGAAGCGCATATATGGCTGTTAAAAGAGGCGGAGTTTGTAGATTTTATAGGGTATCATTCGAATCAAAATGATGTTGTAGATTTTAAAGAGTTGAACGATGACCGCTTTTTCCTGACAAAAGATTATTTAAAAGAAAAAACAGAAAAAATAAAAGCGTATTTAAAGAAGAATGGAATTAAAAAGCCGCTTCATGTCATTTCATGGAATACTCTTTCCGGAAATACACGCCTGACAAACGGCCGCTTTTTCCGCGCAGCATTAGTATTGGAAAATATGCTGGACATATCAGATGAGGTGGAATCAGTAGGTTTTTGGATTAATACGGTTGTACATGAAAGTGAGAGTGACGGCCAACGTATCCGGATTGAAGGGCTAGAACTTTTCCATTATTTTGATGGAAAAAGACCGGCATATTTTGCGTTAATGTTTGCAAAAAGGCTAAAAGGTAAGATTGTTGCCCAAGGACCTGATTACATGATGACAAAAAATGAACGTGGGTATCAGTTAGTGCTCATGAACAGTAAAACCGTGAATCCTTATTATTTAATTGAGGAAACGTTTTTGCAAATGTTCAATAAGGACTTATTTGTGAAAATTAAAGGAATGGAGCCTGGCGAATATCAAGTGCGAAAATACACGTTTGACCGTGAGCATGGCGCACTTTATACAAATTGGATTGATTTGAATAGCCGCTATGGATTGGATATGGAAGTCATTGATTATATTAACAGGTCAAGCTATCCTCAACTTGAAATTTTTGATGAAAAAATTATGAGTGATTGGTCTTTTTATTCATACTTAACGGTGAATGCCATTCATTTTTTTGATATAAGAAAAGCTGTTTTATAAAAAGATTGTTGCGAACGATACGCAGCAGTCTTTTTTTATTTAAGTAAAAAATTGACGGTATATTTTTGCTGCTCCAATTGTTTCCGTAAAAAATATACAGACTAGTATACATGTTATACGCAAATAATAACTTTTTGACATATAGATTTCTGTATAAACTAAAGACATGAAGTATTGATCAGGCTTTAACGGCTAAAAAATATTCTCGAGAAAATAAATCACTATTGTTAATTGTTAAAGCGTGGTTGCAATATTTCTTTTAATACTGAGGAGTATGATTAAAAGAGATTTGAAGACATTATAATTACGCGGAAAATTTTATAGGAGGATTATTATGAACACTTACAAAGGTACGAATAAAATGATCATCGGAATTGTATTCGGTGTTATTACATTCTGGTTATTTGCTCAAGCAATGGTAAACGTTGTACCAGCTGTTCAAGAGGATTTAGGCATTTCGCTTGGTACGATTAATATAGCGATTAGTTTATCGGCATTATTCTCAGGAATGTTCATCGTAGCGGCCGGTGGTCTTGCTGACAAAATAGGTCGTAAAAAAATAGCGGTCATCGGTTATTGGCTAAGTATTCTTGGTTCACTCTGTTTAGTATTGGCGCAAGGTGCTGTTTTATTAATAATCGGCCGAATTATTATCGGTCTATCAGCAGCATTCATTATGCCGTCTACAATTGCTTTAATCAAAGCTTATTTTGAAGGCGCGGACCGTCAAAGAGCATTAAGCTACTGGTCAATTGGTTCATGGGGAGGTTCCGGTGTTGCATCATTTGCAGGTGGTGCCATTGCGACTTCATTAGGATGGAGATGGATTTTCATCTTCTCGATTGTATTCGCTCTAGTTGGTCTGTTTTTACTAAAAGACACACCTGAAAGTAAACAGGAGTCTTCAGGAAAATTCCGTTTTGACTACGTCGGTCTAGGCATTTTTATTGTCACAATGGTTGCATTAAATATTTTAATTACGTATGGTGCAGACTTTGGTTGGACAAGCGGCATTTCCTTAATTTTAATGGCAGTAACAGTAATTGGATTAATTACATTCATTCGAGTAGAAATGAAAAAAGAAGTTGTACTAATCGACTTTGCGGTATTTAAAAACAAAGCCTATACAGGTGCAACGGTATCAAACTTTTTACTCAATGCAATCGCGGGTACATTAGTAGTAGCCAATACGTATGTGCAAGTAGGACGTGGATTTAATGCTTTCCAATCAGGCTTACTTTCCCTTGGCTATCTAGTGACGGTACTGGCAATGATCCGTGTAGGGGAGAAAATACTTCAACGTGTTGGTGCTAAAAAACCGATGATTTGGGGTGGATTAATTACTACGGTCGGTGTTGCATTAATGGGATTAACATTCTTGCCGGATGTAGCGTATACAATCGCGGTATTCGTAGGATTTGCTTTATTCGGTCTTGGCTTAGGTATTTATGCAACACCGTCAACAGATACATCTGTATCCAATGCACCTTCTGACAAAGTTGGGGAAGCGGCAGGTGTATATAAAATGGCAAGTTCTTTAGGTAGTGCGTTCGGTGTAGCCATTTCCATGACAGCATACGGCGCGGCAGCTGCAAACGGCAACCTGGAAATGGCCGCAACGACAGGGATCATCATTAACGTCATATTCGGTGTCCTTTCCATCTTGTCAATTTTATTCCTAGTTCCGAAAAACGCAGGGAAATCAGTCGATTAATTTGAATGATGTAAACGCCTGGTCAAAGGCGTTTACATTATTTTCTTCAAAATTTAAGTACAGGAGTGGTAACCATGAAACAAAAACTAATGGAGATGCTGGAACTTCGTAAAGATGAAATGATTCAAATCCGGAGACATTTACACCAGCATCCTGAAATATCGTTTCAAGAAGAAAAAACTGCACAGTACATTCTCGACTTTTATAAAGGAAAAGATGTAGAAGTTCATTCAAATGTCGGAAATGGCTACGGAATTATTGTAACGATTAAAGGCGGCAAGCCAGGCAAAAATATCGGGCTTCGCGCAGACTTCGATGCATTGCCGATTACCGAAGAAGCCGATATTCCATTCAAATCTGTTAATGAAGGGGTAATGCACGCATGCGGCCATGACGGACATACCGCATATTTACTTGTATTGGCGGATTGTTTGATCGAATTGAAAGATGAGATACCAGGGACAATTAAAATTATTCACCAGCATGCAGAAGAAGTTCCGCCAGGCGGTGCAAAAAGTATCGTAGAGTCAGGGCTGCTCGATGATTTAGATAATGTTTTCGGGATTCACTTGCTGCCAATGGGACCTGCAGGATTTGTCGGTTATAATTCAGGTTTTGCCTTCAATGGGCGTGCCTACTTAAAACTGAAAATTCAAGGACGCGGCGGACATGGCTCCTCACCACATTTGGCAAACGATGCGATTGTTGCCGGTGCACACTTTGTCACTGCTGTGCAAACAATTATTAGCCGCCGTTTAAGCCCCTTTGATATCGGTGTTATTACAATTGGTTCCTTCGACGGTAAAGGGACATTTAATGTGATTAAAGATAGTGTAGAACTTGAAGGCGATATTCGCTATATGACGATAGAAACGAAGAAAAAAATAGAAGTGGAAGTAAAAAGATTAGTAAGAGGTTTGGAAGAAGAATTCGGTGTCACTTGTGAGTTGACGTATGAAAACGACTATCCGCCATTATACAATGACCCTGAATTAACAGCGAAAGTAGCAGGATATTTAGTAGGGGCGAATGATCCGATTATTACAGAGGTGAAGGAAGTGCCACCAATGTCGCCATCTGAAGACTTTGCCTATTATGCAGAGAAATTCCCGTCTTGCTTCTTCTATATTGGCTGTTCACCAAAAGGAGTGGAAAAACCTTTCTTCAATCATCACCCGAAATTTGATATCGATGAGGATGCTCTTCTAGTAGCAGCTAAAGCAGTCGGCCATGTCGTTTGCGGTTATTATGAAGAATAAAAATAAATGAAGAATAAAAATAAAAAGGAGTTTCGGATTCATACCGAAGCTCTTTTTTTGGGACAAATCCCTCTACCGAACATCTCATGTAACAAATGTATATACTAATTTGATGCTTAAGAACGAGTGAGAAAAGGATGTGTTCAAGTGCTTAACGAGTGGCATGCAGAAGTAGAGGAAGTGTACGATCAAATGGTTGATTGGAGAAGGCATTTGCATGAGAACCCTGAACTGCCATTTCAAGAGGTACAAACGGCCAGAATGGTAGAGGATATTTTAGCTGGTTATGGAATTAAAGTGCAACGGAATATTGGCGGGCATGGCGTTGTCGAAATTTTAAAAGGGGGAAAAACAGGGCCGACGATTGCATTAAGAGCTGACATGGATGCGTTACCCATTCAACAGAAAAATGACGTGCCCTATAAATCCCGGGTCCCGAATGTTATGCATGCATGCGGTCACGACGCACATACCGCAACATTGCTTGGGGTAGCAAAAATACTAAGTAAAGATGAAGATCAACTCTATGGAACGGTTAAATTTATATTTCAACCAGCGGAAGAGCAATTTCCGGGGGGAGCCATTCAAATGTTAGAAGAGGGTGTGCTCGAAGGGGGAGATGCAATCTTCGGAAATCATGTCCTATCTTCCGTCCCATTAGGAAACTTTACGGTACCAAAAGGGAGTGCTACCGCTTCCAGTGACTATGTAAGAATTAGAATAATCGGTAAAGGCGGACATTCTTCCGCTCCTCACACATCAGTCAATCCGATTGTGATTGGCGCACAAATTATAACTCAAATCCATTTGTTAATGAGTCAAAAACTTAATCCGGTACAACCGGTAGTGGCAGCAATTACTGTATTCAACTCCGGGGGTACAATAAATGTGATTCCCGAAGAAGCTGCAATTGAGGGGACAGTTCGTACATTTAACCAGGAACAACGGGAAAATGTACAAACAATTTTAACGCATATTCTTAATAATGTCACAGTAACTTATGGTGCTACTTATGAGATGGAATATACAAGAGGATATCCGCAATTAGTAAATACCGAGAAAGAAACTAAAGTTGTAAGAGACTTGCTTGATAATATTAACCATTTAAATGTCGTTGAGATGCACCCCATTATGGCAAGTGAAGATTTTGCGTACTATTTGCAACAAGTTCCCGGAGTATATTTTTATACTGGTTCAGCTATAGATGACCCCACTACACAATTTCCTCAACACCATCCAAAATTTAATATCGATGAACAGGCAATGAAAAATTCGGCGAAAGGATTTTTAAGTATTGTACATTATTACTTAGTTCCAGACGATGCCCTTAAAAAATTCTCATTATACTGATTTATTTTGAAACCATTTCCAAAAGAATGCGGTATATAGGGAAAGGGGGAATGATATGAAATCTTTTCTAATCGGTACAGGGTTGTCTTTAATAGGAATTTTGCTTTCTATTATTATTTGGGATGTTCATATGATTTCCACTATTACGAGCGGGATTGGTTTTATCTTTTTTATTGTGGCATGCATTTTTTCCGGTGCATTCGTCAATGGTGACCGAATGCGGGCAAACACGGCAATGGAAACGAAAGAAAGCTGGATTCAAAGAAATACGATTGCATGGTGTTCTCTTAATATGGCAATTCCTAACTTCGCCGTTGCATTCATCTTTTACTACTATTTAGGCTACTAATTTGTCTCTCAAAAACATTGCCAAAATATACTTGTATTCATATAAGTTCTGTTTAAGTAATATGTTAAGGTATTATAGAATTTGGAGAAGTGGGGTTAACTAGATTGAAGGTACTTCAATTAGCAATTTTATTAGTTTTTACAGTTTGTTTTATTACTGTAACGCCAGCGTCGGCAGCAGAAAAAACGATCGATCAGTATTACATGGATGATGTAAGTTATGAACATGGCGCATACGAGCAGTTGGAACGTTTCTTATATGCAAATATTATCGACGGATATGAAGAGCCAACAGTATATGAAGAAGATGGAGAAGTATACGAATTTACGTCCATTCTTTTAAAGCCCGAAAACAGTATTACACGTGCACAGTTTACAAAAATTTTAGTGAATGCAATGAATTTAACGAGTGGCGATATTAAAAAAGAATTCTCCGATGTTAAATCTTCTGCATGGTATTATGACTTTGTTCAGATTGCCAGCAGTAAAGGCATTATTACCGGTAAAGAAGACGGTACATTTAAACCGAACGATAAAATTACACGTGCTCAAATGGCAGCGATGATCTATCGTGCATTTAATGAGACAGTTGATTTTTCAAAAACAGGAAAAATATTTAACGATGTTAATCCGAATAGCTATTCTTATGAAGCAATTGTGAAAACAGCAGGTGCCGGTATTGTTAATGGCTATGGAGAAACGTTTAAACCGAATGATTTTGCAAAGCGTTCTCATGCAGTACTGATGATTGACCGTGCTTTACATTTAGAGAGTGGAGTAGCAGAAGACGAAGCTTCAATCATTGCAACAGTGAATCGTTATATTGATAAAGAGTTTGAGTTTTCATCAGATACGGAAAACGTAGAGGATATGGATGCGCTCTATCGTGAAACAACAACAGGCTACTATTTAGCTTATTCACTTGATAGCCAATTGCTATTGGAAGACGCAGATTTCTCAACTGGTTCTAGTTCATCTCAAAAAATAGGCGAGTATTCAAGTAAGTTGATTTCATTGAATAAACGTTTTGCCGCAGTAAAAATTGATGATTTGAAAGTTCATATTAAGATGAATGACCCGGAAATCAACTTCAACTTGGAAATGACATTAGATTTATCCGGAACAGCTTACTTAAAGAAAACAGAAGACGGCCTGTGGAAAATCTATAATCTAGTCTATGATGAAGAAGACTATGATAATATGATGACTGCAGCTGCAGCGATGGAAGAACAATAGTAATTTCCCCTTCTTTTATAGAGAAGGGGATTTTTTTATGAGAACATATAGCAGAGTTTATTCATGAACATTTCGAAAGATTAAGATATTAAGGTATTATTATCTATTATATAATACATTCAAAGGGGAGATGGGCATGCATACAAAATTACAAGCAGTAGTAGATACGATGGAGCTATATCAGGCAACTTTTCCGGAAGATGCTTGTATCATTGTAGCAAGCAATGAAGAGGTTGTGGGATACTTACCCGGCAAGTTTATTGATTTAAAAATTAATGTAGGGTTGAAAATGGGAGATTTCCGCGGCACCGTTACAGAGCGTGCATTGACGACAAAGCGTTTTTTAAGAGAAGAAAAGGGTCCGGAAAGATTTGGGTTTGCTTATATTTCATCAGCACAGCCAATTTTTGATGGAGCAGACATAATAGGTGTAGTAAGTGCCACTATTTCAAACAAAAAGATGGATTCTATGCGTCAATTAGCGACAGAATTATCGAGTGCGGTAGAGGAAATGACTGCAACGAATGAAGAGTTAACGGCGGCAAGCATGGATGTATCAAACCGCTTGGATGGCCTTGTCACATCAACAGAAATGATGACGGACGATATTGGGGAAATAAACCAAATGGTCGAACTTGTAAAAGGAATTGCATCAAAATCACAAATTTTAGGATTAAATGCATCGATTGAAGCGGCTCGTTCTGGCGAGCATGGAAGAGGATTTGCCGTCGTAGCGAAGGAAATACAAAAAATGGCGCAGAATAGCAAAGAAAGTGCAGAAAAAATTGCTGCGCAGCTTAATAAAATCCGCACTTCCATCGAAGAAGTTAATGGATCGACAAGTCAAATCGCAGCATTTACAGAACAGTTTGCCACAAGTATGCATGAACTGAACGATGCCTATGGAAATGTTAACAGCACCGCAGAAAAGCTATTGGATATTAGTGAAATAAAATCATAGAAATCGAACAACCACTCCGAAAGATTAACGGAGTGGTTTTTTAATTCACATTCAACCGAATCTTTATGCGGCACCTCAACAATTCGGGAAGTTGCTTACTATATTCAGAGATTTACCACTCCTATATATTCCATTAATTGTTACAATAAGTAAAAGAGGTGAAATGGAATGTTCGGTACAGATGATTATAAAAAAATAGGAAATAATAAAAAACATTTCTTATTTTTTAATCTCATGACAATTCTTTTTTTTACGGGAATATCTTTTACTTTTGTTATTCCAAATTTGAAGGGATTTGACTTGGGTTTTTCATTCTTAGTTTTCCTTATTTATATCGTTGTTGCGAATGTTTTTGTGGGAATTTTTGTTCATAAAACGGAATTGGTTTTTTTCATTTCGTTATTATTCAGTGCTCTGGGAATGGGATGGCGTTTGTGGCTAGAGTGGGGAGAATTCAGTTTAGTCGAGCATACAAACGTTGTTGTGATTGTAGGTTATCCATGTATTACAGCACTTATAATTACTCTTCTTTATGCTGTTTCAGAAAAGTTCAAGACGAAAAAGATTGTCATTGTTGACAGGAAGTAGAGATATATTCTCAATAAAAATCAGGAAGGTGGATATAAATGGAATTACGATTGGCTACTACAGATGATATGGAAATTTTAATAGATTTACGTAAGCGAT
The DNA here is from genome assembly GCF_002174535.1 of Solibacillus kalamii. Classification (NCBI taxonomy): domain Bacteria; kingdom Bacillati; phylum Bacillota; class Bacilli; order Caryophanales; family Caryophanaceae; genus Solibacillus; species Solibacillus kalamii. Next base: position 113,459 of record NZ_NHNT01000011.1, on the reverse strand, counting down.
TATTAGTGGAGGAGGGGCAAACTGTGTCTTCCAATATCGACGAAGAATTAAGAAACTTTTTTGAGAAGCAATTGAACTCAGGTCAATTTGTTCAATGGATTATTGAGGAGGATAAAAATGTGCTCGCTACAGGAGGCATTCAGTTTATCTCCTTTCCACCTAGTTATTCCAATTCGACAGGCATTCGCGGATATATTTTAAATATGTACACAACACCGGAAAGCAGAGGTCGGGGGCTTGCTAAACAGTTGGTCGAACGTATATTTAAAGAAGCTCAAGGAAGAAATGTTCATCACATATTTTTAATTTCTTCACCGATGGGAAAACCGTTATACAAAAAGATAGGTTTTAACGAAAATGATATTTACATGGAGTATTTTATTAATTGATTTTTAGGGGATGAAGAAATGATTTTAGAAACGGAAAGACTCATATTAAAGCCGTATGAAGTTGAATTTGCAGACGCTATTTATGAAGTAGTAAAACATAGGGAGATTGCGGACACAATGGTCATGATTCCGCATCCGTATCCACGTGAAATTGTCGATCGTTGGATTTCGTATTTACAAAAAAGTTTTGAGCAAGGAACGGCCTATGAATTTGCAGTGTTTTTAAAAGAGAGCGGTCGCTATATCGGAAATTGCGGGCTCGTTGCGGTTTCAAAAAACCACCGCAATGCAGAGGTGGGCTATTTTATCGATGTCTCGGAGTGGGGTAATGGCTTTGCAACAGAAGCTTGCAAAAAAATAATTAATTACGGATTCCAGGAACATCAGTTAAATAGAATTTACAGCCGCTGCATGGTTAGAAATATCGCTTCAAGAAAAGTGATGGAGAAGTCCGGAATGGTATGGGAAGGCCGCCACAGACAGGAATTTTTAAAAGATGATGTTTATGAAGATATGGATTATTTAGCTATTTTAGCTGAAGAATATTTTAAGGGAAAACTTATTTAGTTTCATATCATGAATTGAGGTGGGGGTTACAAATGAAGGAAATGAAAGTTGATATACTTGTTGCCTTTCAACTAACTTTTGCATTTTTGGCAACGTTGATTTGTATTTATAGTTTGGTAACAGATCGCTTCCACCTGCAGCCGCTTATGTTTATCTTTATGAGTGCAATGTTTGGGATAATAGGATTTAGAGAATACAGACGGACTCAAAATAAACAGTCAGGAATTCTCTTTTGGGTTGTGTCAGTACTTATATTTGGCGTTGTGTTAGCGGCGTTGTTCGTTAATTAGGAAATGCAAAATAAGAAAGATTCTACTAATGGCAGGGTTTTAAATTTCCTCTATAGAACCTTTTAAAATAAGCGATATAGAGACTTTTAAAAGGACTGATGATATTGGAAAAAATCCAACAGAAAATAATTATAACCCCAAAACATATTGTGTCCGCTGCAACAATTGTGCTGAACAGTAAAAATGAGATTCTGCTTATTAAAGGACCTAAAAGAGGTTGGGAGATGCCGGGTGGTCAAGTAGAAGAAGGCGAGTCTTTGACAGCTGCTGCGATTAGGGAAACAAAAGAAGAATCGGGAATTGATGTGGAAATACTCAAATTCTGCGGTATCTTTCAAAATGTAGAGAAATCTATTTGCAATACGCTGTTCTTGGCGAAGCCAGTCTGGGGAATACCGACAACTTCACCGGAAAGCTTGGAAGTAGGGTACTTCCCAATCAAAGAAGCCTTGGAAATGGTGACATTCGGAAACTTTCGTCAAAGAGTAGAATATTGTTTGGATGCAACGAAGCACCCATTTTTTATACACTTTTAGGTGTAGGAAATGACGAAACAATATGTATCGCAAAGGGAGGTTTTTCTTTGAAGAAATCATTTGTTGGATTAGGAATTACGTTGTTATGTTTAACAGGATGTTCCACAAATGAAATACAACCCGATTCCGTCGCAAATAACTCTCAAAGTATAGAACAATACAAAACAATCGCTACCAATCTTGAAGCACCATGGGCAATTAATAAACTTGGAGACACTTTTTATATAACGGAGCGAACAGGGTATATTGTAAAAGTAGAGCAAGGGGAAATGACAAGGCAGGCTGTAAAACTTGAAAAAACACTTTCCACTGCATCTGAGGCAGGGCTGCTTGGCTTTGTACTGGCGCCGGATTTTGATCAGTCAAATGAAGCCTACGCTTATTATACGTATAAAACAGCGAGTGAGCAGTATAATCGAATTGTAGTGCTTCAACAGGAGAACGGTAGCTGGCGGGAGAAGCGCTTACTTCTTGATCAAATACCTAGTGGTAAATATCATCACGGCGGACGCGTAAAGATCGGTCCGGATCAAAAGCTTTATGTGACAGCAGGTGATGCATCGAATCCACAAACTGCACAGGACCTGACTACACTTGGCGGGAAAATATTGCGCATGAATTTGGACGGGAGCATTCCGGACGATAATCCTTTTCCACATTTATACGTGTACAGCTACGGACACCGAAACCCGCAAGGCATCACCTGGTCAACTGATGGAACAATGTATGCAAGTGAGCATGGGCAAAGCGCAAATGATGAAATTAATAAAATTGAAGCTGGACAAAATTACTGCTGGCCTATAATTGAAGGAGAGGAAGAGCAAGAAGGATTCATATCCCCTTTGTTCACCTCGGGGAGTGAAAGTACATGGGCCCCTTCAGGTATAGCATTCTACGACAACAAACTATATGTTGCAGCACTCCGGGGGACAGCATTGCTCGAATTCGATTTAAAGTCAAAAGAAGTAAAAGAAATCGTCAATAATGTAGGCAGAATCCGCGATGTATGGATTGAAGAGGATACATTGTACTGGATTACGAATAATACGGACGGGCGCGGTACACCAGAAGAAAAGGATGATCAGTTGTATAAGCTAGAATTATAGGAAATTAAAAGGAACGTAAAAGTGAAAAAACTTTTATGCTCCTTTTTATAATGATTGCTTTTATTCGGATTGTTCCCAAAATAGTTCATCCAAAGTTTTACTCAATGTTCTACATATCGCGATACATACACTTAATGTCGGATTGTATTTGCCAAGCTCGATGAGTCCGATTGTTTGGCGAGTGACCCCAACCTTTTTTGCGAGCTCATCTTGTGATAGATCATGTTCAATTCGGGCCATCTTTAAGCGGATATTTTTCATTGGTATCGCCCCACATCATCATCTTCTTCAAGCATTTTGCTGTTTACTTTTTGGCTTTTTTTCAAGGCACTTTTATAGGCAGCAAATAAAAGCAGTAAATAAAATGGAACGTAAATAATGAGTGAAACGAAAAATACTAAAAAGAAATATTCAATAGCCTGAGATGAACTGTCTGCATACTGGTACGCACTGTTAATCCCCATGAAAAGTGAGATAACCAGCCCCATGCCAATACCGATTATTAGCTGTTTTGTGCTGTATGAAAATTTGCTGTTGGCATCATGAAGTTCAACTTCATCCGAAAATACTCCAAGTTGTGAGGAACGGAAGCCGTAGTATAAACTGACGCCTATTAAAATGACTATCTCTGTAGTAACTGACTCCATACTTACTCCGAAGCGATAAAATTTAACCCCAATCGACACGAGAACAATCATCATCGTGAGTAAATATATTTCCCGGTAAATTTTATTTTGAATGTTGTACACGCGCTCATCGACCACTTTTTTGTTCCAAAATCCCATCATATTCCCTCCCAAAATTAATATTATTAAGCTTATTATACAATATATAATTCAAAATGCAATTTATATATGTCATTATGTAATTTATTTAATGCTTAATTAAATACAAAAAAAGCCGCAATTGCTAATGAAAGCAATCACGGCAAGTCTGTTTTTCAGATTATTTGACCAAACCTAATGAGTCGAGCGGGTAAAATCGGATAGATGTAGAGCCAAGAATATGTTCCTTTGAGACAAGACCAATGCGTGGATCTCGGCTGTCACTACTTTTGCGGCGATTATCGCCCATTACAAAATAATAGTCATTCGGAATTTCTGATACACCTGCCAGATCTTCCAGCGTGAAATCAGGAGTCAAATCACCTGGATCGTTAAGAGCAGATTTGTATTCATCCAAATAGGGCTCATCGACTTCCTGACCATTTATATAAAGTACATCGTCTTTATATTCGATATGATCACCTGGAAGGCCGATAATCCGTTTAATAAAATATTCACTTTCTAAACCATCGAACACAATGATATCAAATCGCTCAAAATCATGAAGCGATTTGCCGATTTTATTGACGATAATCCGGTCTCCGTCTTCATATGTCGGCATCATGGAAGCACCTTTCACATCGATCGGAGTAAAAATAAACGTTCGGATTGCTACAACAAACAAGGCGGTTATGGCGATAACTTTGATCCATTCCAACAGCTCGTTTTTTTCTTTTTTCATCTCTATAACCTCCTTTTAGAACATGATAGCTCAAATTAAAATTAATTTTATTTTACAACCCCATGAAGCTTCAATGCCTCCACAAACACATCGGCAATATTCAGCATGGACTGTTCATCCACATCGAATTTTGGATGGTGATGCGGATAGACAGCTTCAATATCCTTATGGCCGCCACCTGTGAAGAAAAACGTCCCCGGCTTTTCCTGTAAATAATAGGTGAAGTCTTCTGCTCCCATGCGAGGTGGGGCATTTAGTAATTGCAAATCTGGCAGGTTAATTGAAACAGCTTCTCGAAGCATAGCTGTTTCGGCCGGGTGATTATATACAGCATCATAACCACGTGTATAGTTAAATTCAAGTTTGGCCCCGTACTGAATTTCAATCGCTTTGCATAAGTTGTTTAACTTTTGCTCCACCATATCGCGGATCGCTGGATTGAATGTACGAACAGTCCCCGTTAAATGGGCTTTCTCGGGAATGACATTGCCGACTGTGCCACTTTCAATTTTTCCGATTGTAATAACAGCAGATTCAATTGGATCGGTATTTCGGCTGACGATCGGCTGCACTCCAAATACAAACTGTGCCGCTGCAACAATCGGGTCTATTGTTTCATGAGGTGATGCGCCATGTCCGCCTTTACCTTGAATAGTAAGCTCAAAGAAATCCGCAGCCGCCATTGCGTAGCCTTCACAAAACAGTACAGTACCTAATTCGCTCCATGAAGATACATGTGAACCGTACACATAGTCGACGCCTTCCAGGCAACCTGCTTCTACCATAGCTTTTGCACCGCCTGGTACAACTTCTTCAGCAAATTGATGGATGAATACAATATTGCCGTGAAGCGCATCACGGTTATCAGCAAGTGATTTTGCTAAACCGAGCAGTGCGGCTGTATGGATATCATGACCACAAGCATGGCTTACTCCATCGACTTTCGATTTGTAAGGTACTTCTTTTTCATCTTGAATCGGAAGTGCATCAAAATCGGCGCGGAACGCAATTGTCGGTCCGTCGTAAGCGCCTTCTAAGCGGCCAACGACGCCATTTCCGCCAACATTTTCTTTTACCTCAATCCCAAAAGAACGAAGCTTTTCAGCAATTAGTTTTGGTGTATTAACTTCTTTGAATGAAAGCTCCGGATACATATGCAGATGTCTTCGAATTTCAACCATGTTCTCATAGTTTGCTTGCAGTTTCTCTTTTACGCTCATCTTCTCCACCCCTGAAAAATTATTCGTTATTCAAAGCTTCCCATTCTTCTCTAAGTAACCCCATGCGAATCGAGTCATAATAATGCCCTTCGTAATAGCGGACTTTACGAATTCTTGCTTCTAGCTGCATTCCGAGCTTTTCGCCAACACGAATCATGCGTTCGTTGCCTGACCATGTCGTAAAACCAACACGCACTAATGGCATTGTATGAAATAAATGGGCAATCCATAATTTTAATGCCCGAGTTCCGATGCCTTTTCCCCACAAATGCCCTTCATGCAGGTTAATGCCCATCTCAAGCCACTTTGACGGTTCGTGTTCCCAGAAGTAGGAGATAATTCCGCGAACAACTCCCGATACTTCAATGACCCAAAAGCTTTCATCCCCGATCCAAGCCTGATTTGTCTGGATAAATTGTTCATAAGGAATCGCTCTATGCGGATAGTACGGCGCATCCCACTTTTTCCACTCGGGCTGTTCATCTTTATATATCAGTTCCCATAAGCGTTCCATATCTTGTTCTGTTATTGGTCGGATAGTTAATTCCTGATCTGTGTACATTGTTTTCCTCTTTTCGAAATAATTTGATGTTCATCTGATTGAAAAGAGGCGAAAGATTACTTTTCAATCACCTTCATAAATATTTTCATTTTCATCAATCCTTTCACTGGAAATTACTATCATTTTATCAGAATATTCCACCGAAAGAAGAGGTTGTTGAACATTTAATAGAGAATCTTCTAGAAATATTTATAGAAATTAACAGATAGGGAAAATAAAAACTACATTTTTATTTATAAAAGAAAGGGGAAAAGTAAAAAATTATAAAAAAACCCCGATATAATCTAAAAGAACTATCAAAATCATGAACTAAGAACTATAATTATGAATTAAAGAATGCAAATTTTCCGAAAATGCACTAGAAAAGAATCACTAAATAGAAGTTGGTGGGTAGATGGTAAAAATAGAAGATACAAATGTACTAGGTTCAATGCAATTGACTGTAGAAGAATTACAAAATATTAAAGTTGCATTAGACGAATCGTCCATTTTGGCAGTTACAGATCAAAGAGGCATTATCACAATTGTAAATGATCGATTTTGTAAAATTTCCAAATACGAACGTTGTGAACTCATTGGTAAAGATCACCGTCTTTTAAATTCAGGCTATCATCCCAAAACTTTTTTTAAGGAAATGTGGCGTACGATAGGTTCAGGCAAGACATGGAACGGAGAAGTGTGTAACCGCGCAAAGGATGGTTCAATCTATTGGGTACAGACGACGATTGTACCGTTTTTGAATGCGAAAGGAAAGCCCTACCAGTATATTTCGATTCGTACAGATATTACCGCACAAAAGAAGATTGGGGAAATGATTCATATTGCACACCATGATGATCTGACAGGACTGCCAAATCGCCGGATGTTGCTTAATGATTTAAAAACGCTAATCGAAGTTGAACAACAGCCATTTTCACTCATGTTATTTGATGTCAATCGGTTTAAAAATATAAATGATGGTTTAGGGCACCACGTCGGGGATATGTTTTTAGCAGAAATTGCGGAGCGAACAAAAACATTGACTAGTCCGTTTATAACTTTTTATCGTTTGAGCGGAGATGAATTCATCTGTATTTTAAGAAATTCAGATCTACTGGAAAGTGCTGCAGAGGATATACAAGCACTATTTAAAAGCCAATTTAATTTAAATAACCATACCTTTTATGCTTCGATCAGTATCGGGGCGGTAAATTACCCGGAGCATGGCTACTCGGCACAAGACATATTAAAATATGCCGATACTGCGATGTATGAGGCGAAAAAAAGCAATAACAGAGGTTTTGTCATTTATAAAAAGCAACAGCGTTTTTCGTATAATCAACTACTAACATTGGAAACAAAGTTACATGATGCCATTAAAAAAGAGGCATTTGAACTGTATTATCAACCGAAAGTGAATTTGCAAACAAATAAAATTGAAGGCATGGAAGCACTGATTCGCTGGTTTGATGATGAGCTTGGTTTCGTACCACCGGATCAGTTCATACCATTTGCGGAAGAGTTTGGCTTGATCAGTGATATCAGTGAGTGGGTTATTGCTAAAGCAGGTCGCCAAGTAACAGAATGGAATGAACGATATAATTTAAACCTTCGTGTGGCTGTTAATATTTCACCGAACCATTTGAAAGCAGAAAACTTTATTGTGCGCTTAAATCGAATTTTAAAGCAGCATGGAATTTCTCCAAGCGCACTGGAAATCGAGATAACAGAAATGAGTTTCTTAGATCAAAATTCAGATTTGCTCCATACGATCAAGCAATTAAGTGAAATGGATATTACGTTAGCTATTGATGATTTTGGGACTGGCTATTCCTCATTAAGCTATTTAAAGAAATTCCCGGTCGATTTATTAAAAATCGACCGTACGTTCATTCATGAAATGTATAAGAACAACGCAGACATTGCCATGGTTTCCGCGATGATTTCTTTGGCACGCGCACTTAATTTAAAAGTAGTGGCGGAAGGTGTTGAGGAACATGCAGATTTGCACCTTTTGCGGGAATTTGATTGTGAATTTGTACAGGGTTACTATTATAGTCGTCCCTTAACAATTGATGATTTTTCAAAACGTTTAAGTGAAAAAGGGATACTCGTGTAAAAAATCCACGCAGATTGCTGATACAATTTGCGTGGATTCCTTACGACTTGAGTGTAATATTTGGATTGATTTCAAGGAGCTTTTTTACAAACAGCTCCTTTTCTTTTGGGGATATAAGAATGACCTGAATATGCGGATCAAATGTAATTTCAATACGGTCGATTGACATTGCCGGAGCCGATAGAGGATTTTTCGATGGACGCAAGCTTCGTATTTGCTTAATCGGAATTCGCTTTTTATAAATACCACCGTAAACGATGAGTTCATCCGCTTTAATTACGTATTTGGTACCGAAAAACAGTATACATAATAAAACAATAATGAATGCCGTAACAAGAAGTAAAACAGCACTTGGCTCGGTAATGACCCCGTATAACATTGAGATCGGCACAAGAATAAATATGAACGCCATCCAAATATCCACTTTTGACTTAAAAACCACGATAAAGCCCCCTTTTACTTAATAGCTTATAACAAAGAAGTGGAATTAAAAATAAAATTCCAGCAATAGGGAACTTTATGGTTATTTAATTCCATATTTCCGGTCCAATGTCACAAGACGTGCATCGTCGTTCGGTCGATTCATGATTAAATCAGCAATTATTTGAGAGCCAAGCATGCTATAAACCGTGCCGTTCCCTCCAAATCCAAGCAGGTAATAGTGATTCGGCTGTTCTGGGTGCTGTCCAATGAATGGTAGATGGTCTAATGACTCACCGAAGGAAGCACAATATTTATACGGTGCATGAAAGCTTTCGCCAGGTATTAATTCATGAAGTTTATCAAGCAGCATATTTGCCATTGCTTCCACTTTTGATTCGTGCTTGGCAGGATTGGCTTTTTTTTCGTCTAATCCTCCGATTATAATGCGGTGATCTACCGTTTTTCGCATATACAAATATGGGCGGGCAGTTTCCCAAATGAGTGCATTTTCATACCAGCTCTCAAAGGTTGGTTTTTGCTCTGTCACAATCGCATAGGAACGGTTAATGTCAGCCCCCTTCATTTTTCCATAAGGAAGACGATCATACCCGGTCGTGTATATAATACGGGATGTTTTAAAAATGCCGTTCATTGTGTGCAAAATAATGTCATTTCCTTTGTCCTCTATAATATTGGCGTACGTATTTTCAAATAAATCTAGTCCTTTAGCAATAAGCTGTTCAGTTAACGAAACAACGAATTTGTAGGGGTTCATTTCCGCATCATTATTTGTGTACAGAGCAGCAGGTGCTTTAAATGGTAAGCGCTTTTCTACGACAAGTTCATTCCAAAACTCAGCAGAGAATCCGTGCTTTACTAAAATCTCGCATTCCTGCTCAAGTTTTGATACATCTTTTTTTTCACTGGCAAAACAGATGCTCGGACGTCGAGTGAAATCTGCCTGATCTTTTAACGGCTGGGCAGTTTTTTCAAGCTGGTCAACTGCCTCCAAGCATAGTTTATAAAAACGTACAGCATCCTCTTCTCCAATTAAATCGCAAAGTTCGTGTAATTGAATATCATTTGAATATTGAAGTAGTCCTGTATTAGCCGAAGTACTGCCTGAGCCGAGTTCATTTCGTTCTATAACGGCTACTGATAATCCTTCATCAATTAGTGCTTTCGCCGTCAATATCCCGCTCATTCCGGCACCTACGATAATCGCGTCATAATGAGGTTTAATTGGTGGGTTCGTGTGAGGTTCTTTTACAAGTGTAGTCGGCCAAAATAATAAACCATTGTGTAATTCCATAATTAGTTCCCCCTTTATTCATCTAAAGAATATTTCCCGCTCGTGCCCCTTTCTAATCTTGAAATATTTAATAACTTAATTTTGGGGTAAAGGGGAAAGAATAGTAATTAAAAGGAGGGGTATGATGGATCCTTATATATTCGGGCTTTTCACGATTGCCTATATTGCCATCTTCGTCTGGGGAATGGCGAAACATAAAAAAACTGCATCCGCCATTTTATTTTTAGTTATTGCTGCCCTAATTTATGATAATACAATATTAGCTTTAGGCCATGTTATCGGAGAGGGAGAGCTGCTTGAAAACCTAAGTTATGGCAGATTTTGGCTCCATGCAATATTCACACCTACTTTAATACTTTTTTCGCTTTTTATAATGAAAGAGGCAAACCTTCATTTTGCCTATAAGGAATGGGTTTCGTTTACATTTGGTGCTTTATGGGTTGTTGCAATGATTGTTGAATATTTTGCGGAACTGAGTGGGCTGGAACTAGCGCCGGAGGAATCGTATGGTGTACTAAGCTACAGTACAACAGAAGCAGCTTCCGGACCGCCCCTAATGATTTTGATTGTTCTTGTGGCCTTATTAATCGCTGCGATCATGCTTGCCCGGAAAAGAAAATGGTGGTGGATGCTTGTCGGTACAATTGTTATGACAATCGGTAGTGCAGTTCCGATTGATATTGGCAGTGACGCGATTACAAATGCCTTTGAGTTAGTTTTAATCGCGACGTTAATGTGGACGGCAATCCATTATTCGAACGACAGACCATATAGAAGGTTTTAACGAACGAAAATTGTGCTGAGGATAAATCTTAGCACAATTATTTTTTGTACACTACCTTGCAATGAACAGTAGTGTTTGTTACACTATTGTATATTAAATAGTAGTGAGGTGAAATAATGAATCCTCAATTTAAAAAAGGTGTGTTGAATTTATGTGTCCTCGCCTTATTAGAAAAGAAAGATATGTATGGATATGAGCTTGTGCAAGCAATTTCTACACAAATTGAAATATCAGAAGGAGCGGTATACCCGCTGTTACGCAGGTTAACAAAAGACGGTCTTTTTACAACATATTTAATGGAATCAACAGAAGGCCCGCCGCGTAAATATTATCAGATTACCGAACTAGGGATTGAACAACTACAGAGCTTACGTAATGAATGGGAAAGTTTTATTTCGGGTGTAAATACTTTAATTCAAGGGAGCAAATAAAAATGAATGAACAACAGTTTTTAGATTTACTTGATAACCATTTAATAAAATTACAACAGCAAGAAAGAGATGACATACGCAGAGACTTTGAAGAATACTTCGAAAATGGCCGTGCAGAAGGAAAGACAACTGAAGAAATTATAAAATCATTCGGAAATATTGAAGAGCTGGCTGAAGAGCTCCTTGCTTCATATGATGAAGAAGACTTTATGGAAAATGTGGCGGTTATGAAAAATGATAAGCCAATTCCGTATCGAAATGTAGATATTGAGGCTAATGGTGTGAATGTTGTAATTGTTCCAACTGACGCTGACGAGGCACTTATTGAAACAAAGGATAAGGACCAGTTGACTGAAGCATCCATGCTAATAAAAGATGACACACTTTTCATCTCTATAAAGCGTCAGGAACAGGTCCGTCGTTTTTGGTTCATTACAATAATAGGGACAATCAACACAATTGATACAGTCATTTATCTGCCTAAGAAACAATATGAAAAGCTCGTGATTCAAAATGACAACGGCAGAATTAAGGTGTCTGAAACAATCGCACAGCAATTTTATCTAAAATCAGATAATGGCCGTATTTTAACGGATCATATTCAAGGGAAAGTACTTGATGCTCATTCGGATAATGGCCGAGTGGTGCTTACAGAGACGAATATTGAACATGTAAAAGCTAGTTCCAATAATGGCAGGATTATTGCAGAGGATGTAATGGGTCAAGAGCTTCAGTTAGAATCTGATAACGGACGTGTTGAGATTAAAAATGTGGTAGGCAAAATTCATGCGCAGTCACGAAATGGCCGAATTGTTGCTCAGCTAAAATCTGTTCAATCACCATTAAATTTTGTATCTGATAATGGGCAAATCATATTGAGTACAGAAGGAAAACTTCAAAATATTGAAATTGATAGTTGGACAGCATGGGGATCCGTATCCATTTATAATGAAAAAACATCGCATTATTCCCATGGCACTAAAGAACACACAATTCAATTAAAAACGAGCAATGGGAAAATAACGGTGGAGGATCTTTTAGCACAGTAGTCTATGTAAAAGTTAGAAATTCATCGGTACAATCCGTATAATAAAACTAATGATAGTTGAAATGGAGTCGTTAACGATGAAAACATTTAGCTTTAAATTATTTGGTGGCTATAAGGTGTCGCTTGATAAAACGGATATAACAATTGACTATGCTGGCGAAAAGTTTCTATTTATAAATAAATCAAAGCCTCGGATGAAAACAATTTCATACAATGACATATTGAGAGTCGATTACAAGGAAGCCGGTATGACATTCGGCTATGTGCGTCTCATTACAGCGGAAAATGCCCCATATGTAAGCAGTACGTATGTTGCTCAGCATGATGAAAACGCCTGGATGGTTGAAAAAGATGAAATTAGCTTTTTAAATGAAGTATTGGATATCTTGAAAAAACATTGTAAGCATATACAGTTTGCTCAATTGAAAGCTTAGAAATGAAATACAGCACGTCAAAAGTAAATTTACTTTTGGCGTGTTTTTCTATAGGGGAAAAAGTGCTGCGAAGTTTCCTTCGAGCACTTTTCATGCTAAATCACTTGCATTTTAGACCATAGCTGCTTGTAGTATGAATGTGAGTTAATAAGCTCTCCATGAGTACCTGCGCCAGACAGCTGCCCGTCTTCAAATAGTAAAATCTGGTCGGCATTTGTAATTGTAGAAAGACGATGTGCGATAATGACAGTCGTTCGGTTCTTCATCAATGCCTGTAAAGCAAGCTGGACTTCACGTTCAGATTCATTGTCCAAATTCGATGTCGCCTCATCAAGCAATAATATTTGAGGGTCGCGTAGAATCGCACGGGCAATTGCAATCCGTTGCTTTTGGCCGCCTGATAGTTTAATGCCACCTTCACCAACTTCGGTTTCGAGTCCTTGTTCAAGTGCCATAACAAAATCGTAGGCATATGCTGCCCGCAATGCTTCCACAACTTGGTCGTCTGTTACATCGTGTTGACCATACAAAACATTTTCACGGATCGAGCCATTCATAAGGGGGGCGTCTTGCGTCACATAGCCAAACAGTTTCCGCCATTCGTATAAATCATACTGTTCAATAGTTGTCTGCCCATATAAAATTTTGCCCTCTGTTGCTTCATAAAAACGCTCGATTAATGAAAACATCGTCGTTTTCCCGCCGCCACTACTGCTAACAAATGCCGTTGTTTTGCCAGAGGGAATCGTAAAGTTCATTCCTTTTAAAATGGGCTGGTCAGCATATTGAAACTTTACATTTTGAAAAATAATATTTTGTGCAGACGCAGGAATTGAAAGGCCGGATATCTTTTCGGTTGCCTGCGCAATGATTGCTTGAATACGTTCTGTTGCACCAAGTGCTTTCTGTAATGCTGTAAAAAATGTTGCCATTTGTGTAAAAGGAATGATGATTTGCACAAGGTAAATCATTATCGCAACAAGCTCCCCTGAAGAAATCGCTCCTGAAGATACTTGTGTGCCCCCATATCCGAATAAAAGTATTAGGACAATCATCATAATGAGTGTCATGATCGGGGATAAAATAGCCAGGATTTTCGCTTCTTTTAAACCAAATCGGTAAAGCTGCTCAATGCGAGTTTCACCCCGTTCTTTTTCCAAAGTTTCGGTTTGCGAAGATTTTACAAGTCGGATATTAGATAACACACGTCCCAGGTGTCCACTGAATGAAGCAAGCTCATCCTGATTAGCCTTGGCGATCTTATGCATTTTTTGTCCAAGTGGCAATGTCACAAAAATTGCAAGAGGTACGGCGATTAACATAAGCAGAGTCATTTTCCAGTCAATCCACAGTAAAATGGCAATCGCGCCGATAATAGAAAAAATGCCCGATACAAAGCTTACGAGATGGTCGGTCACGAGTTCTTTTACGACACTCGTATCTTGTGTAATACGGCTCATCGTTTCACCGGATTCATGTGCATCAAAGTAAGGCGTTTTTAAATATAAAATATGCTGCCAAAGTGTGTTTCGTAAATTCGCAACAATCCGTTCACCGAGCATACGCATTAGAAAATAGGTAAAACCACTTAGAACCGCCTGCACGACTAAAATAAGTGCAACGGCAGTGACCGCTGTCCATGCAAAACCTGTCGTCGAAAAATCGTTGATCATATTCATTGTAAATAATGGTACAGCAAGCGAAGCAAGTGTTTCGATAATACTTAATACAAAAACAATGATGACGAGTTTTTGTGGGAATTTACTTTTTTTAATGAGCTCCCATAATTGCTTTAGTTTAACGTTCATGTAATAACCTCCTCTAATATGTTCAATCGTGCAGCTTGCTCCAATAGCCAATTTTCTTCTTCACTAGTAAGCGGAATCGCAAAGAGCCAGTTATCAAAATCTACGGTTGCATGCTTTTCAAATTCCTGTGCAATACTTTTGGTTAATTCTTGCGGAATAATAGAAAATAGCCGTTCGATCAGTTCTTTTAGCATCGTGTCTTCCGGTGGAGCTTGATAAGCCTGCTTAATTTCGTGGAGACTTTCAATATAACGTCGATTTATTTCGATAAAATTTATATCTAGAAAATTGTATATACGTTCAATGAGCGGCTCCGAAATATATTGCCTCAAATAATCCTTTTGCGCATCCTCTGTCAGTAAACTGTGAATAACGAGCAGTAATGTAGTAGAATCAACGGCCATATTTCCTTGATGGATATGAATAGCTGTATCAATCGTTGCAAGCATTTGTTCCAGCTGCTTTTTCTTCTTTAGTAACTGCAATTTTTGATGTTCCAAAGATTGGAGCAAAGAATCATCTTTTTTGAGCAGCTCTTTAATTTCCTCTAGAGAATAATCAAGATATTTGAAAGTCACAATCTTTTGGACAGTTATGATATTAGCGTCATTATAATAGCGCTGACCGCCTTCAGAAATACGGGCAGGTTTTAGTAAACCTTTCTCTCCGTAATAGCGTAAAGTCCGAATTGTAATGCCGGTCTTTTTAGAAAATTCCCCGATTGAATACATATTCCTCACTCCTTATATGTAGTATAAAAGCTGACGTAACGTAACATGCAATAAAAACATTTGAAAAATATTAATATAATGAATTCGCTGTTAACTAAAAGGAGCCTGTAGTACAAAAAAATAATGTGTTAACTTAGCGAAAGTTGTCATATTATGTTTCACGTGAAAAAATTCCAACTGAAAATGAACCAATTAATTAAGGCTTAATAATAAAAATTTGTAAAAATCTAAAAATAGTGACGAAATAACATAGAAAAAAAATACAATAAATACTATTATATTTAGAAAGAAAGGTAAAATCATACAGTTCTAGGCAAAATTTAATACTATGGGGGCTAAGGGAAAATGGGACGTAGGGATATGAATATGATCAGGAAAGTTTTAATTCAAATTGGGGTAATTTGTCTGTTGGTTGCAGCTGCGGCAAATACAGGCTATGCCCAAATATTTACGGATGTGAAAAGTGACTCTAAACTTAATGAAGAGCTTACAGTGTTAAATAATTTAGGTGGAGTAATACAATCGCCAAATGATACTTTTCGTGCCGATGATCCAATAACAAGGTATGAAGTGGCGGAGTTTATCGTACGCACACTGCAAATCGATTTAGAAATGAGTGCAATTCCTACATATTTAGACATTCCGGCAGAAGATCCTCGAATGCCTGTCATTGCAGCAATTACTGAGCTTGGGATGATGACAGGGTATGAAGGGAAATTTAATCCGGATGTAAAATTAACACGTGCACAGGCGGTGAAAATATTGGCACCTGCGTTTCAGTTATCGGGACAGACAGCCATTCCATATACGGATATTACAAAAAATCATAATGCAGCACCTGCGATTGCAGCTTTAGTAGCAAACAAAATTGTATTCCCGGCAAAAAACGAAAAGTTCAATCCAAGTGATATGATGACGCGCGGGAATTTTGTTTCGTATCTTGCAAGAATAGTTGAGCCATCACTAAGACCTACCGAACCTGAACAGCCTGTGTTCCAAAGCTGTGTAAAAGAAACGGCGAAAAAACGTTATGTAGTCGATGTCGCAGTAACGAATTTATGGAATAAACCTAACCAGGCACGTGCTGTTGATTACCCTTCGACAAAAAATCCGGTAGAAATGCAAAAATGGATTTCATCATTAAGCCTGTTGCAAAAGAAATGGCTTGTTGGACGTACGGATACCCAGGCATTATATGGCGATGAAGTAACGTTGCTTGAAACGAAAGGAAAATGGCAACGTATTGCGGCAAAAGACCAATATGTACCGTATTTAAAAGCAGGTTATCCTGGATGGGTTCCACAATCTCATGTTGTGGAAACGAATAAAAACTATGATGATTGCGCCATTGTGATTGTTACTGCTGATAAAACGAATCTGTTAGAAAATGATGCGAAAACGAAGTATTTACAAATTAGTTATGCAACAATTTTGCCGGTGATTGATGAGACTGCGAAATATTATTATGTAGAGACACCAGGTGACGGGGTTAAACTATTAAAGAAAAGTGCAGCCAAATCCCATGCATCCTATAGTGAAGTTCCAAAACCGACAGCGACTACAATTATTAATGAAGCGAAGCGATATTTGGATTTGCCTTATCTATGGGCAGGAACCTCTTCATGGGGCTATGACTGCTCGGGTATTTTGTATGCTGTATTCCGTACACATGGCATTATGATTCCGAGAGATTCATTCTATCAGGCAACTGGCGGGAAGGCTGTTGCAAAGAAGAACTTAAAGCCGGGGGACCTTGTATTTTTTGCGTATAATGGCGGAAAAGGGAAAGTATATCATGTTGGACTTTATATTGGGAATGGTAAAATGTTACATGCACCACATTACGCATCAAAAGTAAAAATCGAATCAATGAATAATGGTGTTTACAAAAAGAACTACTCAGGTGCAAGACGTTATCTATAAAAGCAGGCATATTTAAATGAAATTTTTCGTTTCTTTTTAACTTATATGACAAAGTATTTAGTGTATTGTTAGGAGTAAGTTGGGTATAAGTAAGGAATAAAGGAATTTTAATAAGGAGGCATATTTTATGAATCCATGGTTTTTAGCAGCTCTCGTTATATTAGGAATTGCTGTAGTTCTGTTAATCGTATGTATTGTTGCAGTAATTGGACCGATAAAAAAAGTTGTAACTCTGTTATTGGCACATGCTGAAGGAATGAAAAAACAGCTGAACCCTATTCAAACCGAAACAACAAAATTAACAACAACAGTCGATCGTATGAAAGCGGATATCGAATTTAAAAAAGAATCTGTCCAGTCTGTCATTCAATCTATCAAACATACAGGTGATGTATTAAACCAAGTGAGCGATGTCTCACACGATGCTACTGAGAAGGTTATGAAGAAAGCGAACAATGATCCAAAACGACAAGCCGAAGTAGAACGTTGGACCAATACTGCAATGGGTATTATTCAGCGGAAAGCATAATAGGAAAGGGATGTATAATTTTATACATTCCTTTTTTATTTTCATTTACAGTATTGAAAATGAAGAAACGGCCAATTAAATATGAACGCAATTTTATATGTAAGCGTTATTATTCTGTACTAGAACAGAACTTGCTGGCTTACTATTTATTCTTCTATTTTTTGTTTGAAACCTTGAATCCAGGACTTTCACAAAGTGTTCAAAGAAATCAGATAAATTATGAACACATTGTGAAAAGAGGGATTTTAAGGTTTCATTTTAAATAAATTAGAGTAAAATAGAAAACAGAAAGAGTGTTATATAACAATTCGCAACTGTCACGGAACAATCGACTATTTATAATACAGTTTTATAAAAAAGGAGAATGAAACATGTGGGTAGTAACGGTATTTAACAATATAAACGATATTCGTATATTCGAATATACGACAAAAAATGAAGCGACGTCCAAGTTAGAAAAATATACAAATGCAATATTATCATATACAAAATAAAGACTTTAAAAGGAGCGGAAACAATATGTGGGTAGTAACAGTGTTCAATAATCCAAATGACATTCGTATGTTCGAGTACACAACGAAAAGCGAGGCTGCAGCATTTTTAGCGAAATACAAAAATGCTGTGCTGTCATTTACAAACTAGTTAAAGAAAGGTCTATGCAGAAAGTGAAAGCTTTCTGCATAGGCCTTTTTTATTTGTAAGGTAATATCGAGAGAAGAATTGTCTATTTTTCTCGTTTATAAGAAGGATCATATGTTAATCGAGAATGGCAACTATTAGAAAGAGTACTAGCTGCTAGTTAAAGTGTGAGGGAAGAATATTAGTTATAGGATATTTATCTCCATTCAAATAAAATATACAAAAATAATGTATTATAGACAAAATTTTATTCTAAAGTACAATTTTATTGCGTTAACAATCTTAATACTTTACTGTTTGATATTAATTTGTAGGTTTTAAAGAAGAATTTCATGAATTTAGGTCGCTGAAGGTTGACGAAATATTACTAATATAAGATAATTCTAGATGGTAATAATAATTATTTTATAATAATTATTTCATTGATATATGTATAGGAGGAATTTTAAAATGGCATTAATCGGTAAAGAAATCGCACCATTCGCAGCGAAAGCATTCCAAAAAGGTGAATTCATCGACGTAACTTCAGAAAACTTCAAAGGACAATGGTCAGTAGTATGCTTCTACCCAGCAGACTTCACATTCGTTTGCCCGACAGAGTTGGAAGACTTACAAAACGAATATGCTACTTTAAAATCTTTAGGAGTGGAAGTTTATTCAGTATCGACTGATACACACTTCACTCACAAAGCATGGCACGATACTTCTGAAGCAATTGGCAAAATTGAGTACATCATGATTGGTGACCCATCTCATACAATTTCTAAGGCATTTGACGTATTAAACGAAGAAGATGGTTTAGCAGAGCGCGGTACATTCATCATCGATCCAGACGGTGTTGTACAAGCATTAGAAATTA
Source organism: Solibacillus kalamii (assembly GCF_002174535.1). Lineage (NCBI taxonomy): Bacteria > Bacillati > Bacillota > Bacilli > Caryophanales > Caryophanaceae > Solibacillus > Solibacillus kalamii. Next base: position 94,264 of record NZ_NHNT01000011.1, on the reverse strand, counting down.
ATGCTGGCGGCATCGGCCGTGACGCTTCGATTTTAGTGAACAAAATTAAAGCAGCTCAATATGTACGTAACAATCCAGGTGAAGTTTGCCCAGCTAAATGGGAAGAAGGCGGCGAAACTTTAACACCAAGCTTAGATTTAGTAGGTAAAATCTAAGAAATCAATTACGCCTTTGCGTAATTAAATAACAACAAGTAAGCGACAAAAAACAACCGTTACGGCTTGATTTTTGTCGCTCTGTTTTTAAATAGGGAAAAGAAAGGTAAGCTCTCTATCTTCTAATTTAATATGAAAGAGGTGAAAGGTTTGCTGTATTAGAGAGAGAATGGCCGCTTATTTTTCGGGAGAGAACGGTAAGTGGTATTCATACAGCAGCTTGTGCAGTGTTAGATAATCAAATTAAAGCGCAATTACAACAGTATTTATCAATGCTGGAAGGTGATTTATTAATTAAAGTGAGTGTTAATGACGACAAGACGTCGCAAGAAATGCTCAATTTAGTTGAAGAGTTGGAAAAGATGTCTCCGCGTATTACGGTGCAACATGCTTTATTAGAACGTACACCAAGTTTCAGTATTAATAAAGTAGACGAAGGAGAATCTGGTATTACATTTGCCGGGTTACCACTTGGTCATGAATTTACATCATTAGTTTTAGCGCTTTTACAAGTTTCAGGACGTGCACCAAAAATTGATGCAGCAGTTGTAAAGCGTATTCAGGCGATCAAACAGCCGTTGAAGTTTGAAACGTATGTAAGTTTAACTTGTCATAACTGCCCGGATGTAGTGCAGGCATTAAACATTATGGCGGTTTTAAATCCGAATATCTCGAACACGATGGTCGAAGGTGGAGCATTCCAATCTGAAATTAAAGAGCGAGATATTATGGCGGTGCCTACTGTATATTTAAACGGCGAAAACTTCGGTGGTGGTCGTATGGAGCTGGAAGATATTTTAACAAAGTTAGGTGAAGTATCAGACGGCTCGGAATTTGCAGATAAAGAAGCTTTTGATGTATTAGTAGTAGGTGGCGGTCCTGCCGGTTCGGCAGCTGCGATTTATTCGGCGCGAAAAGGGATTCGTACAGGTATTGTAGCCGATCGCTTCGGTGGTCAGGTTAACGATACGTTATCGATCGAAAATATTATTGGAACAAAGGCAACAGAAGGTCCGGCATTTGTATCAAGCTTAGAAGCACATGTATTAGACTATGACATCGATGTGATGAAATCCCAACGTGCTGCAAAGATCGAGAAAAAAGATTTTATTGAAGTAACGTTAGAAAATGGCGCGGTATTAAAAGGGAAAACAGTTATCCTTTCTACGGGTGCTCGTTATCGTCAACTAGAGGTGCCTGGTGAGGAAGAATTTAAAAATAAAGGTGTTGCGTATTGTCCGCATTGTGACGGTCCGATTTTTAAAGGGAAAGATGTAGCGGTAATCGGTGGCGGTAACTCTGGTGTAGAAGCGGCTATCGACCTAGCGGGTATTGTAAATCATGTTACGCTAATACAGCGTAACAGTGAGTTGAAGGCGGATAAAGTGTTACAAGAGCGCGTTTACAGTTTAAAAAACGTTACAGTCATTACGAATGCTTTAACTACTGAAATTACAGGAACGGATAAAGTGAATGGTTTAACGTATAAAGACGTTGCTACTGGTGAAGAAAAGCATATTGAATTACAAGGTGTATTCATTCAAATTGGTTTATTGCCAAATACAGAGTTCCTTAAAGGGACGGTAGACATGAATGCGCATGGTGAAATTATTGTAGATAACCACGGGGCAACAAATATTCCGGGAGTCTTTGCTGCAGGTGATTGCACGGATACGGTGTATAAGCAAATTGTCATTTCAATGGGTTCTGGCGCAACAGCAGCTTTAGGGGCATTTGACTATATGATTCGAAATGTTGATTCACGTGATTTTGTAAAAGCATAAATAGAAATCCGTTGTACGTAAAATCGTGCAACGGATTTTTTTGAACGGTAGAATAATGGAGATTAGATAAAACTTTAACTGAAAGAGGAGTTGATGGTAATGGTGAAAAGGGAAAGGACATTGCGCATTTGTCCGGTGGGTCATCGGTATTATAAAAGTACTGATTGTGGAACATGCCCTAAATGTGAGCAGGCGAATAAACCGTCAGAAGGATTTTTATCGCGTTTATCCTCACCTGCATGTAATGCACTGCTAAACGCAGGGATTACCGAGTTGGCGCAGCTTGCTGATTATACGGAAAAAGAAATTTTAAAATTGCATGGTATTGGACCTGCGACATTGCCTACATTAAAACATGCGCTGGCAGAGAAAGGCTTAGATTTTAAAAGTTAAGAAGACAGGTATTTAAAAGTAAAAAGTGTAACGAACTCTTTTTTCGGGTAAAGGATAGAAGACTATTCGAAAAGGAGGCTTTTATCAATGAGAGACGATAAAATAAAGCATAAAAAGCTTGATAATCCGGATTTATTAAATACCGAAAAGGAAAGCATTTTCGATATAGATGAGGAAATGAAATTTGTGGATCCAATCCCGGTGGAAGAATTAAATGATCAAGTAAAAGATGAGAAACATAATGCGAACACGAAAACGACATCAGGCAGTGAACGCAAAAACCAGCCGGATGAAACGAAAGATGCGTAAAATTAAAACTTAAAAAACAGTATAGACAGTCTAAAGATTGACCATTTTGCGAATAAGCAAAGTGGTCAATTTTTGATTCCTGGAAACAAGCAGAAAAAAGCTCGCTGTAAATGGAAAGTACAGTGACTCAGTATACAATATTGCTAAAGGTTAGCGGGAGGAAGGATATCCTCAATTGTTCGTGCTAATTTTAATGCTTTTAATTGGAACTGTTCATAAAATCGTTCTGTACCTGCACCCCCTATAAAAAATGAAATATGTTCGTGAACTTGTGCCAATTTTTCAAGTGTGTGAACGGATTGGGCAAATTCGTTGTATGCAATCTCAGTTGATCCGGTTAGCAAAACAATAGCTGGCTTCTTCAGGGCGATAGCAGATTGTATTGCTGTTGGAGCAGGTGAAGGACCGAGCATTAATGTACGGTAACCTCGCAACATACATTGAATAAGCAAAATTTGCATTGGGATTTCATGTCTCTCTCCAGGTAGACAGCTCCCTAACGCGAGTGGCGCATCGTCCGGAACAAAAAAGTGTCGACGAATGTGGCTTAAAAAGTCACGCACTGTTTGACTGCTAATGGCTTCTTGATATTCCCCCCATGCTTTTTCGCACCAAAGCTGTCCGACTTCATGAAGGAAGGGAACGACAATGTCCTGAATCAGCTTCTCTACTCCGAATTTATGGTGGGCTTGTTCTAGCAAATGCAAAATTTCATGCTCATTTGCTTCTGTACCAGCCTGGATCAGTGCTTTGTGGAAGAATGATACAGGGTCTGCTTCTGGTATATCCTTATTTTTAATGTAGTGATCTACCGCCTGTTTGATTGTCATACCGCTATTTATATATTGTTTCAGCTGCATTAACGTCTGAACTTCATCTTCCGTATACACTCGATAGCCATTGTCTAATCTATCGGGTTGAATGATTTGGTAGCGATCTTCCCATTTTCGGATCAGTTGTTTAGAAAGATTTGTTAAGTTGGATACTTGTTGTATCGAATAAGTCTTTTTAGTCATATTTACCACCTCCTAAAGTGATCCTTTATTAAACTCTATTCAACCGAAAAAGAAAGTACTTGTCAAATGTTTTTCGTATATTGTACAATGTTTGTATAACTTGAGTTAAGGGTACCATAAAATGTCATGAGTACCTTGTAATATTTGGAGAGCTAAAAAGAAGAAGAGGGAGGCTATGTTATGGCTAAACATCCATTGGAAAAATGGGGAAGTGTAATGGGCGGTAAAAAAACACGTTGGATAGTTGTTGCATTATGGATTATGTTTGCGGTTGTGTTTGCACTTATCTTCCCGCAAGTTAATAGTGTTGAAAACTATTCGGGTGATGAAATCCCTGATACTTATACTTCGATTCAAGCAGGAAACATTATGGAAGAAGAATTCTCGTCAGATAGTGGTATACCACTATTAATTACTTGGTACAACGAATCAGGTCTTACAGAAGAAGATCTGACAAATATTCAAGGGTTATACAAACAACTGGCAGATGAGCCGTTAGATGGGCAGGAAACAATTCCGCCATTCCATGAACTTCCCGTTACAGCATTAATGGGTTCACTTTCTGAGAACGGTGCAGCACTTGTCACACCTGTGTTCTTCTCAACTGAGAAAAACTCAGATGTTTTAAAAGAAAATTTAGCGATTATTCAAGAACGTACAGAAAGCCAATTCGGTGAAAATCCGTATGATACAAACTTGGAAGATGAAGGACTTCATGCCCGATTTTCTGGACCGGTTGGTATCTCAATTGATGCGACAGATCTTTTCAAAGCAGCTGACGTACAACTTATGATTGCCACTGTAATTATAATTTTAGTCATCTTATTAGTAATTTATCGTTCGCCAATTTTAGCGATTATCCCGTTAGTAGTAGTAGGGATTGCATATTTAGTTGTAAGTCCTTTACTGGGTGCGATGGCTGAAAATGGATTGATCGATAAAGATGCGCAAGCGGTAGCGATTATGATTGTTTTACTGTTTGGTGCAGGTACGGACTATTGTTTATTTTTAATTACACGTTATCGAGACATATTGCTGACTGAAGATAATAAATTTACGGCATTGGCATCGGCTGTTCGTGAATCAACAGGCGCAATTGTAATGAGTGGTTTAACAGTTGTAATCGGTTTAGCGACATTGGCATTGGCAGATTACGGCGCATTCCAGCGTTTTGCCGTTCCATTCAGCTTTGGTGTATTAATTACAGGATTTGCTGTAGTTACATTGCTCCCTGCCGTTCTTGGCATTTTAGGCCGTGCAGCATTTTGGCCGTTTGTTCCTCGTACGGAGGAAGCTGAAAAAGCGAATGCAGAAAAGAAAAACAAACCATATAAACCACGTAAACCAAATCACCGTTATATGCGTGCGATTGGTGAATTTGTTACATCAAAACCATGGCTTGTCATTATTGTAGCGGGAGCGGTTTTAATCGGTTTAGCATTCGCTTCCACAAATATTAAATACAATTACGATTTAATATCTTCATTCCCTGAAGATATGCCTTCACGTGAAGGATTTAAAATTATTGAAGAAAACTTTACACCAGGTGAATTGGCACCGGTTCAGTTATTAATAGACAGTGAGGGTACTGATCTGGACATTACAGAGCAACTGTTAAGGCTTCCATATGTCGGTGTAGTAAAAGAAATGCGTACAGGTGAGACAAATAACAATATCCAACTTTATGAAATCGATTTGGATAAAAATCCATATTCGAATGAAGCAATGGATGATGTTGAGCAAATGAAAGACGATGTTAAGGGAATTCTTGCGGATAGCAATCTGAAAGACGGCCAATTCTGGATAGGGGGCGAAACGAGCTCTCAACTAGATACAAAAGTTGTTCAGTCGGGCGATGAAAACATTATTCAGCCTGTTATGATTATTATTATTTTCATCGTATTATTAGCTTACTTACGAGCTCTAATTACATCAATTCAATTAATGGTAACAGTAGTGATATCCTTCTTCTCTGCTTTAGGTGCAGGTTGGCTGATCATCCATTACGGTTTAGGACATGAAGCAATGGCAAGTTCGATTCCGCTATATAGTTTCGTATTTATTATTGCATTAGGTAACGACTATAATATTTTCATGATTTCTGATATATGGAAAAACCGTAAACGCGGCGCTGCGCATAAGCAAGCTATTTCAAATGGTATTGCTTCAACAGGTGCAGTTATTACGTCAGCAGGTCTGATATTAGCGGGTACATTCCTAGTATTGGCATCATTACCAATTCAGCTATTAGTACAATTCGGTATTGTTACAGCGGTTGGGGTACTGCTTGATACGTTTGTCGTACGTCCATTGCTCGTACCAGCCCTTATTACGGTATTTGGTAAGTGGTCATACTGGCCGAATAAAAAGCTTAAAGAATAGCAAAAAGCGTACAGCTCCCTAATGAAGGGGGCTATACGCTTCTTTTTTATGAAGAAGTTAATGAACCGGATTGCAGGCGATACATAAGTTCATACTTACCGCCAAGTGCGACAAGTTCATCATGGCTGCCTAGTTCAACAATTTCACCACGGTCCAATACTAAAATTTTATCTGCATTTTTAATAGTGGAAAGTCGGTGGGCGATAATAAATGTCGTACGTCCCTTTTTCAATACATCCATTGCGTGCTGAATAATTTCCTCTGTTTCTGAGTCGATATTCGATGTCGCCTCATCCAGAATAAGAATAGCCGGATCAAATGCAAGCGCACGCGCAAACGAAATTAACTGGCGCTGTCCGGAAGAAAGGGTACTTCCTTTTTCAATAACAGGCTCATCAATTCCTTTTTCGAATTTCGATAAAACACGTTCGCCTCCGACTGCTTCTAGCGCTTTTTCAACAGTTTCTCTTGAAATTCGCTTATCATTTAGGCTAATGTTCGAGGCAATCGTTCCGGTGAACAAATACGGATCCTGCAACACGATTCCCATATGTTCGCGGATCGCTTGGCGAGGAAGTTTCGTAATATCTTTCCCATCAATGATAATTCGGCCTTTTTGCGGGTCGTAGAAGCGGAACAGTAAATTCATAATTGAGCTTTTCCCTGAACCTGTATGACCGACAAGTGCGATCGTTTCGCCTTCTTTTGCTTCAAAGTGAATATTTTTCAATACATATTCATCATTTTTATAGGCGAATGATACATGATCAAACACAACATTTCCTTTATAGCGTTCGATTCGTTCTGTACTTACAGCTTCCCCTTGCTGATCAAGCAGTTCAAATACCCGAGATCCTGCAACTAAAGATCGTTCCAGCTGAGAGAACTGGTTGACTAAGTTCGTAATCGGATTGAACAGGCGCGTAATATAATCAACAAACGCATATAGCGTACCGGCTGATACTGCTTCAGGCATTGTCATTGATTGGGTGCCGAAGTAATAAACGAAAACTGCAAACATTCCAAGACGTAAAATATTTACGAGGTTATGTGATGTCGCAGAGTCCAGCAATAAAAGCTTACGGTTGTATTTGTAATGTTCATCATTCATCTCGTCGAACTCTTGCTTCATCTGTTCTTCACGGCGGAATGCCTGAATGATCGTCATCCCATTAATCGATTCGTTGATCATTGCGTTAATGTCAGCAATTTTTGTTCGAATAATATGGTTGTACTGGGAAGCGAATTTCCGGTATAAAATCATCCAAATATAAACAATCGGAACAAGCAATAGAGCAAACAGTGCCATTTTCCAATTTAGTATAAATAAAGCTATATATACCCCTGCAATGGTAATAAAGCTGTTCGCAAATTGCGAAAGTACAGTTACATACAGGTTGCGGATTGCCTCTGTATCATTTGTGACACGGGCTACAACTTTACCGGCCGGCAGGTTATCGAAGTATTCAATTGGTAGCTTTTGAATATGACCGAAAACATCCTTCCGTAACTGCTGAATAACGAAGTTTGCACCTCGTTGTAAAAAGATGAACATTAAATATCGGAACACTGCTGTCAGAACAGACAATAAGAAGAAAATCGATAATAAGATTGCAATCGGTTCTACTTCCAGATTACCCGGTTCCATATGATGGTCGATAATATATTTGGCAATGAACGGTCCGGCAATATCTGTTGCAACGGCAATTGTTAATAAGGCTAATCCGATTAAAATCGGTTTTTTAAATTTCAAAGCATACAGGTACAGTCGTTTTGATGTACTCATTGCTCCACCTCCTCAAGCTGCTGGCGGTCAAACTGCTCTTTGTACCAACCACCTAAGCGTAGAAGCTCTTCATGTGTACCTCGTTCAACGATATAACCATCATCCAGCACGATAATTTCATCCGCATGCTGAATACCTGACAGGCGGTGAGTTGAAATGATCGTCGTTTTTCCAGCGCGCTCTGTTTGTATATTTTCAATGATTTTTGATTCTGTTTTCGCGTCGACTGCTGATAAAGAATCGTCCAAAATTAAAATTTCCGGATCTTTAATTAAGGCACGTGCGATTGATACACGTTGTTTTTGACCACCTGATAAAGATACGCCTTTTTCACCGACAAGTGTTTCAATGCCAAGCGGTAAATTTGATAAATCTTTTTCAAAGTCGGCTAAACGAATGGCTTCCTCAATTTCGCCAATCGTAGCATCCTCTTTCCCGAATAAAATGTTTTCGCGGATTGTGCGGGAAAATAGTACATGGTCCTGTGGCACATAGCCGATCCAGTCCAATATTTGTTCTTTTGTCATTTGTGCCAAGTCCGTATCATTAATGGCGATTTGCCCATTGCCTAAAGGATATTCACGTAACAGTTGGCGAATAAATGTTGTTTTCCCTGCACCTGTTTTACCGACAATACCGAGTGTCTGCCCTTTTTTCAGATTCAGTGAGATTTGCTGCAAGTTTTTTACCTGAGATAGAGGATACTGGAATGTAAATTCAGAAAACCCTATAGAATTTGGTACTTGGTGCGTCATTGGTGAAGGAGGGTTTTGAACATCCGCTTCATATTCCAATGTATCCTGTACACGGTCAAGTGAAGCACTCCCTTGCTGCATGACATTGATCAGCTCGCCAATAGCAAACATTGGCCAAATTGCCAAACCTAAATATACGTTGAATGAAACGAGCTGACCGACCGTTAGCTCAGAATTCGAGACAAGAACAGCACCATAGCCCAATGCGATTACATAACAAATGCCAGTTCCAATTTTTGTGATTGGCATAAAGAGTCCGTTAATATAAGCGACGCGCATGTTTTTGGCAAAAATGTTTTCGCTCATTTCAGCGAAGCGTTCTTCATCTTTTCCTTCTTGAACGTACGCGCGGATTACGCGAGTTCCCGCAACAGATTCCAACACATTGTCATTCATCTCTCCGAATGCATCCTGTGCTTTCATATAACGTTCATGAACAATTTTTCCTAAATATTGAATGATTAGAGCCATGACAGGAATCGGGAGCATCGCGAAAAATGTCAGCTTCCAGGAAATGAAAAAGCCCATTGCTAAAATAATCAATGCCATATAGACCGTCGAATCAATGAGTGTCATAATACCAAAGCCAGCTGTCAATGTTACGGCATTCAAGTCGTTTGTAGCTTTTGCCATTAAGTCACCGGTACGGTTTTTTTCATAAAATGTAGGAGTCATTTTTAAAAACTGGTGCATCAGTTTTTTACGTAATATACGGTCCAGTGCGATCGAACCGCCAAACAGCTGGTATTGCCATATGAAGTTTAAAGCGTAGCTCACGATGGCAGCGCCAATAACGAAGCCTACATACTTCAGCAGCTGCATCTGATCCATATCTCCATTTGTCATGTCATCAATGGCTTCCCCTAAAATCCATGGCGGCAAGACTTCGATAAAGCTCGCCAGCATAAGGAGCACAATCGCAATTGTATATTGCTTACGGTACAGTTTTAAAAACCACTTTAATTTCACAAATACATTAAACATTACGTATACCTTCTTTCTTCATTGTTGATCGTGTTGCTACCCATCATCGTATCGATCCATTTTTAATAGTTTTCGCTGCCAAATGATAGTCATATAAAGCCCTCCTAAAGTATTGTTACACTAAAATGCATCGTACATTTTCCGCGGATATTTAAAAACCCGGCCAATGCAAACAAAAAAGACACCTATTCCGATTTTTCGAAAAGGTGTCAAAACGAAAAGGGCACAGGGGGAGTCCACACCTGTGCTTTTTATTTACAAGTACGTGCGAAATTAAAACAAAAGTTCAGGTTAGGGCAATATGAAATTGTCGTTGTTGAAATTGGTAACTTTACAATTGGTGTCATCATATCCCTAAACTCCTTTCCTTGTTTTAATTTATTTAGTGTTCCTTAATAATATTGGAGGTAATTACCATTGTCAATATTTTTTGAAAACATTTTATTTTCAGTATCGAAATTTAATGGTTTACTTATATTTAGATAAACTTAGCTATATTTTGAGCGTAACAAGTACTTAGAAAAGTCATCGGAAGTTTGAAAATTGTTTATTTATTCTGTATCTTGAAAGTAATACATCAAAAGGAGTGAGGCAATGATGAAGAAATTGTTATTGGTCATGTTATTTGCGCTCGTGCTCGCAGCGTGCGGGACAAAAGAGATGAGTGATGATGTAAATAATGTCCCGGGAAATAATACAGACAATGTGACACAAGGTAGCTCTAAAGTGAAAGAGGAAAAGATTACATTATATAAATCAGATGAGAATGCAGAGAATACCGTTCCATTTGAAGAAAATTTCAATAGCGATGACGAAGAACTGGTGCCGTTTATTTTTTCAACAGTAAATGAGCATGATGTAGTGTTGCTTGACTATACAATGGGAAATAAGGATAAGAGCTTAGTGCTTAATTTAGGTGACGATATATATACGATTCAAGGTTCTGCAGGTGCCAATATGTTTGTTGAAACGTTAGCACGCTCTTATTTTGAGAATTTACCTGAATTGCAGGATATCACGTTTATTTATAAAGGATCAGATGAACCGATTCTCGATCATATGAATATAGGTGAACCATATGCACGACAAGATTTTGATATGTAGATGGGGGATAGCGGAAGATGAGGCAGCTATGGACTAATGGCACAATATATACGATGGAGCAAGAAGGGGCGACCGTTCAGGCAGTGCTTGTACAAGATGGTAAAATCGTGGAGACAGGAGCTTTCGACGATTTACTAGTATATGCAGATGATGTTATCGACTTGCAGGGCGCAGTTATGTACCCCGGCTTTGTAGATAGTCATCTCCATATGATTGGACACGGTGAAAAGTTGATGCGTCTTGATTTGACAGTAGCAACAAGTGGGGAAGAGCTAGTGCAACTGGTTAAAAATGCGGCAAGCCAACTACAGGATGGGCAGTGGCTCATTGGGGACGGATGGAATGAAAATCAATTTACAGATGGCCGTATTCCAACGAAAGAGGAATTGGATGCAGTAACAAAAAACCCTCTATTCCTTAATCGTGTGTGCCACCATGTTGCTTTAGTGAATTCAACCACACTTCATTTAGCGGGTATTACAATAGATACTGAAAATCCCGAAGGCGGAAAGATTGGACGCCATGAAAACGGTGAGCTGAACGGATTGTTGTATGAACAGGCAACGAATCTAGTGTCATCACTATTCAAGCAAGAGGGAGAAAGCTATATTGAAAGTTTAGCGGAAGTATTGCAGCTGGCCATTGAACATATGCAATCCTATGGTTTAACCGGTGGGCATACAGAAGAGATGGGCTATTACGGCCATTATACGAATCCGCTGACTGCCTATCATAGCGTAATAGGTGAACGAAAGCATTTCCGTGTTAATTTATTGCGACATCATACGGTATTTGAGGAAATGGTAACGGACAATGCACAATTTGATGAGCCATTCATCGAGGCCGGTGCGATGAAAATTTTTGCGGATGGTTCATTAGGTGGCTCTACGGCTGCATTATTGGCGCCATATGCAAATGATGAACATAATAAAGGGATGCTCATTCATACGGATGAACAAATGGAAGCACTCATACAATTAGCACGGAAGTATAATGAAGTCGTAGCCATTCATATAATCGGTGATGGCGCAATGGAACAGGTGCTTCAATATTTAGAGAAATATCCTGTAGCTGACGGGAAGCGCGATCGCCTGATTCATTGCTGCATCGTATCGGAAGAACATCTTGCCCGAATGAAGAAGCTGTCGATTATATTGGATTTGCAGCCGGCCTTTGTTACATCGGATTATCCATGGGTAACAGAGAAGCTTGGTGAAAATCGCCCTGGTCATCATTATGCGTGGAAAACGTTTATAGAAGAAGGTTTAATATGTGCGGCAGGTACTGATGCACCGATTGAAGCGATGAGTCCATTTGAAACAATTTATGCGGCAGTGGAGCGAAAGAAACCGAAAGATACACATGAAGGCTATAATGCTGAACAAAAGCTTACCCGTTTTGAGGCAGTGAAAATGTACACCGTTGGCAGTGCCGAAGCAATTTCTAAAGAAGACGAACGCGGATATATCCGACAAGGGTATGATGCCGATTTTACAATACTCGATACGGATTTAATGAACTGCAGCCCTGAAGAAATTTTACAGGCCAATGCATTATTGACCGTTGTAAATGGATCAATTGTATATAAAAAAGAATAATAGAGTGAAAGAACCGCATACCTATATGTGGTTCTTTTATCTTTAAAATAACTGTAAAGAATGGTGGGAGTTGTGATGGAGCTAATCCAAAATATATTACCTCCGATTGTGGATGGGAAAACGAAAGTGCTTATTCTTGGCTCAATGCCAGGAAAGCAGTCACTGGAAAAACAGCAATACTACGGCAACCGACGGAATCATTTTTGGCCGATTATAGGAAAGCTTCTAGCAATCGATATTCAGGAAGACTATAACGAAAGAATCGCACTTCTTCGTAAACATTGTATCGGGCTATGGGATTCCATCGAAAGCTGTGAGCGTGAAGGCAGCCTGGATGCAACAATAAAAAATGAAATACCGAATAACTTTTCGGAGCTGTTTAAAAAATACCCGCAAATACAGCTTGTCCTATTTAATGGCGGGAAAAGCTTTGATGTTTTTAAAAGACATATTGGGCTCCAAGTATTGGACGGACGGGCATATAAAAAAATGCCATCAACAAGTCCGATTCCAGGGAAGAATATTAAAACCTTTGATGAAAAAGTAGAAATATGGAGCATCGTGCTAGATTATTTATCTTAATCAAAAATCTTAAATGTTGATTGATAGCGCAATACCATCTTATTCGGTATGATAAAAACAAATCGTTGTAAAGGGGAATTGTTAATGTATCGTGTAGCTGAAGATTTTGTAAAAGATTGGGCAATTTCATCAAAGGGTGCATTGAAAGTAATGCAAGCTATTCCGGATGACAAAATGCATATTGCCATCGTAGATGAGCACAATTCATTAGGATGGTTATCATGGCATTTAGTAAGTGTAGCAGGCGCATTCGGCCATTTTGCGGGATTGCAAATTCCGGGTCCAGGTCCTGATATGCCACAGCCAGAAACAATGGCTGGAATTATAGAGAAGTATGAAATGGTGCGCGAAGCGTATAAAAAAGAAGCGGCAGCATTAACAGAGGAACAGCTTTTAGAAGAAGTACCTGCTTTTGGAGGAATGATGAAGCGCGGTGAATTACTCGGCAAAGTAATCTCACACCAAACACATCATATTGGCCAAATGACAGTATTACTTCGCCAAGCAGGCTTAGCAGTGCCTCCAGTAATGGGACCTACAAAAGAAATGCAATAAGAACTCAGCCCCGAATATATTTCGGGGCTTTTTAAATGAAAAAAGATGCCCAAGTATAAGTTGGACATCCGGTACAATTATTTCAAGAAAAAATCATAGCTATTTTTTGCAAGTAATGTAATTGTGACGATGATGAAAAGGACACGAACATAGCCGCTTCCTCGCTTAATTGCAAACCGTGAACCGACAATCGCTCCAACAATTTGAGCGGCCCCCATAATCAAGCCATATGTATAATTGATTTGCCCTAAATAGATAAACATTAAAAGCGCCCCGATATTACTCCCAAAATTAAGGAGTTTTGCATTACCGGCTGCCTTTAAAAAATCATAGCCGACCATCAGAAATGCAAAAATCAGGAATGACCCAGTACCAGGACCTAAAAACCCATCATAAAAACCAATCAGTGAAATCACTAAGAAAAATAAAATATACTTTGTTTTTGAAAGTGATTTGACCGCCGAAATACTGCCCCAATCTTTTTTGAAAATTGTATAGACAGCTACAGCTGCCAGCATAATCAGCATTAAAGGTTTCAATAAGTTTGGATCAAGTAAATGGACAATCCAAGCCCCGATCATCGAGCTAATAAAAACCCATGGGAAATACTTCATGACAGATTTAATATCTAGCTTTCCAGACCGATAAAAGGTAATAGTACTCGTTAAGGATCCCATTGTCCCGGCGAGTTTGTTTGTTGCAACAGCTGCAGAGGGACTTAGCCCTGCAAACATTAATGCAGGCAGTGAAATAAGGCCACCGCCTCCCACAACAGAATCGATAAATGCTGCTAAAAAACCAAAACAAATTAAAATAATAACTAGTTGTGGGTCTAACTCAAATCCCATAAAAGAACCCTTCTTTCTTCACATTGAGCAATACACTCATGCTATCGAAAATTAGGAGTAGTGTAAATAGTTAAAATTGTGATTAGATTATGATAAGCTAATATATTAGTATAATGGAAACGGAGTACACAAATGAAGGAATATCAATTTTTATTATTTGACTTGGATGATACATTATTGGATTTTAAAGCTGCCGAAAAGTTGGCACTGCCGAAGTTATTTGAAGCATATCAGCTTCCATTGACACCCCAGACCGAGGATGTTTACCGAAAAATTAATACGGGCTTATGGCGCTCGCTTGAAGAAGGGCTGATCACTCGTGACATTTTAATGGAAACCCGATTTGGCAAGACATTTGAGCATTTTGGCATTGAAGTGGATGGCAAGGCATTGGACGCTGAGTACCGAGGCTATTTAGCGGAAAGTAAAGTGTTTGTTGAAGGCGCATTGGAGCTGATTCATACATTGGAACCTGAGTATGAACTGTATATCACATCGAACGGGTTGGCCGAGACACAAATGAAACGCCTCCAAGTGACAGGCTTGGCACCTTATTTTAAGCAAGTTTTCGTTTCGGAAAATACAGGTTATCAAAAGCCGATGAAGCCATTTTTTGATTATGCTTTTGAACGAATTCCAAATTTCGACCCGAACAAGGCGATGATCATTGGTGATTCCTACAGTGCTGATATTATCGGTGGCGCAAATGCCGGAATCGATACATGCTGGCTTAATCCGTTTAATGCGGTACCATCAACAATTCGGCCAACTTATGAAATACAAAAGCTGGATCAGCTTTTGCCGATTATAAACAGTCATAAAGCCAACTCTCAACAGCCTATAGAAATTTAGTAATGGCACTAGTGTTATCTAAAATGAACTGCGTTGACGCAGACAAGGAGTGAACGCAATGACCTTATTTTTATTGGTCGTTCTAATTGCGATTATTGGTTACTTTATTTTTAAATTATATACTCATGACAATACAACATTTTATCAATTGACCGGCTATTCCTATTTTGATGTGCTTATGAATAAGAGTGTCCGAATATCCTATCAGCTAGTAAAGGAATTGGAGCATGTTCAAGGTATAAAAAAAGTAATGGTGAATCTCCAACTTCCTGTTCATAATGAAGTCCAAACAATTGATGCACTTTTACTTCATGAATCAGGGATCTATGTAGTAAATGTGAAAGATAAATCAGGCTGGATTAATGGAAGGGAGCAGGGTATTGAATGGATTGAGCTATTACATAAAAATAAAAAACAAGTATTTAATAACCCGATCCATGAAACAAAACGTTTAACTCATGCATTAAAAGACCAGCTGCCTGAAGTAGACGGTACATTTTTTGGAACGCTCGTAGTTTTTACGAATGGTTGCTCATTTCAGCAGATTGAAGTTCAATCTTCAAATGTAGAAGTGCTAAAAATGGCGGAATTAAAAAAATGGGCAAAAACACTTGAAGGAAAACGATTATCAGAAACAGAGATTGAAAATGTGTACACAGCATTAGAAGCCTTTATGCACGGGAAAAATACGACATTACATTCAAAAACCGCTACACCGACAAAGTAAACAGAGCGAAGTAGTTTTTTCTACTTTGCTATTTTTATGGGGAAAATTTATAAAAAAATCCAATATTTTATTAACTTTTTGCTCTCTTCATACGTCTAATAAATAGAAGAGGAAAGGAGGGTAGTAGAATGGGCAAAAAAATATCAGTGCTCAGCATATTATGTGGAATATTAATAGTTGTCGGATATCGCTTATGGATCGATACACCGTCAACTTACGCAAGTAATAAAGCGGTTTCGATGAATGCTGCTTATTATGAGCCATCCGCTTCCAAAGGTTATATAAACGAGCCAACCGGCAGCTTAAATAAAATGATGCCGTTTTATATGAATGACGGAGGGGCACCGGGCAGAAATTGTACAACATACATAAAGGTTGAAAATATATTGGATAATAATAAGCAGGCCGATGTTGTACAAGAAAATGAACAGCAACAACCTCCAGAACAACTGGCCGTTCATAAAAGAATTGCACTTACGTTCGATGACGGTCCACATAAAAATGTGACCGATCAAATTTTAATGACACTGCAAAAGTATGAAGTGAAGGCAACATTTTTTGTGCTCGGTCAAAACGTTGTAAAATATCCTGATGTCGTGAAAAAAGCGGATGCTTTCGGTCATGAAATTGCCAATCATACGTGGAGCCACAAAAACTTGACGAAGCTAAACGCACAACAAATGCGAGCAGAAATCGAACGAGCAAACGAGGCAATTTGTGATGCAACAGGAAAGACGCCTACGATGTATCGACCGCCGTTTGGAGCAATAGATGAAAAAGTAAGGGAATCGATCGATGATATAAAGCCGGTTCTGTGGAATATTGATACACTTGATTGGCAGCATAAAACGCCGAAAAAGACATTGGCAAATTTAAAATCACAAGCAAAGGACAATGGGATTATTTTAATGCATGATATTCATCAGCAATCAGCAGATGCATTAGAGGAAGTTATATTGTATTTGAAAGAAGAAGGATATGAATTTGTGACAACGAGCCAACTATTATAGATTGAAAAGTATTTGAAGGGAGTAGTGACCACTATTTCCTTTTTTTATTTGAATGAGTTTATGGTACGATACTAGCGAACACATATGAAGGAGGATCCATAATGGGTCTATTATCAAAACGAGCGTTAAGTATTCAGCAATTTCAATTCAATAGCCAACTTTTTGCTTGTCCTATTTGCCGACAGGGAATAGAGATAAGCAATGAAGGAAAAATGAGCTGTCTATCGAATCATACATTTGATGTGGCAAAACAAGGCTATGTTTATATGTTAAATCGACCTATCCAATCAATGTATGGAAAAGAATTATTCGAGTCTCGCCATACTGTCATTCAAGCAGGAATCTATGATCGGTTACAAGCCGCCATTGCCCGGGAAATCACAGTAGAACAGCCGGTAATTTTAGATACAGGTTGTGGTGAAGGTTCTCATTTACATCGTATTTGCGAACAGCTTGATCGCCCTGTCGGTGTAGGAATTGATATTTCTAAAGAAGGGGTAATCGCAGCGGCAAAGTATAATCCTGAACAGCTATGGTGTGTAGGTGATTTAGCCAATAGTCCATTCAACGAGCAATCTTTTGATGCGATTTTAAATATTTTGTCACCTGCAAATTACGATGAATTTAAACGGCTATTAAAACGGGGCGGTAAAGTAATTAAAGTTGTGCCACAGGAAAATTACTTAAAAGAGCTGCGTAAACAGGCGTTTGCAAATTCGGAAAAGGAAAGCTATACAAATGCCCAAACAGTTGAGCGTTTTAAAGCAAGTTTTGCAAATGCAGAAGTAAAAAGAATTACCTATACAGTACCGCTTGAAGCACATTTAGTACAAAACCTGCTTGAAATGACACCGATGGGCTGGCATATTAACGATAAAGAAAGTATTCAATTACAGGAAATTACAATTGATTTAGATTTATTAATTGGAATGGAGTGATCGTATATGAAGAAAATCTTAGTATTAGGCGGGACACGATTTTTTGGCCGTAAATTAGTGGAACTTTTATTGGAGCAAAAGCATGAAGTAACAATTGTCACACGCGGAATGTCGGAAAATCCGTTTGGCGATGCAGTAGAGCATATTAAAGTGGACCGTAAAGATACGGAGGCTTTTGGGAAGGTATTGGAAAATCGTACATTTGATATTGTATATGATAATATTTGCTATTCACCAAATGAAGCAAAACAGCTATGCGATCTGTTCAATGGGAAAATCGGCAAGCTCGTCTTCACCTCTACATTAGCTGTATATGAGGCTGATGGAAAGCCGCATTCGGAAGAAGATTTTGATCCGACTTCATATGGCATCATCATGGGAGACACACATGAATTTACGTATGGTGAAGGCAAACGTCTGGCAGAGGCGGTATTTTATAAATATGCGGAGTTCCCTGTAGTCGCGGTCCGTTTCCCGATTGTCATGGGAGAAGATGATTATACGCGCCGTTTGCATTTCCATATTGAGCGCATTATTAATAAGGAACCGATTGGATTTTTAAACATGGATGCGGAAATGTCCTTCATTCAGGCAACAGAAGCCGCTCGATTTTTACAATGGGCAGGTAATGAAGATGTGGAAGGTCCAATTAATGCGATAGCAAATGGGGTCATTTCGTTAAAAGACCTTATTTCTCTTATTGAAGAAAAGACAGGGGAACGCGCTAAAATAGCATTACTTGGGACAGAGGAAATCCGTTCACCATATGCCATACCTGCAACATGGTATATGAAAAATGACAAGGCGGAGCAATTAGGATTTTCGTTTAGTCAGCTTGAGGATTGGCTGCCTCCATTAATCGAGCAAATTGCGGGAACGACGGCAAAACAGTAGTGATTGAATGATGGTATTACTTTCAATTAAAATAAAGTGAGATTAACGATAAGGTAGGAATGAAACGTGTATAAATTTATTGCAAGAGTTGTGTATGGAATTTTAGGGGTTAACGGGTCAAAGGCTAAGGTATACGGGAAAGAAAATATACCGAAAGAAGGCGGCTTTGTCGTTGCCTGTACACATAATGGCTATATCGATATTTTGAATCTAGGAATTTCGATGCTGCCTAAAGAAGTACATTTTATGGCTAAGAAACAATTATTTGATGTCAAAGGATTAGGTTGGCTTATTACGAGATTGAACGCATTCCCGGTAGATCGCGATAATCCGGGACCAAGTGTTATTAAAATCCCACGACAGCTTATTAAAGAAGGAAAAGTAGTCGGAATCTTCCCGAGTGGAACGAGAAGTTCGGAAAACTCGGAACTAAAAGCCGGCGCAGTGACAATTGCCCAGCTGGCGAAGACGGAAATTTTGCCGGCTGCATATATCGGTCCGAAAAATGCAAAAGGTGTATTCAAACGCCAAAAAGGCTATTTAATTTATGGGAAGCCATTTACAGTTGGGGCAGGAAAAGAAGGACGTGAACAATCCATTCAATTTTTGGAAGATGAGCTGAACCGATTGACAGCACATTTGAAAGAAATGCACCCGGAAGTAAAATAACAGGAGCTGCGCGGAATCTTTCGTGCGGCTTCTTTGATTAGGAGTGGAAAAGAGATGAAGCAAGTACTATTCGTATGTTTGGGCAACATTTGCCGTTCTCCGATGGCGGAAGCTGTTATGCGTGATTTAATCGCTAAACGTGGTTTGACGGATAAAATTACAGTCGACTCAGCCGGTACGAGCAATTACCATATAGGAGAACCGCCACATAAAGGAACGACGGCAAAATTACAGGAATACGGAATTATGACAACCGGTATGCTTGCAAGACAGTTATGCACTTCCGATTTAGACAGCTTTGACTATATTGTCTGTATGGATGAAAGCAACGTGAAAAATACAATCGAAATGCTGCGTGCTGAAGCTGATGCAAAAGTGTTCCGCTTCCTTGATCTGACGGCACATAAAAAAGATGTTCCGGATCCATGGTATACAGGGGATTTCCAGGAAACGTACGATCTATGTGTAGAAGGCTGCGAGGCATTACTGGAAAAGATTGAAGCCGATTTATAAGGTAGTTATTTTTGCATTAGGCGAAGTTTAGAAAGAAATCGAAGTGGAATTGAAAACTACTTCGATTTCTTTTGTTTTACAAATTAAAATTAGGAGTTATATGAAATCGTAAATAGGGTAATTATAGGGCAAAGAATGCCTGTTTTAGGTGGAGGGGAACACTATGGATGTAAAAGGAAGACGGAAAAGCAGTAATGTGGAGGACCGCCGTGGGATGAGTGCCGGGAAAATCGGTGGAGGCCTTGGCGGAGTCGGGATTATTATTGCCATTATTTTCACATTGCTCAATGGTGGAGATGCAGGAGATGTTGTTTCGGAAGTTTCAAAAAACATAACGCAAAATGGCGCAACGTCGGAAAACTATGAACCGACCGCTGAAGAAGAGGAATTGGCGGAATTTGTTTCTGTAGTACTTGCGGATACAGAGGATATATGGCAAAAGTTGTTTGCTGACAATGGATTAACTTACGAAAATCCGACGCTCGTATTGTTTACGGATAGTGTAAGCTCCGGATGCGGGATGCAAAGTGCTGCGGTCGGGCCATTTTATTGTCCGGCCGATTATAACCTGTATATTGATTTAAGTTTTTATAAAGAATTAAAAAACCGGTTTGATGCACCGGGTGATTTTGCGATGGCTTATGTAGTCGCGCACGAAGTTGGGCACCATGTCCAAACATTATTGGGCACTTCCGAACAGGTACATGCGTTAAACGGAAAAGTATCACAAGCCAATTACAATGAAGCTGTGAAGCGTCTGGAACTTCAGGCTGACTATTACTCGGGTGTATGGGCACATCATGTCCAAGACAAGGGCTATTTGGAAGAAGGCGATTTTGAGGAGGCATTAACGGCAGCAAATGCCATTGGCGATGATACACTACAGATGGAAGCGCAAGGATATGTCGTACCGGAAAGCTTTACACATGGTACAAGCGAGCAACGGATGCGCTGGTTCAAAAAAGGGTATAATGCTGGGACACTTCAAGGCGGCGATACATTTAGCTTAGAGGCATCACAATTATAAACGAAACCTATAGCATGCCAAATCGTGCTATAGGTTTTTATATTTTTTTATGCAGAGTAATTTAAAATTATTTCAAGTTTATGTATAATAAATAAGTTAAATATATTTTTTCGTTTTTAAATAACGTTACTAATAGAGTATGAAAGAGAGTGAATAAAATGGGTCGTAAATGGAATAACATTAAAGATAAAAAGGCTGGGAAAGACGCAGCAAATAGTCGTATTTATGCTAAATTCGGTCGTGAAATTTATGTAGCAGCAAAATCAGGTGAACCAAATCCGGAATCAAACCGTGCACTGAAAACGGTTTTGGAACGTGCAAAAACGTATTCTGTACCAAAACATATTATTGAAAAAGCAATCGACAAAGCAAAAGGCGGCGGAGATGAGCAATTTGATGAATTACGCTACGAAGGTTTCGGGGTAGCAGGTACAATGGTAATCGTTGATGCATTAACAAACAACGTAAACCGTACAGCTTCTGAAGTACGTGCAGCATTCGGTAAAAATGGCGGTAATATGGGCGTATCTGGTTCAGCGGCGCATATGTTTCAAAATACAGCTGTATTCGGAATTGAAGGTAAATCAGAAGATGAAATTCTTGAAATTTTAATGGAAGCTGATTTAGATATGCGTGACATTATGGATGAAGAAGGCACAATTATCGTATATGTTGAGCCGGAACAGTTCCATGCAACACAAGAAGCATTTAAAGGAGCGGGCATCGAAGACTTTACTGTAGCAGAGTTAACGATGCTGCCAATGACAGATGTGGCTTTAACTGGTGATGATTTAGTGAAGTTTGAAAAAATGATTGATGCATTGGAAGATTTGGAAGACGTGCAACGCGTCTACCACAATGCTGATTTAGGCGAATAAAAATCTAAGTCCAAAGATGATTCTTTGGGCTTTTTTTCTGTCTTCATTTACTTTTAGGAATTAGCGGTAAATTAATAGTTCTATTGACTTATTATTCATTAATAATATAAAGGATTCACGAAAAGAAGTTGCATTTAAATAATCTTTAATTCAAAATAAATTAAACAATTAAATATTATACTAGGAGATAGAATAGGCTATGAAAAGAATGGACAAATTAGGTAGTAGAATAATACTGATGATCGGCAGTATTTTCGCCGTTATTTTGCTATTAACCGTCATTATGCTTCAATATAACTCAGCGCGTTCAGTTCAATCATCTGTAAAAGAACGTACGATTGAAGTAGCTAGCAATATCGTAAAATACATAGATGTACAAAAGTATGAGCAACTTATTGAAAAACCAAGTGAAAATGCAACCTATTGGGAATTACGTGAACAGTTAAATGAATTACGTGAATACAATGGTGTCATGTATGCCTACACCTATTTTGTACCAGAAGAAAATGGGGAGATTTCCTTTTTAGTTGATGGCATGCCGGCAGATGATACTGAAAACGCCGGGAAACTGGGTGACCCATCAGGTTCTACAAAATACGAGCATATTGAGCGCGTTATCGAAGACGGCCAATATGCATCAGACCTTTTAAGCAGCGATTTCGGTGAATATATTACCGGCATTGTTCCGATTAAAAATGATGCAGGAGAAACGATTGCCTATTTAGGTGTTGATATCGATGCTTCGTATATCAGTTCTTTAACAGAGAATGTAGCAAAAGAGATTGTCCCACTTATAGCGCTTATTTTCATTATTATATTTATCGTAGCTTTAATCGGGATTTATACCTATATCCGTCGGGCATTATCCCCACTACAAACATTAAATAAAGCAGCGGAAAATCTAGCTTCAGGTGATATTGTTGAATCACAGGCTTTGTTGGACAAGCTGAGTTTTAAAACGAATAATGAAGTTACAGCGTTCGCTAAAAATTTCCAAAGTTCACTCGTCGAATTATCTGCAACATTCCAAGTATTAAAGGAACGTACAGATGGGCTGGGAGAAGTAGTCGATTTAATCGAAACATCTACAGAACGTGTGAACACATCAAATGAAAAAATGGTAGAAAATATCGCCACGATTTCACACAGCGGGACATTACAGCAAATAAGCAATAATGAAGTAAATGCTGCGATGAATGAAATGGCAATCGGCATTCAGAAACTGGCCGATACATTTAATGAGATTGCTGAAGTTTCTTCCGATATGACGAGCCTTGTTGAAGTTGGCGCACAAAGTTCCGGAAAGGTAGTTGACCAGATTCAAGGGGTAGAAAAATCGGTAGAAAATACGGCTAAGCTAGTGAAGGAAATGGGGCAAAACTTCCATTCGATTAAAGAAATGGTGACCGTCATTACGAATATTTCGGATCAGACGAATTTACTTGCGCTTAATGCTGCAATTGAAGCGGCGCGTGCCGGGGAAGCCGGAAAAGGTTTTGCCGTTGTAGCGGATGAAGTAAAGAAACTGGCGGAAATGTCCAGATCATCAGCGGAGGAGATTTCAGATCATCTGCAAAACTTCTCGCATATAACGGATCGTTTACTAGTTGAGATTGATCTGACAACTACAGATGTTAAAGAAGGAACGATGGCGGTAGGTGAAATTGGTCAGCGTTTAAACCAAATTTTGAATTCCGTAGTGAATGTCAACAACCGAATTCAGGATGATTCAGCAGTTGTCGAGCAAATGTCTGCTGGAGCAGAGCAAATTCTAGCTTCAACTGAGGAGATGAGTCGCTTAGTAAACGATACATCAGACTACGCCAAACATTTGGCACTTGCTTCAGATGAACAAACTCTCGTAGTCGATGATTTAACAAAAGCGGTTGAAGAATTGGATAGCCATTCACAACAAGTCGTATTGGAAATGAATAAGTTCAAGATATAAAAACAAGCAGCTGAGACCTTTTCTCGGCTGCTTGTTTTATGCCATTTAAACCTAAAATAAAGCGAGATAAATATTCTGAAAATAATTGCAATTTTTGCCATAATCATAAATAATAAAAGAGGGAATTTCGAATTCCGAATGAAGTGAACAGATGGGGTGAATGAGTTTGGTAACATTTAAAGACTTTGATTATAAACGTCCGGATTTAGAACAAATGAAAGAACAGACAGCAGCATTATTAGAAGAGTTTAAAGCTGCAACTACAGTAGATGAACAAAGCGAGGTCATCGAAAAATTAAATGCGATTCGCAACACATTTTCTACAATGGCCAATATCGTCTATGTACGTGCATCAATTGATACGAATGATGAATATTACCAAAAAGAGCGCGACTATTTTGATGAAGTAAGTCCAATGGCAGATGAGCTTGTATTTAACTACTATACGGAACTCGTGAAGTCGCCTTTCCGTGCACAACTGGAAGAAAAATGGGGTACGCAGCTATTTGCTTTAGCTGAAAACTTATTAAAAGGTTTCTCGCCAGCAGTAATCGAGCTTATGCAAAAAGAAAACAGATTAACATCTGAATACAGCAAGCTAGTTGCTTCTGCTCAGATTGAATTTGACGGTAAAACATTGACGTTGGCGCAACTAGGTCCATATGCAGAGTCTACAGAGCGTAACGCGCGTAAAGCTGCACGTAAAGCGACTGCAGATTTTTATGCTTCAAATAAAGAAAAGTTTGATCAGATTTATGATGATTTAGTGAAGCTGCGCCATGAAATTGCGACGAAATTAGGCTTCAAAAACTATGTGGAACTAGGCTATGTCAACATGAACCGTATAGACTACAATGCAGAGATGGTTGCGAAATTCCGCGAGCAAGTGCGCGAAAATATCGTCCCGCTTGCCACAAAACTATATGAACGCCAAGCAGAGCGCATTGGGGTGGAAGACTTCAAATTCTATGATGAAGGTTTAACATTCTTAACAGGAAATGCCGTACCTCAAGGTGATCCGCAATGGATTATCGATAATGGTAAAAAAATGTACGAAGAACTTTCAAAAGAAACAGGCGAGTTCTTCAACTATATGATCGAGCATGACCTGATGGATTTAGTTGCGAAGAAAGGTAAGGAAAGCGGTGGGTACTGTACGTTTATCGAAGACTACGAATCACCGTTTATCTTCTCGAACTTTAATGGCACATCCGGAGATATTGATGTACTGACACATGAGGCAGGACATGCATTCCAAGTGTATTCAAGCCGAAATATTGGAATTCCTGAATACTTATGGCCGACATATGAATCAGCAGAAATTCATTCTATGAGTATGGAATTCTTTACATGGCCTTGGATGGAGCTATTCTTCAAGCACCAAACAGATAAGTATAAATTCTCGCATTTAAGCAGCGGGTTACTATTCTTACCATACGGTGTAGCAGTAGATGAATTCCAGCATGTCGTGTATGAAAATCCACAAATGACACCTGCAGAGCGCAATGCTGCATGGAAAGAAATCGAGGCGAAATATTTACCGCATCGCGATTATGATGGACATGACTACTTGGAATCCGGAGCTTTTTGGCAACGACAAGGTCATATTTATTCAAGCCCATTCTATTATATTGACTACACGTTAGCGCAAATTTGTGCATTCCAGTTTTGGAAACGTTCACGCGAAGACTTTGATGGTGCTTGGAAAGACTATCTGCATTTATGCAGTCTTGGCGGGTCATTTGCTTTCACAAAACTTGTTGAGGAAGCGGGCTTAATCTCGCCATTTGACGACGGCTGTGTGGAGTCGGTTGTAGGTACAATCGAAGACTATTTAAATTCAATTGACGATAAAAAGCTATAAAAGTTAAGAGGTTTGTTTCGCAAAAACTCCTTTGCGAAACAAACCTTTTTATTTTTTGTATTTTATGAACCTTTATGGCATGCTAAAACGTACATAGTTATAGTGAAAATTTAAAGTAAAAGAAAGTTTGGGAAAGAGAGTGAGCCGATGACAAGAAAACTGTGGTTCCAAGTTGGCGTAGGTATTTTATTAACATTATTAATTATTAAATACTTTATTGAAATTCATTCGATATTTAATCCGATTATCATCATTTTTACGACAATTCTTGTACCGTTATTACTCGGTGGGGTGCTCTATTATATTTCAGAGCCATTACAGCGTATATTAGAAAAACGGGGAATGCCGAGATGGGGTAGTTTAATAACCATTGTTCTTATAATTGCAGGTTTATTTGCAAGTTTTTTGATTTTGGTTGGTACTCCAATTGCAAACCAGGTAAACAGACTTGTTGAAAATGCACCGACCATCGCTAAGGATATTGAAGAAGCAGCTGATTTTATTTTAGATAATAAGGAAAATATTCCGATGTTACCTCCGCAAGTAGAAGAGTTTATAGCATCTGTAACCAATTCGATACAAGACATTGCTGTCGCAAGTAGTAAATATCTTGTTTCTTTCTTAAGCGGGGCGGTAACCGTCACATTAACATTAGTATTAGCACCATTTTTCTTTATTTTTATGTTGAAAGACCATGAAAAATTCGCTCCTCAGATTTATGGTATATTTTCTGGGGAACGCCGCACATGGGTGAAAAAAACATTAGAAGAAATTGATAACGTATTAAGAAGCTATGTACAAGGACAAGTATTGGTCAGCTTTTTACTCGCAATCATGATGTACATTGGCTATTTAATCATTGGTTTGGAATATTCATTATTACTTGCTTTGTTTGCATTTTTCATGAATATGATTCCGTTTATCGGTCCGTGGCTTTCCCTTGTACCGGCAGTGATTGTAGCACTTCTGAATAATCCGTTTGACGTTATTTGGGTTGGTGTAGTAACGCTTGTCGCACAGCAAGTAGAAAGTAACTTAATCACACCAAATGTTATGGGACGATCTTTGGATATTCACCCGTTGACAGTCATTTCAATCGTATTGGCAGCAGGAAATATTGCCGGGTTTATCGGAATTCTGATTGCGATCCCTACGTACTGCGTCATTAAAGTAATCGTTCAAAATATTTATGAAGAACGTAAACAGATTAAAGAGACTGCCAATAAGACGATATAACCTAGTTTATATGGCTAAGTTGCGGAGCATATGTGATAAGCATATGCTTCGCTTTTTAATTTTCGCCGGACACGGTATACTTAATATTGAAAAGACATTTTAAAGGAGCAGACAATGCTAACATTTGAACAAAAACAAGAAATTATCGAATCATTTCCTCAGTTGACTAAAAAGGAAATTTCATTAAAACGTGTGAATTATCATTTTGAAGGAAGCCTTTACGAAAAATCGATTGTTGTAGAAAAGTTGCATCCAAACGGCAATGGCTTTGTTTTCGTCGGTGACTTATTGAAATATGAAACAGAAGCGGGCGACAACGGGCTAGTCAATATTCGTGACTACAGCGAGGAAGCGTTACGTGAAATAGTGCGCGAATCAATCAACTATTTATCTGAGGAAGAAGAAGAGATTTTACCGATTGTCGAGACGTGGACATCGCGTGAAGGAACGAAACTAGAGCTGGAGTTTAATGATCGTTCTTGGAATATTTATCATCAAGGAAATTTAGAGGAATCTTTCGGTACGCGTGAAGATGCTATCGCTTATTTACGTGAGGAAGGTTTCCGACTTTCAAAATAGATAAGTGAGGGAATTGAAGAATGGCACAACAGAATTCATCGAAAGAAATGTCCGGAAATAAAATGGTCAAGATTATCGTCGGTACAATTTTAGTAGCATCCGTTGTTATTGTCATTGTAATTCAAGCATTTTATATGTTGTGGGAACCTAAAGACCCGAAACAGATCGAGTTAAACAAAAGTGAAGAGTCGAGCGAAGCATATGCAGTTGTGCTGCCGTTTGAGGAACAGCTGTATATAGGCTAGGTTGGTCGCTTTGATTTCTAAAATCCCCTTCATCGTTATAGTGACGAAGGGGATTTTTTTATTTGAGGAACGTGGGTAGGTGATTTTCTAATAAACAGGTGGAATGGTCTAATATATTTTAAAAAGTTCTAATAAAAGTCTCATTTTCTAATATATAAGCTCAATGTGCTAATAAGTGTTCAAGAGTTTCTAATATAGAGGATGAAAGTGCTAATATCCCGTCAATTTGTTCTAATATCGGCACGAGATGTTCTAATAAACGCAAGATTGGTCACCCGGCACTCCCTCTAATTGAAAGGAGAGTCATCCGTTTCACCCGGTTTTCTAATAAAAACTACAGATGTTCTAATAACCTCACTGCATCTTCTAATATCCCCGAAAATTGTTCTAATAAAATCATGACCGAAATAAAACAGCCGCCCGATTCCTTTACAAAAGGCCGGACGACTATTTATTCAACGTTATCTAGTATTCTTTCTAAACGGCAGCCACCAGTTCCAGTCACCAAACAACTTCATGAAACTTGGGACTAGCATCAGGCGGATGATTGTTGCATCAATGGCAATCGCGATCGCAATACCGACACCGATTTGCTTCACGGGCATGACATCCGTAAATGCGAATGCACCGGTAATAACAATCATAATAAGCGCTGCAGATGTAATAATTTTACTCGTCGAGACAAGTCCATCGACCGTTGCCTTCGTATTTGTTGCCCCTTTTAAATATTCTTCCTGAATACGTGAAATTAAAAATACTTCATAGTCCATACTTAAGCCGAATACTAAGCAGAAGGTCAACACCGGAATAATCAGCACAATCGTCGTCGCTTCCAAACCGAAATGGCCATACTGGAAAATGTAGACGAGAATTCCGAATGTCGCACCCAATCCGAGAATGTTCATTAAGATCGCTTTCAACGGAATTAAAATCGAACGGAATGCAATCATTAAAATGAAGAAGGTTGATACAATGATGATCGCAATAGCAATGAGTACTTTGCCGGCAATCTCATCAAAGATTTCCTGATTGAACTTTGCTTGACCGGACAAAGCGAAATCGACACCTAAATCCTTTTCACTCCAGTCCCGTACAAAATCCTGTGCTTCGAATGAAGAACCTTCTGCATTTAAGTATGTGACCATATACATTTTATCTTCCTGAATAAAGTTTTCCGCCACTTCATCCAGTGCACCTGGTGCTTGCGGGTTGCTGTTCGCCATTTCCCACATTTCAACAGAATCGATATTGGCCATAGTAAACATTGACGTTACACGATCAACAAGCGGATCATCCAACAGCTGCTGCTGAATATCGAGTATTTTCTCGCGGCCTTCTATCGTATCCCAAGCACCGGCTTCATCATTTTCTGCCAGAAGGAATACTGGTGTATTATCGCCGAGACCGAATTGTTCATCGAGCGTATCAAACGTTTGGCGTGACTCATAGGATTCCGGCAGTGATTCCGTAGAAGGAATAGTTAACTCGATATCCTTAATCGGCACCATTGCAACACATAGCAAGATGATAGCCACAACGATAATTGTGACAGGTCGTTTCATGACAAAGGCGGCGAACTTCTGCCAACGAGAGGCATTTGGTTTTATACGGAAAACACGGCCTTTATTTAAACGGTCGCCTAGAATCATCAATGTTGCCGGTAAAAGTGTAATACCTGTTAATACAGCGAGCAACACGACAATTGATCCGCCAAGCGCGATGTTCATGAATATTTCCACATCAATGACGATCATTGCGCCAAGACCGATCATGACACAAAGCGCTGAAAAGATAATTGAGCGTCCGGCTGTTTGGATAGCAATTTGAACAGACTGCTCAACCGATTGTGTATTGCGTTCTTCACGGTATCGGTTAATAAGCAGCAATGCAAAATCAATACTTAAGGCTAACCCGAGCATTGGGACAATATTTAACACGAAAATCGATAAGTTCACACTATCTCCTAATAGAGTCAATAGACCAAGTGTGATGACAACCGTAGCACCGCCGACTAATATCGGCAGTAAAGAAGCTACGATAGTACCGAATGCTAACAATAAAACGATTAAGGCGATCGGAAGGCCAATCGTTTCAGCTTTTATTAAATCATTTTGACTCGCAACATTAATGTCCTTTGAAATAACCGGTTCTCCTGTAATGGAAATGCCGTTAATATCGCCAAGCTTTTCACGCAGCTCATCTATAATAGGGAAGTAATCATCCACCGTGTTATCGAACTCCAGCATTCCATAGGCATATCCTTCTTTGTTTAATTCTTCAACACCTACAGGAGATGTAATGGATTGAATTTCTTCGATTGTTTCTAAACTTTCAAGTGCAGACGAAATTTCCTCATCTGTTTTATTTTCAAACAGTACAAAAATCGTTTTTGCAGGTAAGTTGAATGTATCCGATAGCTCGTTCGTTACATACGAGTGGTCGCCATCGTAGAAAAAACCATCCCCTTGCAGTTTAGAAGGGAGTTGAAGCGCAAAAAATGCAAGAACAATTAAAAGTGCAGACCATAGTAGAACAATCGGTTTTGCGAATTTTGTAATGAATGCTGCAAACTGTTTCATAAATTACCGCCT
Source organism: Solibacillus kalamii (assembly GCF_002174535.1). Lineage (NCBI taxonomy): Bacteria > Bacillati > Bacillota > Bacilli > Caryophanales > Caryophanaceae > Solibacillus > Solibacillus kalamii. The sequence continues at coordinate 64,042 of NZ_NHNT01000011.1, read as the reverse complement.
TTCTTTTTCCATAAATACAGTGTAATGGATTCATAGAAAAAAAGAAAAGAGGGAGGTTTGTCCGAAAAAAATTTCGAAACAAACCTGCCCTCTTTTTTAAAAGAATAGATTTAATACTGTATAGATAATTGCTGCCATGACTGCAGAAATAGGCATTGTAATAATCCAAGTTGTGACAATTTTACGAGCCATACCCCAGTTTACGCCTTTTACATTTTGTGCCGAACCAACACCCATAATTGCAGAAGAAATAACATGTGTTGTTGATACAGGCAAGTGAATTAATGTCGCACCGAAAATGATGGATGCAGAAGCAATGTCCGCAGCGGCACCGTTTACAGGGCGGATTTTCATGATTTTACCGCCGACTGTTTTAATAATTTTATAGCCACCGATCGATGTACCAAGACCCATTGCTAAAGCACAGGCAAAACGAACCCAGCCTTGTACATCATCCGTTGTTTGCCAATTCGCTGCAATCAGTGCCATCGTAATAATACCCATCGCTTTTTGAGCATCGTTTGTCCCGTGGGTAAATGATTGAATGGCTGCAGTGAAAATTTGCATAATACGGAAGCCTTTATTTGTTTTATAAAGATTCATATTCTTAAAAATAAATTTCATTATTGTCATCATTAAATAACCGGCACAAATTGCAATGATTGGTGATGCTAATAAAGCAATAATAATTTTTGTGAATCCGCTATAATTTAAAACCCCGACTCCAGATGCTGCAATGGCAGCACCTGCAATCGAACCGATCAATGTATGAGAAGAACTTGATGGAATTCCAAAATACCAAGTGACTAAGTTCCAGGTAATCGCCGATAATAGAGCGGCCAAAATAACAACAGAACCGATTAATGGTGCATCAGGTGTAGATAATGCAAACGGGTCAACAATATCTGACGCAATCGCCTTTGCAACACCTACGAATGTAATGGCACCCAAGAAATTCATAAATGCTGCCATGATTACCGCTACTCGAGGAGGTAGCGCACGTGTTGAAACAGATGTTGCAATCGCATTTGCAGTATCATGAAAACCATTAATGAAGTCAAATGCAAGTGCAAAAAAGACTACTAGGACGGTAATGATAAGTAGTGTATTCATTAAAAGGACTCCTCATTTATTACGCATTACGCATAATGATTGTTTCGATTGTGTTAGCAACTGTTTGACAGTAGTCGGCAATTTCTTCTAGCTGCTCATAAATATCTTTGAATTTAATTAGTCGAATAGGATCTTTTTCGTTTAAAAATAGTTTTTTAATAGAAGAACGTAATACTTCATCACATTCACGCTCATAATCTTTAATTAAAATGGCGTGCTGGCGCATTCCAACAAGATCTTTTTTGTTTAAAAGTTCCATCGCTTTAACGATTTCATCAGTAGATTTGGCGATATATGCTAGGAAATCACGCATTGATTCATCGATTTCTGTTAATGAAAACATTTCGAAATGTGCAATCGTACCTTCTGCGCCATCTAACACGTCATCCATACGAATCGCTAATGATAAAATATCTTCACGCTCAATTGGTGTCATAAATGATTTATTAAGCATGACGATTAATTCATGAATTAATTTATCACCCGCTGTTTCGTATTGTTTCATACGAATGCTGATTTCCTTTAAGTCTGCAACCGTTTCAATGCGAAAATCATTTGCATAATGGATACCTTCACGCATATTTTCAGCAATTTTCAATAAGGCTGAGAAAAACGGATCTTGCTTCTTTGAACTAAACATGGAATTGCCTCCTGAATATATATAATTAAAATAATTTTAAAAATTAACCTCAATTATCATAACAAAAACTTAAAAAAATCTATACAAATTTTACTCTAACCTTATCAATCTTTACAATTCTGTAACAAAAGGAAAAGCTGAATAAGTAATCAATTTTGGTCACAAAATAGAGAAAAAAAGACAAAGTGAGAAAACTATTTTACTATAGGAGTAAATCTTGCAGCTCATTTTCTAGAAATGGCTTGGCATATAAAAAGCGCACAAATTCGTCGTACTTTAACCGCTGCTCACTCGTTGGCTTCTTACCGGTATGGTAAGCACGTATTAAAATATTCTTTGGTGTGTTTTCCATATCGATAAATTCCAATAATTGAGTATCATAGCCGACAAGTGATAAAAGTTCAGCGCGAATTGAATCGGTAGCTAATGCTGCAAAGCGCTCCTTCACTAAACCATGCTGTGTCATAATTGATAGTGCTGGTACCTGCAGCTGACGGTTCAGCTCATGCTGACAACAAGGAACACTTAAAATAACTTTTGCGCCCCACCTTACTGCACGGGCTAATGCCATATCTGTCGCAACATCACAAGCATGAAGCGTTACGACCATATCTACAGCAGTTTCTTCATTGAAGTCATTAATATCCCCGACTAAAAACTGTAAATCTTCATATTGTAAATCAGCAGCAATCCGATTACATTCTTCGATTACTTCCTTTTTGAGGTCCAGGCCTGTGACATGAATATCAAGACCCTTTTCAATTTTTAAGTAATGGTACAAAGCGAATGTTAAATAAGATTTACCTGAACCGAAATCTAAAATGCGAATCGTTCTGTCTTTCGGCAAATGCGCTAATGAATCATCGATAAACTCAACAAAGCGATTGATTTGTTTAAACTTATCGTATTTTTGGTTCTTTATTTTTCCATCCTCTGTTTGCACCCCTAAGCGGACTAAAAACGGATGAACACGGGAATCATCCAATAAATACTGTTTTTTTCGATTATGGGATAAGTTCACCTGTTTAGCTGTTGTATTTTGATCGGATTTCCAAAGTACTTTATTTTTCTTCGAGAGTTGCACTTGTACTGTCTGCTCCTGAAACTCTGCATGTACTTGACGAAACTGTTCAAAAAGAGCATCAAGCTTTACAGCTAAATCTTCAATTGTAATATTTTCATGTTTTAAAATGCGCTCATATTGAAATTCCAGCTGGATCATATAGTCTCCGCGAATCTCTACCGGCTTGAGTTTGACCCGTTTTAGGTCATTGGACTTCTGACGTGGCTGGCTAATTGTTGCCTGAAGTAGTGTTTTATTAGAAATGAGTGCATGAAGCTGCACTTTCATTTGTTCGAATTCCATAAAAACCGCCTTTTCTTTTTTCATCAATTACGCCTCGGCGTAATTGCATCCAGATTTTTTTAGGCCCACAGGATGTGGGGCAGTCAGCCGTTGTCACATGATGTGACGTATTTAGGCTGACTTCATTTTCCTTTAAAAAATCTGTGACATCCGCCGGGGCTTTTCTTCATTCATCACTCACCAGCGAAAGGTGAGTGATGATGAAGAGAAATAATTGTGTTCCTATAGTATCATAATGCGCTTATATGCTGTCATTGTACAGGCTTTTGAATTGTATGTTACGATGGGAAAAAACTATAGATGGTAGCAAGGAGGCAAAAATTTGAAAGATGTTGAAGTATTGATTGAACGCGGTGTATTAGTTGGCGTCAATTTACAAAAGGATGAGCATTTCGATTACTCAATGGAAGAATTGGCGAATTTAGCACAAGCCTTAGATGTAGAAGTTGTCGGTATGGTGACGCAAAATCTGGAACGGGTCACACCTTCACATTATGTAGGCACAGGGAAGATTGAAGAAATTAAGGCGTTCTTTGATGAAACAGATGCCAACATTGTTATTTTTAATGATGAACTCTCACCATCGCAAATCCGTAATTTAGAACGTGATTTACAATGTAAAGTAATTGATCGCACAATGCTGATTTTAGATATTTTCAGTCGCCGTGCAAAAACGCGTGAAGCGCAATTACAAGTAGAGCTCGCTCAATTACAGTATATGCTCCCGCGCCTAGTTGGGCTCCATGCTTCATTATCCCGTCAAGGGGGAGGAACAGGCGGCGGCTTTAAAAACCGTGGTGCAGGGGAAACGAAACTTGAACTTGACCGCCGTAAAATTGAAGATCAGATTTCGAAAATCAAGAAAGAGTTGGAAGTAGTTAAAGAACAGCGTGAAACACAGCGTAAACAACGCCGTAAAAATGCAGTGCCTGTCGTATCAATTGTAGGTTATACAAATGCAGGGAAATCCACGATTATGAACCAGTTACTTGCAAAGGCAGGGCAAGATGATACAAAGCAAGTGTTTGAAAAGGATATGTTGTTCGCAACACTTGAAACTTCGGTCCGCAATATTGACCTAGAAGATAACAAATCCTTTTTACTGACTGATACGGTTGGTTTTGTTAGTAAATTGCCGCATCATTTAGTAAAAGCCTTCCGATCGACATTGGAAGAAGCACGAGAATCCGACCTGTTGCTGCATGTTGTCGATGTTTCTAATGAGGAATACCGATTTATGATGGATGTAACGAATGAGACATTAAAAGCAATTGATGTTGAAAATATTCCTACTATATATGTATATAATAAATCCGATTTGGCTGATGTAGAATATCCGTTAGTCAGCGGAGATAATATTTGGCTTTCTGCGAAGGAAGATGTAGGACTTGAGGAGTTACTTCAGTTAATTCGTCAGCAAATTTTTGCTAATTATATAACGTGTCAAATGCTTATTCCATATAATCAGGGCGGAATTGTTTCCTATTTAAATGAGCAGGCAACCGTTCTAGAAACGGAGTATGAAGAAGAGGGTACATTATTGACGCTTGAACTTAAAGAAGCGGATTATCAAAAGTATGAAAATTATGTTGTTAAGCAATAATATAAACGAAAGACTAAAGTACATTGCAGACACATTGTACTTTAGTCTTTTTCTATATTTATGAAAATTTATTTTTCTAAGGAAAAGTCAAAATAATTTCATTACTGAATTAATTGATTTATAATACAAAAATCTTGTTGTGACAATCCACTTAATTTATCTGAAAATATAGAAAAAACATAAAATTATAACATTTTGATTATTTGTTGATTTTAATCAACTATTAGGCTAAAGTGTTCAAGTATATTATTTCAAATGTCAGACAACAGACGACGGAGTATATTGTCGGAATATTTATTAATCGGGAGGATTTCAAATGTATTCAAAAGAAGAAATCGTGAAGTCCGTTCCTCAAACTGGTTTTGTCGGTCAACCTAAAGGGTTGTTTACACTATTCTTTACAGAGTTTTGGGAACGTTTTTCATATTATGGTATGCGTGCCATTCTACTATTCTACATGTATTACGCAGTTAAAGATGGTGGATTAGGATTGGATCGTACGCAAGCAAACATCATCATGTCGATTTACGGTTCATTAATCTACATGTCAGGTATTATTGGCGGGTGGATCGCTGACCGAATTACTGGTATGCGTAAAGCGATATTCTACGGCGGAATATTAATTATGATTGGTCATATATTATTGGCCTTGCCGCTTGGTGTAACAGCATTATACTTATCAATGTTCTTTATTATTATTGGTACTGGTTTATTAAAACCAAACGTTTCATCGGTAGTTGGTGACTTGTATGCGGAAAATGATGCACGTCGTGATTCAGGATTCTCTATTTTCTATATGGGTATCAACATGGGTGGCTTCCTGGCACCGTTATTAGTTGGTTTATTCCAAAAGAACTGGGGCTTCCACGCAGGATTCAGTGTTGCTGCGGTAGGTATGTTCATCGGTTTAGTTGTTTACTTAATGTCACAAAAGAGCCTTGGTTTAGCAGGTTCTGTAGCACCAAACCCACTTTCTGGTAAAGAGAAGAAAACGACGACTCGTAACTTCACAATCGGTGGTTTAATTATTGTGATTTTAGGTTTCGTAGCTTACCAAACAGGTAACGCAAGCATTGAAAACTTCTCATTGTTAATTACATTCTTAGGTGTAATGATTCCTACGCTATTTATTATTTATATGTATCGTAGTCCAAAAACAAATGCAGACGAAAAATCTCGTCTATTAGCTTATATCCCATTATTTATCTGTGCGGTAATGTTCTGGGCAATTGCTGAACAATCTTCAACAGTTATTGCAACATTCATTGATACACGTACAAATTTAAATTTATGGGGCTTTGAAATTCCAGCTGCATGGTTCCAGTCATTTAACCCGTTATTCATCATCGTTCTAGCGCCAATGTTTGCGATTATGTGGACAAAATTAGCGGATCGCGGACCATCAACTCCGAAGAAATTTGCTTTATCTTTATTCTTTGCAGGTATTTCATTCTTCGTAATGATCGCAGCAATCGTTTTAACTCCGGAAGATACGTTAGTAAATCCACTTTGGGTTGTATTCTCAATCTTCCTGTTAGTATTAGGTGAGCTATTGCTGTCACCGGTTGGTCTATCAGCTACAACGAAATTGGCTCCAGCTGCATTCGCAGGACAAACAATGGCGTTATGGTTCTTAGCTTCAGCTGCTGCACAAGCAATTAACGCACAGTTAGTTCGAGTTTATGGAATTGTATCTGAAACAACTTACTTTGGTGTATTAGGTGGTTTATCGGTGGTATTAGGTGTTATTATCCTCCTAATCTCGCCAATCATCTCTAAAGCAATGCGCGGTATTAAGTAATTATCAAACCTTTATTTGCAGAAATTCTGCAAATAAAGGTTTTTTCTTTTGGTCAATAAGGAATAATAAAAGTTAACTACTTAAAAAGGTAGTATGTGGTATATAATGGGATTGGGATGATACTTATCAAAGCGCTAAGAAATCTTTGAGTAAGGAAGTATCGATTCTTCACATTAACTTCTTTCAGCAGTTGTCAAAAACATTTGCCGAAAGAGACCTGCTTGGGTTAAATTCGCTACATTTGGTCGAAAATAACCGGGTAACCGATATATGTAGAACATTCCCGATGGTTACACATCTTTTTCAGAAATCATGGTAACATAGCATGATTGAGGAGAGAACTAAGTAAAGCAAGGCGTTTTAAAGAATGAAGAAAAGTAACTATAGGGGAGGCAGAATTATGTTAGAATCAGTGACGATTAAAGAGTTAACGACAATTGAACAAATTGAAGAGGCACGTAAGCTAGAGCATGAAATTTGGGCTGTTGGCAGCATTCCGGTACATCAGACAATTGCGACGATTCGCAATGGCGGGATTGTACTCGGTGCATATTTAAATGATGAAATAATTGGTTTTAACTATAGTTGCCCTGGATATATGGATGAGAATATATACTTATATTCCCATATGATTGGTGTGAAACGTAATTATCGTGAGCTAGGCGTTGGAGAACTTCTTAAAAATTACTTAAAGGATATCGCTATAGAGCGCGGTTATAGAACTTGCCGCTGGACATTTGACCCTCTTGAAGCACGCAGCGGATTTTTAAACTTTTCAAAATTGCGTAGTTACAGCGATACTTATATAGAAAATTGCTACGGAGAAATGGAAGATCCGTTCAATCGAGTATTGCCTACAGATCGTCTTTGTGTAGAATGGCAACTTGTAGATAATGATTACTTGCGCTGGGATGCGAAAGTGGAAGAATTACTGGATGAAGCAAAGCCGGTAGTAAATTGGGAAGAAAATATGGTAGGCCTTCCGACATTGGATCCCGAGCAAAGATTCAAAAAAGAAGAGTCGCTTATCCATGATGCCTATCTGTTACCTATCCCTACGAACTTCCAGAAAATCAAAGTGGAAAGTGTCTCTTTAGCGGAAGATTGGCGCTATAAAACAAGACACATTTTACAGGCAATGTTTGATCAAAATTATAAAATAATTTATTTAAACAAAATAGATGATAATATTAGCCATTACTTACTTGTAAAGCGTTCATTATTTGCTCTTTAGCATCAATTAGTGAATGATTCGGCGGCTGAATATTATTAGGAGCAACAAATATGAAATTAGTAAAAGTAACAATTCATGAACTAGTGATGCGAATGAAAACCCCGTTTACGACAGGCTTAGGTACAATGCAAGACAAGCGTTTTTTAGTTATTGAGGCGACAGATGAAAGTGGTGTAGTCGGTTGGGGCGAGGGGGTTGCATTTGAGGAGCCTTCCTATACAGAAGAAACATTTAAAACTTCGCTTCATTTATTGGAGGATTTTTTAATCCCTGCATTGCTTGGGAAAGAATTAAAGCATCCAGATGACGTGTATGAAATATTCCGTCCGATTCGACGCAATAATATGGCGAAAGCGTCGATTGAAGGAGCGGTGTGGGATATTTATGCTCAATTGACGAACCAATCGTTGGCATCGGCTGTTGGAGGAGTCCGGGAAAAAATCGAAGTAGGAATCAGCATCGGTTTACAGCCTACAGATGAACAGCTGATCCAAACGATTCAGCAGTTTTTGGATGAAGGCTATAAACGAATTAAAGTAAAAATTAAGCCAGGCAAAGATATTGAGCTAATCCGAACAATTCGGCAGGCATTCCCGGTAATTCCTTTAATGGCAGATGCAAACTCTGCGTATACATTAGATGACATCGATCGTTTAAAAGAGTTGGATGCATTTAATTTAATGATGATTGAACAGCCATTAGCGCATGATGACATAATCGATCATGCACTATTGCAAAAACAAATAAAGACACCGGTTTGTTTAGATGAGAGTATTACTTCATTAGAGGACACGAGAAAAGCGGTTCAACTTGGCAGCTGTCGGGTGATAAATATTAAAATTGCGCGAGTTGGCGGTATTAGCGAGGCAAAGCGTATCCATGACTACTGTATGGAACACAATATTCCTGTGTGGTGTGGGGGAATGCTGGAAGCGGGTATCGGCCGCGCACAAAATGTTGCACTGACAAGTCTTGCAAACTTTATAATGCCTGGAGATACCGCTGCTTCTGAACGTTATTGGCATGAAGATATTATTCAACCTGAAGTAACCGTTACAGATGGCTACATTACTGTTCCAAAGTCAAAAGGGCTTGGCTATAATGTGAATCGCGAAGCATTAAATAAGTATAGTGTAAGTAAAAAAACATATCGATTATAAATGTAAGACCACAATTTTTAATAATTGTGGTCTTTTTTAATTTGAATTTTCTTCCTATTAATAAAGAGAAAGGATGCGTAATTAAAACGGAGAATCGCTCTAAAAGTACATTTTTCAGTCTATTCTTCTTTTAAAATAACTTATTATAAATTGTCTGTTTGATTTTCATTATTAGCAATTATATAATGATGTAGGGAAAGAGATGATTCTCATTTTCATTTAGAAATTACGTAATATATAGAGGTATAAAATATATAAAGAATAGTGGGAGAATGAAATGAGACTTTGGATGCTCGTAGTAGCGACCATCGTCCTGTCCTTTTTATCATTGTTTATCGGAGCTATCGACATTAAGCCATCTGATTTATTGGATTGGGATTCAGATAAAATGCAAATTTTCTTAATGAGTCGAGTACCGCGATTAATGGCAATTATACTTGCTGGGGCAGGGATGGGTATTTCTGGATTAATTATGCAGAGCTTAAGCCGTAACAAATTCGTATCGCCGACTACGTCTGGTACACTTGATGCGGCAAAGCTAGGTATTGTTGTATCAATGATATTTTTTACAAGTGTTGGGTATATGGAGAAAATTATATTCAGTTTTACATTTGCACTGATCGGTATGATGGTTTTCATGCGTCTTCTTGAAAGCATTAAATTCAAGGACGTTATTTTTGTACCTCTTATCGGGATTATGTATGGGAATATTATTGGTGCCATTTCAACATTTCTTGCGTATGAGGCGGATGTGCTGCAAAGTGTAGATACATTCTTTCTAGGAAGTTTTACACTTGTTGTATCAGGTCGCTATGAATTGCTTTATGTAGCGGTGCCTGCAATTTTCCTTGCGTATTTATATGCCAATAAGTTTACAGTGGCTGGGATGGGTGAAGATTTCGCCAAAAATCTTGGCTTAAGCTATCGTACCGTATTGAATCTTGGTTTAGTACTAGTAGCGATTATTTCCACTACAGTTGTCTTAACGGTAGGGATTATACCTTTCCTAGGATTAATCGTACCGAACTTGGTTTCATTATATATGGGAGACAATTTACGTAAAACAATTCCGCATACAATCTTCTTAGGTGCAGCATTCCTATTAATGTGTGATATTTTAAGTCGTTTAATTGTATATCCGTTTGAAATTCCCGTAAACACAACGGTTGCGGTAATCGGCAGTGCGATCTTCTTAGTAATGTTATTTAGGGGGAAAGCATATGCGAAAAAATAGTACGAAGTTGATTTTCTTAGCAATTATCGCACTGGTATGTATTGCGTTATTTGCTTTTTACAATATTCAGGGCGGATTCAGTTATGCCTTTCCAAAGCGGTTAGAGCGAATAGCAGCAATGGTAATTACAGGAACGGCGATTGCATATGCGACCGTTACATTTCAGACGGTTACACATAACCGTTTACTGACACCATCTATGATGGGTGTCGATTCGATGTATGAAGTAGTGCAAACGGTTATTTTCTTCTTTGCAGGCTCTGCGTCAATCTTTGTAGTAAGTCGTTATTTAAACTTTGGCTTATCAATATTGGCAATGGTAATTTTCGCGCTGATTTTATACCGTTTCTTGTTCCGGGCAGATAAACATCCGATTTTCCTACTTTTACTTGCCGGAATGATCATCGGAACATTACTCGGCAGTTTTGTAACATTTTTACAAGTAATAATCGACCCTGTAGAATATGAAAGCTTACAGACACGTTTGTTTGCTAGTTTCATGAATGTGAAAACAGAGCTGCTATTCATTGCTGTCATTATTTTAGGGGCTTCATTTATCTACGGTTACCGTTTATTGCGTGATTTAGATGTCATGTCACTAGGTCGGGAGAATGCAATAAACTTAGGTGTAAATTATGATAGAATAGTATTGAAAGTATTAATTTTATCTTCTGTTTTAATTGCAACATCTACTGCGCTTGTTGGACCAATTACATTTTTAGGGTTAATCGTTTCTAACTTGGCATATCAGTTTTTTGCTACGTACAAGCATTCCGTTTTAATAGTGGGTGCGAGTTTAATTAGTATTATTGCACTTGTCGGTGGGCAGTTCTTAGTACTGCATGTATTCCAGTTAAGTACAACGATCAGCGTTATTATTAACTTTGTCGGTGGACTTTACTTTATTTACCTAATACTGAAGGAAAGTAGGAAAGCAGGATGATTGAAATTAAAGGGCTTTCTAAAAGCTTTGGAAAAAAACCGGTTGTTGAGGATGTCTCATTAACTATTCAGCCGAAAGCAATTACTTCGTTTATCGGACCGAATGGAGCAGGTAAATCTACATTATTATCAATGGTAAGCCGGTTGCTTGATGCAGATACAGGAGAAGTATTTTTAGATCAAAGTGATGTTAAAAAAATGAAGTCCAATGATTTTGCGAAACGCGTTGCTATTTTACGTCAGTCAAATCATTTAAATGTGCGTTTAACAGTTCGTGAGCTTGTATCATTTGGTCGTTATCCATATTCGAAAGGTCGTTTGACTCCAGAAGATGAGCAGCATATCGACCGTGCGATTGAATATATGACACTTGGTGAAATGGAACATAAGTTTTTGGATGAATTATCAGGTGGTCAAAAGCAACGTGCTTTTATCTCGATGGTAATCGCTCAGGATACAGAATATATTTTACTGGATGAGCCTTTAAACAACTTGGATATGAAGCACTCTGTTCAAATTATGAAAATTTTACGCAAGCTTGTTGATGAATTGGGCAAAACAGTAGTAATTGTTTTACATGATATTAACTTTGCTTCAGTATATTCAGATCGGATTGTCGCATTGAAGGATGGACGCCTTGTAAAAGATGGTCCAACAAATGAGATTATTAACTCTGAAGCATTACGAGAAGTATATGATATGCATATTCCGGTGCAGGAACAAGATGGCTGTCGTATTTGTGTATATTTTAATTCACATAGTTAAATAAAAATGCGGATAAATGCATGAGCTTTGCTCGCTTATGCATTTATTTTGTAAATTTAATTGAGAATGAATATTAGTTTCAGAATATTCATTGACAACTATAGGCAGTTGATTTACACTAACGTTAGTTAATTGAAAACGATTATCACTCTCGCTTGAGAGTATTTTAGGAGGAAAAGTAACAATGAAAAAGTGGAAATTTTTAACGGCAGCAGCATTAACATTAATGTTAGCAGCTTGTGGTTCAGACGAAGAAACATCTACAAAAGATGAAGCGAACGAACCAGCTAAAACAGAAGAAACAACTTCATCTACGGAAGCTCCAGCTTTCCCAATGACAGTATCTCCATTATCAGCGGGTAGTGAAACAGAAGACGGTAAATCCCTTACTTTTGAAGATGTAACATTTGAAGAAATGCCAAAAAACATCGTAGTATTTGACTACGGTTTCTTAGATACACTTGATGCATTAGGTGTTGAAGGTATCGTTGGTATCGCTGCTAACGGCGGTAAAGGTAACTTCCCTGAGCATTTAAAAGAAAAATATTTAAATGATTCAATTACTGATGTTGGTTCTTTAAAACAAATCGACTTCGAAAAAGTAGCAGCTGCTAACCCGGATGCAATCTTCATCTCAGGTCGTCAAGGTTCTTTCTATGAAGAATTAAAAGAAATTACACCAAACGTAGTATTCATCGGTTCTGATAACTCAAACTATGTTGAAGGTGTATACGAATCAGTTGACTTAGCTGCTGAAATCTTCGGAAAACAAGAAAAAGCTGAAGAGTTAAAAGCTGCATTACAAGAAAAAGTTGACGCTGTAAAAGAAAAAGCAGCTGGCTATGAAAATGCATTAGTAGCAATGTACAACGACAAAAAAATCTCTGGTTTCGACAACGGTGAAGATTCTCGTTTCGCATACGTATACAATGACTTTGGTTTCAAACCATCAACAACTGACATCAAAGCTTCATCACACGGTTCTGACTTCTCGTATGAGTCAATTCTTTCTGTAGACCCAGAAGTATTATTAATCATCGACCGTACAGCATCTGATGTAGAAACAATCAAAGCTGACATCGAAAACGATATCATCAAACAAACGCGTGCTTACAAAGAAGGCAAAATCGTTTACCTTGATGGCGTAAACTGGTACTTCTCTTCTAACGGTGTAACAACTGAAGCAGAAAAATTAGATGAAATCTTAAACGAATTAAAATAATATAATTAAAGATGGCATGTCTCTCAAGTAGAGGCATGCCTTTTTAAAAGAGAGGGGAATTAAAATGTTCGTACAAATTCGCAAATGGATCGTAACAGAAGGCAACTCGCTTAAAATTATCGAGCGCTTTAGCAAAAAACCTGGTCAAGGTCCCTCGATGCTTGAACAACGTGAAGGATTTATTGGCCGTGAACTGCTTGTAAAAAATGTGCGAACGTGGTGAAGAGGAAGTTGTAATGATTATTCGTTGGGAATCGGAGGATGCATGGAAAGCCTGGGAGAAGAGCCCGGAGCATATTGCGGGCCACAAAGCGAAAATCAAAGAGCATAGCGGTAAACCACCTAAACCGGATTTCGTTATTTCAATGGAGCACGGAAATTACACAGTTGTAGAATAATGAATGTTTAAGAGGGAATCTACTTTGCAGAGTTTTTTAGCGAAGTGGATTTTTATTTTTTGTATACTACATTACATATAATAATAGTGAAGTAACAGTTCGTATAAGGAAAGTAGGTTATCGTTTGAAAAAGAAAGTTTCGATTTTTGCATTCGTTACATTGCTGGTGTTTATTATTATTGCACTGAATTTTGATACACCAAGCTTCGAGGCATTTGATATGAAAATCCGTTCTTTATTATTTGGTAATAGTTTCATTATTTTATTTCACTATTTAGGAGAAATAAAGTTTGTCATAGTTGCAACCGTTATTATCTTGCTGTATTTGGCAATCTTTAAAAAAGATTTTCGCGGTGTGCTCTTTGTGCTTCTTGCAGTTGGGGTTGGAAATGGGGTGAATCAGCTTTTAAAGCGTATTTTTTCACGACCGCGTCCGGAAATTGAAGATCAGCTTACTTCATTTAGCTTTCCTTCAGGACATGCGCAAATTAGTGTAATGTTCTTTTTAACGCTCGCATATTTGATTTCGAAATGGCTGAAAAATAAAAGTTGGAAATTTATTACATACAGCGTAATGCTAGTCCTTATTTTTTTCATAGGTTTATCACGAATAGCGGAAGGTCGCCACTATGCAACGGATGTTTTAGCAGGGTGGAGTATCGGGTATACTTGGTTTGTCCTATGCGTATTATGGTATGAGTCAAAAAAGCATAAATAGTCGTATTGGGATTCCTGATGAATAGGAATCCCTTTTTTAGTATTTGATTTGGTTACCCGCACAAGATGTTTCCCGCTTAAAAAAAGTTGCACATAGGAAACATTGTGCGTATAATATGAGAAAAGATTATAAAGAAGGAGAATTGTATGGATGAGAATGTATTATTAGCGTTAGGCTTAACATTATTTGCAGGGCTTGCTACTGGTATTGGCAGCTTGATTGCATTTTTTACAACACGCACAAATAAAAGGTTTCTTTCAGTTGCATTAGGCTTTTCAGCAGGTGTTATGATTTATGTATCACTTGTAGAGATTTTTGTAAAAGCGAAAGACGCTTTAGTTAACGTTCATGGGGAGACAGTAGGATATTGGTACACTATCATCGGCTTTTTCGGGGGGATGCTTTTAATTGCCTTAATCGACCGGTTTATTCCAAAGGGGAGAAACCCGCATGAAGTAAAGTCTGTAGAAGATGTACAAAAGGCTCAATTAATCGGAAATGAAGATGTAGAGGCAGACCGGTTAATGAAAATGGGTTTATTTACAGCGTTGGCAATCGCGATTCATAACTTCCCGGAAGGTATTGCGACATTTATGGCGGTACTGCAAGACCCGAATGTCGGAGTAGCGATAGCAATTGCTGTAGCCATTCATAATATTCCGGAAGGTATTGCGGTAGCTATTCCTATCTTTTATGCAACAGGGAAGCGTATGAAGGCATTTAAATGGTCGTTCGCCTCTGGTTTATCAGAGCCGCTCGGTGCGTTTATTGCCTACTTAGTACTAATGCAATTTATGACAGATACATTGTTCGGTATTGTTTTTGCTGGTGTTGCAGGTATTATGGTATTTATTTCGATTGATGAGCTGTTGCCGGCTGCTAAAAAATATGATGAAGCCCATTCTTCAATTTATGGATTAATAGCAGGTATGGCAGTTATGGCGATCAGTTTAGTGATGTTAACTTAATTTCTCCACAAAAAAAGCCAGCATCTCCTTTTGGGAGCATGCTGGTTTTTTATCGTGTCGAGGCCAAAAGCTTCGGCGCTTTTTATTAAGATGCTGCTGTTACATTTTCAGATGCAACAGTAAATGTTGTATTTGGGTATTCATTTTTTTCAATTTCATCGAGCAATGCGACAGCAAAATCAGCATAACTGATATAACTGTTAAATTGCGAGTTTACTAAAATTTTCTCTTCACCCTTAATATAGTGGCCGGTACGCGGTCCATCCGAATCGAACATTGCCGATGGAATGGCAAAGGACCAGTGGATTGAAGAGCTTTCCAAATCACGCAGATTCTGCAATTGAGCCTTTGCTGCGACAGCAAGGTCTTCCGGATAATCTTCGAGATCCATAAGGCGGACTGTTTTTTCGCGATCAACAAAGAGGCAGCCTGAACTCCCGATTACGAACAACTTCTTCTCTGTTCCTTCTAGTAAGGAAATTAAATGTTCACCAGCATCAACATGTAAATGTTCTTCCCCTGGTAGTGGAGCAAAAGCATTAATTAAAATATCGAAAGGAGCGATTTGTTCCTCTGTTAAATTAAACAGGTCGCTTTCAATGATGTTAATATTTTCTTCTTGAACTGTTGCCCTATTTTTTACAATCGCTGTCACATCAAAGTTTCTCATTATTGCTTCTCTTAAAATATGAGTTCCTGCCTTACCAGCAGCCCCAATAACTGCAATTTTCATAAACATTACCCCTTTCTAACAGTAGATTTATTAATATACCCAAATTTAAGGGTAATTATGCATAAAATACAAAATTGTATAGAAAAAACAAATAAATGTACGTTATTCGGATGTGGAAATAACGTACATTAAATACCCTTATAAAGAGCCTCATCTATAATTTTATTATTAATAAGCTGTGACAGTGGAGCCGGATGGTGAAGCAGTTGTCACTACGACTTGGTGTTCAGGAAACTGTTGTTGCATTGATGAGGTAAACTGTTCGGATAAAGCAAGCGGGATCATCGAGATTAATGTTGGTCCGGCACCACTTAAAGCAGTTCCATACGCTCCAGCCTTTTTTGCAGCTTCGCGAATTTCATTATATTCGGGAATGAGGTTTGCACGGAAAGGCTCATGGAAAAGATCTGCTTCCATATAACGTCCAATCCGCTCATAATCCTTTGCAATAAGGGAAGCGGCCAGCATATTCGCATTGGCACTTGCACGCACTGCATAGCTTCGTTTTAAATGCTCCGGTAAAACACCGCGTGATGCTGCTGTTTTGAGTTCGATATTCGGAATAAATACAACGAATGCCGCATCTATCTCCTGAATATGTAGTGTGTCGACAATTCCGGCTTCATCCATTGAAGAAATCGTCAATCCTCCCAATACCGAAGCGGTAGCATTATCAGGATGGCCTTCAATTTGAGATGAAATGTTCAGCTTATCCTGTTGCGATAATTTCAAACCCCCTAAAATATCGGCTAATTCAATAGCTCCTACAATTGCTGCCGCACTGCTGCCGATACCACGAGCAAGGGGAAGCTCACTAGTCATCTCAATTTTACATGGAGGCAGCGTCGCATTATATTGCTTTGCTACCTGCTGTGCGATTGTATAAATTAAATGTGTGTCGACTGTCGTATCAGAAGGCACATTGTCACCAATATGAGTAAATTCCCACTCGTCTTGTAATGTGACATCCAATGTTAAATAGAGTGATAGTCCAAGGCCAATGGAATCAAATCCAGGGCCTAAATTTGCTGTACTGCCAGGAACTTTGATTTGCCACTTTGTACTCATAGACTAAATACGCCCTCGATATAATTACGGATTTCCTGCTCGTCATTTTGTAGAGAAACAAGGTCAACAGTCGAAACATTCATCGCTGTATCCGGGTCTTTTAAGCCGTTTCCAGTAAAGATTGTAACAACACGACTGCCTGCAGCAATTTTACCGGCTTTTACTGACTTAATGACACCAGCTAATGAAGCAGCTGAACCCGGCTCAACAAAGATCCCTTCTTTGTTGGCAATTAGTTTATAAGCTTCTAAAATTTCTTCATCTGTTACAGCTTCAATTAGACCGCCTGACTCATCACGAGCTGTTTCAGCGAACTTCCAGCTTGCTGGATTTCCGATACGAATCGCTGTTGCTACTGTTTCCGGATCTGCAATGGGAGCACCCTGCACGATTGCAGCGGCACCTTCTGCTTCAAAACCATACATTTTAGGAAGACCGCTTTGTTTTGCTTCATTATATTCTTTAAAGCCTTTCCAGTAAGCTGTAATATTCCCTGCGTTACCTACAGGAATACATAAGTAGTCAGGTGCTTGGCCAAGTTGGTCGACAATTTCAAACGCAGCTGTTTTTTGACCTTCAATACGATATGGGTTTACAGAGTTTACAAGTGCGATTGGAGTATTTTCTCCAATTTTGCGAACAATATTTAAAGCATCATCAAAGTTACCGTCAATTTCAATAATCTTTGCACCGTACATGCATGCTTGTGCCAATTTTCCGAGTGCTACTTTGCCTTTTGGAATGACAACGATAGACTGAATGCCTGCACGTGCCGCATATGCCGCTGCAGCAGCGGATGTATTGCCTGTAGATGCACAAATGACAACTTTAGAACCTTCTTCAATTGCTTTTGCAACAGCAAATACCATACCACGGTCTTTAAAAGATCCGGTTGGGTTAGCGCCTTCGATTTTTCCGTATAACTCAATTCCGAGCTCTTTTGATAAATTTACTAACGGGATTAGTGGTGTATTTCCTTCATTTAGTGATAAAGCAGGTGTATTTTCAGTAACAGGTAGGTACTGTTTATATTCTTCGATAAGACCTTTCCACATAGATAATAAACTCCTTCTGTTCTCGCTAGGTGAACATTTGTTTTTGTATACAAGACATTTTATACCTATGTGTTTCTTATTTCAATAGGAATTGCTAAATTGTCGGAACAATTTGTTAAGTAAAAAAAATGTTGTCACTTTTAAGAAAGAAATGTATTATAATAATGTTGTTAAGTCAGGTGTAAAGACACATGGAAGGTGGAAAAGTAATGTCAGTGGGAACAAATGAACAAAAGCCCTTATCACGTAATAAACTTCTACGTATAGCAGGGGTTGGATGGATGTTCGATGCAATGGATGTTGGAATACTATCTTTTATTATTGCAGCACTTGCGGTTGACTGGGGATTGAATAGTAGTCAAATGGGTTGGATTGCAAGTGTAAACTCCATCGGTATGGCAGTAGGTGCGGTATTATTTGGTGTACTTGCAGATAAAGTTGGACGTAAACAAAT
The DNA here is from genome assembly GCF_002174535.1 of Solibacillus kalamii. Classification (NCBI taxonomy): domain Bacteria; kingdom Bacillati; phylum Bacillota; class Bacilli; order Caryophanales; family Caryophanaceae; genus Solibacillus; species Solibacillus kalamii. The sequence continues at coordinate 45,568 of NZ_NHNT01000011.1, read as the reverse complement.
TTTTATGTGGACATTAATAATTTTCTCCGTTGCGAGTGGATTATCCGCTTTTACGACAACGTTGACGCTCTTTTTAATATTACGTTTCTTTGTTGGAATGGGGCTTGGCGGGGAATTACCGGTTGCTTCGACACTTGTATCTGAAAGCGTAAAAGCTGAAGAACGCGGAAGAGTTGTTGTTTTACTTGAAAGTTTTTGGGCTGGAGGCTGGCTAATTGCTGCGCTTATTGCCTATTTCGTTATACCGGCTGAATTTTGGCCACTAGAAGGCTGGCGAGTTGCATTATTAATTACGGCAATTCCTGCACTTTATGCAATTTATATAAGAATGAAATTACCGGACTCTCCACAGTTCAGGGTAAAAGAGGAATCGAAAAAACGTTCAGTATTTCAAAATATCGCAACATTATGGGAGAAAAAATATGCACGTTCTACACTAATGCTTTGGGTTTTATGGTTTGCAGTTGTATTTTCTTACTACGGCATGTTTTTATGGTTACCAAGTGTAATGGTTGGCAAAGGATTTGATTTAATATCAAGTTTTAAATATGTATTAATCATGACGTTAGCACAATTACCAGGTTATTTTACAGCTGCTTGGTTCATCGAAAAGTTTGGGCGGAAATTTGTATTAGTTACATATTTATTAGGTACTGCAGCAAGTGCCTTTGTATTCGGTGGTGCAGAAACGATCGAAACATTATTAATTTCGGGTATGTTGCTTTCATTCTTTAACTTGGGAGCATGGGGTGCCTTATATGCGTATACACCTGAGCAATATCCGGCAATCGTACGTGGAACGGGAGCGGGTATGGCGGCAGCAATAGGTCGAGTTGGAGGTATTTTCGGCCCATTATTAGTAGGAACATTGCTGACAAAAGGTTATGATATTAGCTTTATTTTTGCTATTTTCTGTGTGGCCATTGTTATTGGTGTGTTAGCGGTTATTTTTTTAGGGAAAGAAACGAAGCAAACAGAATTAGAATAGTCATATGCCAAATGACAATCCATAGAGCGTATTATAATGAATAGGGACCTGTGCTATTAAAAGAGCGCAGGTTCCTTTTTATATTAGTAATCTGTAAAAAAATACCTAATAGATGAATAAGCTTAACAGGATTTTAATAATAGTTCATTTATAAACTATAAAATCTTACAAAAGTATGTCAATTTCATACTCGGAATTTTATATTCTTTAGTATGCTAAAGTTTTTTCAGAAAACTCGTTGAATTCTATTATTATTCATGATAATGTATTTTTTATTATTAAGAATTTAGTGCACGTAAAGTTACATGAATGAGTGACATAGTATTTTATTGAAAAAATAGAGGAAAGGGAGATGGAGAATTTGACTATTTGTGAAAATATTAAAAAGAAGTATATTCGCCTTTCTAAGGGGCAGCGAAAAGTTGCTCAGTTTGTTATGGATAATCCGAATATTGTGTGGACCAATACTGCCTCCGAAGTAGGAAGATTAGCGGATGTAAGTGAATCGACTGTAATAAGGTTCTGCTATTCAATGGATTTAGCAGGTTTTAGTGAGCTCCAAGACAAACTGAAGGAATATTTAATGGAAAAAGGTGAAGCAAGCGAAGTTAAACAAGCGCTGCCTGTAAAGAAAATCCGAAATCACATTGGGGCAGACATTGTAAAAAAAGATATCGCCAACATTTCAAAAACTTTCAATCAACTAAAAGAGCAGGATATTGAAGAAGTTGTGCAATTATTACATACAGCAAAAAAAATCCACTTTTTAGGTTTCAGACAATCGACACCAGTTGCATTTTGGATGTACAGCAATGTCAATAGATTACGAGACCAAGTTCATTTTATACCCCATGAGGCCGACAAGATTGCACAACAGGTTGCATATATGGATGAAGATTCATTGCTTTTCATTATATCGCTTGATGAGGAATATGAAGATATAACGACAATAGTAGAAATTGCTAAAAGGAAAAATGTAAAAATCGCCGAAATCCGCAACAAAGAGCTTACATCTCAAGAGGAACCGGCTAACCCCGTACTTATCGTTCCTAATTCAAAAGAAGACGGCATCACTTGTACAATTGCTATTTTCTCTCTTTTACATATATTAGTGGAATCGATGGTGGATCAAAATCCGCAACAATATGAGCAGTATACTAAAAAAACAAAAAGCACGTTGAATATGTCGAATTTGATAGCAATCAGCTAAACTGTAAGGGCTAAACCATAGCCCTTACAGTTTTACTTTTTGCTAAGTAATGTTAGCAAATCTTCTGTTTTTCACTTTATGAACGTTATGTTAAAATGAAGAGCGAAAAGCATTTAAATAGGAGGCTCACTCATGAGTAAAACATTAGTTTTCGGACATAAAAATCCAGATACAGATACAATTACTTCAGCAATTGTTTATGCATACTTAAAACAACAATTAGGTGTGGATGCAGAAGCAGTTCGTCTTGGAGAATTAAATAATGAAACAAAGTATGCACTGGAAAAATTCAACTTTGAAGCACCACGTCTAATTGCGAACGTAAAAGACGAAGCGGCACAAGTAATTTTAGTGGACCACAATGAGTTCCAGCAATCGGCAGATGGAATCGAAGACGTACAAATCACGGAAGTAATCGATCATCACCGTATTGCGAACTTTACAACAGCTGATCCGCTCTATTTCCGTGCGGAGCCTGTAGGTTGTACAGCGACAATTTTAAATAAATTATTTAAAGAAAATAATGTGGAAATTCCGGCTAATATTGCGGGTTTAATGCTTTCTGCAATTATTTCAGATACATTATTATTCAAATCACCGACATGCACAGAGCAAGATGTAAAAGCTGGTGAAGAATTGGCAGCCATTGCAAATGCTGATACTGCACAATATGGTTTAGCTATGCTAAAAGCAGGTGCGGACCTTTCAGATAAGTCATTGGAAGATTTATTGTCATTGGATGCAAAAGGCTTTGAATTTGGTGAATATAAAGCGACGGTTGCCCAAGTAAATGCAGTGGATATTGAAGACGTTCTTGGTCGCCAAGAAGAGCTTGAAAACTTGTTGAACAAAAATATTGCAGATAACGGCCTTGATTTATTCTTCTTTGTCGTAACAGATATTTTAAACAATGATTCAACAGCAGTAGCAGCTGGACAAGTTGCCGAAGAAGCAGCGAAAGCGTTTGGTGCAACAATTGTTAATGGTCGCATCAGCTTACCAGGCGTTGTATCACGTAAAAAACAAATCGTTCCAGTTTTAACTGAAAACTTAAAATAAAAAATAAATCCGGTAACTCATTTAAGAGTTACCGGATTTTTTCATTTTTAACGGATAGACGGCAGGGCCTTCAATAACTTCGCCTTTTGCATTATAGCGTGATCCATGACATGGACAATCCCATGTATCATCTGCAACATTCCATCTTGTTTTACAGCCGAGGTGTGTACACTTAGGCGCATCTGGTCTGTCAATATAGCCTTTTACAAGCTCTTTTCCGATCATCCCGCCCGTTTGCAGCATGAAGTAAAATGTTTTCCCGAAATTCGAACGATTCGGTGAGAATAAAGCGGCTGCCGGGTTTGCGATTCTTTTAATAAGATCTGTAAGCAAAGTTCCTGCAACAAGTGAAGAAGAAAGCCCCCATTTATTGAAGCCTGTTGCAATGTACAAACTGTCATCACTCGGAGATAGCTGGCCGATATAAGGAACTTGGTCTGCAGTCATAACATCCTGTGCACTCCAGCCGTATTCATATGGCGGAAGCTCAAAATCAGTTGTTAGTTCATGCTGCAATGTTTCATAAAACGGGTCTGTATCACTTGTCGAGCCAGCAGTATGCGATTGTCCACCATAGATAAAGTAAGGCTGATTATCGATAAGCGCCGTTCTGATTGTACGACTTTGAGCATCGACGCTTAAATATTGGCCTTCTAACAGCTGTGAGTATTTTGTTGCTGTTAAATAAGACCGTTTGATTTGCAGCTTCATCGAATAAAGCTGACGAATTGATTCTATTGGATAATGGGTACATAAAATCAGCTTTTTATAATGAACGGTACTGTCATTGCTTGTATGAAGGCAATTTTTGGACATTTCTAATTTAGTGACTCGCGTATTTAAATAAAGTTGTGCGCCATGTTTTCTTGCTAATTGAACATACGTATCTGTGAACTCGACAGGATTGATCTGACCTTCATTTTTGATACCGAGCGCAAGTTCTACAGGAACCGAAAGTTCGATGTCCTTTGTTGCAACAAAGGGAATGCCAATTTTTTTATAGCTTTCCGCCTCGTTTAAAAGCTGCTCCTTTCCTTGAGGAGTAGCTGTATAAACATACGAAGTAGCTCGGGTAAAGCTGGTGCTACTTTCGGAAACAGCTTGTTCAATAGCCTGTTTATTCGCCTCGTAGTAAATTTTCCCGTCTTCTTCATTAAGTTTTGAGTAAATGAGGTTATGCTGGACTGTCAATTTTCCTGTAGAATAGCCAGTTGTTCCTTGTGCAAACTGGGGCATTGCTTCGATTAGCACTACACTAAGCCCCTCTTTAGCCAGAGAATATGCTGTATAAATACCGCTAATACCCCCTCCGATTATACATATATCGCAGTTAATCGATTCTTGAAGTGTTGGAGCAGAAAAATCTGAATGTGTTGGAAGCCATAGAGATTGTTTCAAAATATCACCTTTTTATTTTTTAGCATTGGATATTTGGCATTGATTTATTCAGTTATGCTACAAATTAAAGTCATTAACAACTAGTGGGGAGTAGAGAGTTTTAAACATTGTACTTTTGAATAATTGCTCGCTACAATACAAGACAAGGAGAGTGATTAGCATGAAAATCGAAGTATGGTCTGATTATGTATGTCCTTTTTGCTATATCGGCAAAAAACAGTTAGAAATCGCATTAGATGAACTTGGGTATGGAGATGCGATTGAAGTAGCATATAAAAGCTATTTATTGGATCCTTCCACACCAGTTGATACAACAAGCTCTGTATATGAAGAATTGTCACGAAAATACCAGATTTCATTAGATGAAGTGAAGAAGATGACAGCAAATGTTACAGCACGTGCCAAAGAAGTAGGGCTTGAGTACAATTTCGATGAAATGAAAAGTGCCAACACTGTAAAAGCGCACCGTTTAGCGAAATGGGCTGAAACAGAAGGGAAAGAAAAAGAGTTCACCGAGCGTGTGTTAAAAGCCTACTTTTTAGAAGGTGAAGCAATCGGGCAAACGGATGTGTTACTGACATTAGCAGAAGAAGTCGGGTTATCGGCAGAAAAAGCACGACAAGTGATCGAGAGCAATGAGTATTTGGAGCAAGTTGAGCAAGATATTGCGGTTGCTCAAAATCTTGGTGTACGCGGCGTACCTTTCTTTGTTATTGATAATAAGTACGGTATTTCAGGTGCACAGCCACAGGAAGTGTTTGAGCAAACAATCGAAAAGGCAGCACAGGAAATGGGTTTACGTAAGCCTTTAAAAATGCAAGGTGTAGACGGGGCTGCGTGCACCGATGATTCTTGTGATATTTAATAGCAATAAAACGAGTGAATTTACCTGGATTCGTATTTTTATATAAAACCGAAATGGGAATTCAGACTAAAGTATGAGAACAATCTAATTGATTTTTTTAGGTTGTTCTTTTATTATATAAAAGTACCTCGAATTTGAGATAATTTAAAACAAGATAAAATTGCAAAAATAAATAATATTAAAAATATTAGGGAGAATGAAAATGACAAACGTATTAGTAGTAAAAGCAAATAACCGCCCAGATGGCGTATCAACAAAAATGTATGAAACATTCATTGCTGAAGTAGCGAATAATGAAGGTTTAAACGTAACAACTTTTGACGTATTTGAAGAGAATATGCCATATTTCGGTCAAGAATTATTCAACGCTTTCGGTAAAGCACAAGCAGGCGAAGAATTATCAGCAATCCAAGAAGGTTCTTTAGCTGCTTTCAATAAGTCTCGTGAAGCATTAACAGCTGCTGATGTAGTAGTATTTGCATTCCCATTATGGAACTTAACAATCCCAGCTGCATTACAATCATTCATTGATTACACATACGGTGCTGGATATTCATTTAAATATAACGAACAAGGTCAATTAGTAAGCTTAATGACGGACAAAAAATATATTGTATTAAATGCACGTGGCGGTATTTACTCAACACCACAAGCATCTGCATCAGAAATGTCGGTAAACTATATTAATGCAGTTATTGGTGGCGTATATGGCATGGAAAAAATCGATGAAGTTATTATCGAAGGTCATGCTTCAAATCCAGCGGGCGCTGAACAAATTATTGCTGACGGTTTAGAAAAAGTAAAAGCTGCAGCGCAAAATTTAGTAAAAGTAACAGCTTAATTTTATTTTTCATATAGTAAAGAAGGGTTGCTCACAAAGTAGTGAGCTCCCTTCTTTTTTATGTCATTGAGCAGTTGCAATTATTTAAAATTAACCTGGCAGTAAGCTACTTACTTTTCGTAATTGATGAGAAGTGGTAATATAATAAGTAGCAGTTAAATAAATTTAGATTTAGAGTAGTGAATATGAGGTGAAGAAAATGAAAGAATCAGCGCTATGTCCGCGTCTATCGAAAGCAATGGAGCTTGTTGGGAAACGCTGGACAGCTTTAATTATTTATCAATTGTTGGAAGGACCTCAACGTTTCAATGCGATCGAAGCAGCATTGCCGATTAGTGGACGCTTATTGTCGGAGCGTTTAAAGGAACTCGAAAAAGAAGGAATTGTTGAACGTAAAGTATACTCAGAAGTACCGGTTCGTGTTGAGTATAATTTAACAGATAAAGGGCTTTCCCTTGAACAAACTGTTAGAGAAATTGAGATCTGGGCGAAAACTTGGTTATAAATCATGCTGTTTTACTTGTAAAAAGCGTTATAAAAACAGATACTTAAAAAGTACGTCAGCTTTACAAGAAAGGAAAATGTTTTTTATGACAATTCAACAGTGGGAAAATGATTTATTACAATGGATTCCTTCAACTAATATAAAAATAAATGAAACACTAAAAAAATATACGATGACAAAACTTGGCGGTAAGGCGGATATTTTAGTGCTGCCGAATACAGAAGCGCAAGCAGCAGCTGTCGTTAAGTATGCGTATGAAAATAATGTACCGCTACTCATGCTGGGGAACGGGTCTAATATGGTCGTTCGTGATGGTGGTGTCCGTGGAATCGTCCTGCATTTTGCCTTATTGGATGAAATTCGCATTGAAGGTAATACGGTTTATGCGCAAAGTGGTGCATTGATTAAAGAAGTGTCAAAACAAGTTGCAGCTAAAAGTTTAACTGGGTTTGAATTTGCATGCGGTATTCCAGGTTCGATCGGAGGAGCAATGGCGATGAATGCCGGCGCTTACGGTGGTGAGGTTAAAGATATCGTCACATCTTGTAGAGTACTAACACCGGAAGGAAAGATTCTTGAGCTGAACAACGAACAACTGGAGCTTTCTTACCGTAAAAGTATTATTGCAAAAAAAGGATATCTCGTACTGTCAGCTACGTTCCAATTAGCGCAAGGCGATCAACAGCAAATCGATGAAAAAATTGCTGATTTAACATACCAGCGTGAATCGAAGCAACCCCTCGAATATCCTTCAGCAGGCAGTGTATTTAAACGTCCACCAGGTTATTTTGCAGGTAAGCTCATTCAGGATAGTGAATTGCAAGGTAAGGGTGTTGGTGGGGCAGAAGTTTCTACAAAGCATGCAGGGTTTATTGTCAATAAAAACAATGCTACGGCAAAAGACTATATCGATACAATTCAAATGGTACAGCGTGTCGTAAAAGAGAAGTTCGATATCGATTTGGAAATGGAAGTAAAAATCGTCGGTGAAGACTAATCTTGAAAGATAAAGTGAAACTTCAACTCGTGCTAATTTAGCGCGAGTTCTCTTTTTTTTAATGGGTAATTTAATATATGTTACATAAAAGGAGTAAGAAAGATGAAATTTATTTCGTGGAATGTGAATGGGATACGTGCATGTGTAAATAAAGGATTTTTGGATTATTTTCGGGAAATGGATGCAGACTTTTTCTGTTTACAAGAAACAAAATGCCAGGTAGGACAAATTGATCTCCAACTAGAAGGATACTATCAATATTGGCATTCAGCAGTGAAAAAAGGCTACTCCGGTACAGCGGTATTTACGAAACACGAGCCGTTAGCTGTCTACTACGGCATTGAAAACGAAATTGCGGCAGATGAAGGTCGAATCCTTACATTGGAGTATGAAAATTTTTATTTAGTGAATGCATATACACCGAATGCAAAAAGAGATTTAACTCGTTTAGAGGAACGGCTGCTTTGGGAAGACCGGATGAGAATATATTTAAAGGAACTTGATGCGAAAAAGCCCGTCATTTATTGTGGAGATTTAAATGTTGCACATAGTGAACTGGATATTAAAAATGTGAAATCCAATATCGGTAATTCCGGATTTACATATGAAGAGCGCGGAAAGATGACAGACTTACTCGCAAGTGGGTTTACAGATACGTTTCGTCATTTCCATCCGGATGTAACCGACCACTTTACATGGTGGAGTTACATGGCGAAAGTACGTGAGCGAAATATCGGCTGGCGCATCGACTACTTTATTATCTCTGACCAACTAGTTGAAAAAGTAGAGGAAGCATCTATACATTCAGAAATTTTAGGTAGCGATCATTGCCCTATCGTATTAAAATTAAAAACGGTGTAAGATGAATAGACTAATAGAAATAGAACTTTTACAGCATATTGCTTTGTAAAAAACGAAAAAAAGAGGTGGAATTTATGGCGCAACAGTCGAAAAAGTCAAAAGGACGCAAATTTATTAACATTGTCATTTGGGCAGTTGGGATTTTAATTATTGTAGGTGGTGCAGCGGTAGCAGGATTGCACTTATACGTATCAAATTCTAAACCTGTCATTGAAGGTGAGCTTGCTGTCTCCATTTTAGATGAGGATGTAGAAGTTACGAGAGATGGTGTAGGAGTACCGCACATTGTTGCCAAGTCTGATGCGGATCTTTACCGTGCACAAGGCTATGTACAGGCGCAGGATCGTTTATTCCAAATGGATTTAGCGCGCCGCCAAGCAAGTGGTACATTAGCTGAAGTCGTAGGTGAATCTGCAGTAAATACAGATAAGTTTTTCAGGACATTTAGTTTACGTCATGCTGCGGAACAATCATGGGATGATTATGATGCCCAGTCAAAACAAATTCTGGAGTGGTATGCGGAAGGTGTAAATGCTTTTATCGATGAAGTAAAAGATACAAGCAAACTTTCATATGAATTCAAACTACTTGGGTATAAACCTGAAGCATGGACACCGATTGATTCATTGACAATCGGAAAATATATGGCATATGACTTAGGTGGAAACTGGAATCAGCAAGTATTCCGTTCATGGGCAATGCAAAACTATACACAAGAGCAAGCTGAAGAGTTATTTGTAGAGTACCCAGAAAACGCCCAATCAATTATTGAAGCGAATTTAAATCTGGAAACAGATATTGCAAGTGCTATTCCAACAGATTATTTACCATCAGAACATAACGGCAGTAATAACTGGGTAGTAAGTGGCGAGCTGACAAAATCAGGAAAGCCATTGCTTGCAGATGATCCGCATCTAGGATTAAGCACACCGTCTGTATGGTATCAAATGCATTTGCAATCACCAGAACAAAATGTAAGTGGTGTAATTTTTGCAGGGATTCCTGGAATTATTCTTGGGCATAACGAACAAATTGCATGGGGCGTAACGAATGTGAACCCAGATGTGCAAGATATATATATTGAAACACCCAACCCGGAAAACCCGTATCAATTTGAATATGACGGCGAATGGGAAGAGGCAACTGTTCGACAAGAGCCAATCAAAGTAAAAGACGGTGAAACGGTGGACTTTGAAGTTGTGGAAACACGCCATGGTCCAATTATTTCTAACATTATGCTTAAAGATACAAAGATGAAAGAGCAGTTCTCTATGCAGTGGACAGCATTACAATCAACACAGGAACTAAAAGCAGTATTAGGTTTCAATAAAGCGACAGATTGGGAAGAGTTTGAAGTTGCGTTAGAGGACTTTAAAGCACCGGCGCAAAACTTTGTGTTTGCTTCAACTGATGGAACAATTGCATACAAAGCAAATGGTCTAGTACCAATCCGTAAACAAGGTACAGGTGCATTGCCAGTGCCAGGTAACTCTTCGGAATACGGTTGGGAAAGCTATATCCCGTTTGATGAGCTGCCAACTGTTATTAATCCGGAAGAAGGGTTTATTGCAACAGCGAATAATCAAGTTGTAGGCGAGGAATACCCTTACCATATTTCGAATCTTTGGGCACAGCCTTATCGATATGAGCGAATCGTAGAGATGATTAAAACACCGATGTATGATGAGGAAACAGGTGAATTATTAAAGCTGTCTGTTGCAGAAATGAAAGGGATGCAAATGGATAAAAAGAATTTGCATGCCCAAGAATTTTTACCAGGCTTACTTGAAACGATCAAAGCTCAAGATAAAGATGGCAAATACAAGAATGTCATAACACTTCTGGAAGAGTGGGAGTATTACGATGATAAAGACCAAGGTGCACCACTTATTTACCATTTCTTAATTGAAAATATGGAAAAGGCATTATTCGAGGATGCAATGCCTGAAGATGTTTATAAATTAATGCCAGCCAAATCGCAAATTACCGACCAGATGCTGCGTGATGCATATGCGGGTAATCCGGGTGTCTGGATTACAGAAGAAGGCGGACTGGATAAATTCGTTTACACTGCATTCGAGGATGCAGTTACAAAAATTAAAGGTAAATTTGGGACGTCGGTTTCAAAATGGAAATGGGGCAGCTATAATCAGCTCACATTCGATCATCCATTAGCAAGCGCATCCGACTTTTTAGCGGACTATGTCAACCCTGAAAAACTACCGGTTGGCGGTTCTAGTGTTACCGTACAAGCAGCTTCTGAAGATGGCAGCGGGAATGTAAATCACGGGGCATCATGGCGCTTTGTAGCTGACTTGGATAATTTAAAATCAGCATATCATATTGTTGGTCCAGGACAGAGCGGACATGTGAAGTCTAAATGGTATGACAACCAAACGTCAAACTGGGTTTACGGCCGTTATCATAAAACAAAAATCAATGGCGATATCGACCATGGTTACGAGTTAATTTTAAAAGCTGAATAGAAGTTTGAATGGATCCTCCCTTTTTCAAAAGGGAGGATTTTTTAATGTTTAAAAGTTGCTTTGAATTTTATACGTTAATAAAAGGAGAAAAGTAGTGCAGTATTGATATTGGAATGAGTTAAAATATAGAGTTGAAAAATATAAAATGAAAGTAAAATAGTCACATATGCTAATAAAAATGTTTGAGTTATATTACTTCGCGTTATATGATTAAAGAAGACAATCTAGTTATATAAATGAGGCGAAAGATACAATGTCAGGTATTAAATTAATAAATGTAACAGAGGAAATTGTAAAAGGGCTTGTTAGTTTTCTGCTGCATGGCGTTGAATATCAAACATTTTGCCATTGTGAACAATGTGAGATGGATGTGAATGCAATTGTTTTAAATGTATTGCCTGCTCGTTATGTTACATCAGATGAGACGAGAGATGCTGTATTTAAACAAATGAGCACCCCGGAATATCTTGAGGAAATTAACAAACAAATTATCCGTGCACTTCACATCGTAAAACAATATCCTAAGCATCCATAAGAAATGATTTCAATGCGTTCATTATGTATATAAGCAGTCATGATCAAGTTTTGTAAAGATAAAATGAAGAGGTTATTCAATTAGGGGCATACTAATTGCAATAGCCTTTTTCTTTTAACCCATTTTTGTGTCACGATTTTCCGCAATAGATGACTAATCCGCTTCCTATGTAACTGGAACCAAACTGTTATGCAGCCAAGCCGATGTATATTTAGGTGTTTACTGTTTTCAGTTAACTTTTTACGTGAAATTGTAGTAAACTGAAAGGAGCAATTGGAAAGAGAGGGAACAGCTATGCCAACACCTAGCATGGAGGACCACATTGAACAAATTTATCTACTAATTGAACATAAAGGGTATGCGCGTGTGTCCGATATTGCGGAAGCTTTATCTGTTCTACCTTCCTCCGTTACAAAAATGGTGCAGAAATTAGATAAAGACGGCTATTTGATATATGAAAAATATAGAGGCTTAACATTAACGCCAAAAGGGCAAAAGTTAGGAAAGAGACTTGTTCAGCGACATGATTTGCTGGAACAATTTTTGCGTTTAATAGGGGTCGATGAAGAACGTATATATGAAGACGTTGAAGGTATTGAACATCACTTAAGCTGGAATTCCATTGATCGCATTGCTGATCTTGTGCAGCTTTTAGAAGAAGAGCCTCAAATTACAAAGAAGCTGGAAGAAATGAAATCAAATCATAGTATGTAATGATTGACAAGAAAAAGGAGAATATGATGAATCAGTTAATAAAATCAGGACAAGTAGTGGAATTAACGGTATTGGAAGAACAAGGGTCACGCTATATTTTAACAAATGGTGATTTGGAAATTCCTTTAAATGCATCAGATGTAGCAGAAACAATTGCGATCGGCGATGTTTTAAAAGTATTCCTTTATACAGATCGCCGAGGAGACCTTCAGGCAACGACGGCTATTCCTCATATTACAGAAGCGGATTACGGTTGGGCGCGTGTGTTGAAAGTGACAAAAGAAGGTGCTTTTTGTGATATTGGTACGTCACGTGAAGTACTGGTGCGTGCCGAAGATTTACCGGCTATTGAAGAAGTATGGCCAGAGTCAGGAGATCATTTGTATATTACATTACGTACAGATCGCAACGGTGATTTATTCGGTCGTCTAATTACTGAAGAAAAAGTTAATGACATGTATGAAGGCGCAGCGGAAGACATGTTCAACAGAAACATTACTGCTCGACCATACCGTCTATTACCGGTAGGTTCATTTTTATTAGGCGTTGATAACCCTTATCGTATTTTCGTACACGAATCTGAAATGAAGGCTGAGCCTCGTTTAGGACAAGAAGTGCAGGTGCGTATTATTGATGTGAAGGAAGATGGCTCGTTAAACGGATCATTTTTACCTCGAAAGCATGAGCGTTTAGGAGAAGATGCGGAAAAAATCTTTGCATATTTGGAAAGTGTCGGCGGAAAGATGCCGTTTGGTGATAAGTCAACACCAGAGGAAATTTCTGAAATGTTCAAGATGAGTAAAGGTTCGTTTAAGCGTGCACTAGGTACTTTAATGAAAGCGCGCAAAATTACGCAAAAAGACGGCTGGACAGAAATCGTTTAGATACAACTATAAGTAAAAGGGGAAATGTATATGAAACCTTTTACTTTTTTTATTCGTATTAATTAAAGAATGTATAGTAAAATTGGACAACATATACATTCGTAAAGGGGGATTTATAAATGAAACAAAAATGGATGGCTGTTATTGCTGCATTTGTGCTACTGATTTCTTTTGTTTTACCAATGTCTGCTTCTGCGGCCGCTACAGAACAAAAGAATCCAATCAATGAAAAGCTCGGTGTACCAATCGTTGTTTATGGAGGTAATTTATCTGCTGATGAAAAAGAAACAGTGAAAATAGCATTGCGAGTAGATAAAGAGACAGAAATAGATGAAATTACGATTACAGGACAGGATTTAGCAAAATATATAAAAGATAGTAACCCAAGTTCACGCATGTTTTCATCAGCTAAAATTACACGCCAAGATGCAGGCGAGGGACTTACAATTAGTATCGTAACACCAGATAATATTACACAAGTAACATCGGAAATGTATGCAAGTGCCATGTTAACGGCAGGTATTGAAGATGCGATTGTGGAAATTGCAGCACCAAAACCAGTAACAGGTCACTCTGCATTAGTCGGTATATATAAAGCATATGAAGTAAAAACAGGTGAGACATTAGATATTGAACGTACAGATGTCGCAAATGACGAATTATCCGTTGCTACATCACTTGCTGAATCGGCAGGGGTTTCAGATGAACAAGTAGCGGAACTATTAACGGAAATTAAAAAAGCAATTGCAGAAAATAAACCGGCAACAAAAGAAGAAGTTCAGCAAATTGTTGAAGAACAGCTGAATAAACTGCAAATCAATTTGAGTGAAGCAGACCGTCAGCTTTTAGTTGATTTAATGGACCGAATTAGTAATCTGAATATCGACTTCAGTAAATTATCTTCACAGTTATCGGATTTAACGGCAAAGTTCGATGAGAAGTTCGGTGCAATACTGGAGGATGAAGGATTTTGGCAAAGCGTCAAAAATTTCTTCAATAATCTAATCGATACAATTTCATCCTGGTTCAAATAAAATACTTTTTAATGAAGGCACTCTTTAACGGGTGCTTTTATTTTTAATGAAAATTCAAATTATGGTATATTGTGAAGTACAAAAGGAGGGAGAAATATGGAATTTATTTATAAAGACAAAGGGAACAACTATGGTGCTCTGGAATATGAGTTGAATGGTCAGCGTGTTGCTGAGATTACTTGGGTTTTACGTGATGGTGTCATGAATATGGACCATACGTATGTATCGGATGTACTGCGCGGTCAAGGGGTAGCCAAAAAGCTTTTAGATGCCGCTGCGGACTACGCACGAGAAAACAATTACAAAATGAATGCCATTTGCTCATATGTCGTTTCTTCATTCCAAAAAAGCGACGCGTATGACGATGTAAAAGTATAGCAATATAAAAAAACACGATTTTCATTTCTTTTGAAAATCGTGTTTTTATTATGGAATTATAACTTTATTTAGAATTACGATCATGGTTGTTCAAAACCCTACAAATAATGAAATCATAGCAGTGATAACGCCTGAGACACCGAGAAGTGCAAAAATTTCCGTACCTTTATATGTAATTTCTTTGTTTTGAAACATATTGAACACTCCTTTTATTTTATTTATATATATTTATCCAATTCAGGTATTTTTTAATCCTATAACAGCAAATGTTTTAAAAGAATTTCGAAGGGTATATTAATTTATATGAAAAGTGAAATTAAAATTCGAATTGGGAGGTAATATTATTATGGCTAAATTAAAAGGTAAAGGCGTTGTAGTTGCTGGATTATTAGCAGGTGCTGCTTCATTTTTAAGTAAAAAGGAAAACCGTGATAAAGCAATGGATTATTTAAACAAAGCAAAAGGGAAAGTGAATGAAAGCGGTGGAGTGCAAGGTCTAATGCAGAAAGTTCAAGACAAATCGGCTGGTTATAGTAATGAAAACGCGCATCCATCATCAACAGGAGATTTAGATACAAATATGGCTAAATCGGCTTCTGTCGGAAAAGAAGACTACAAAGAAGAATCACTGGAAGATGTTGCAGTGACAGCAGGAGAGATTGCAGACCATACGCTAGAAGGTAACCAAATGGTCGAAGAGGGCGCTCAAACAACAACAAATTATTACAATCATGAACAGGACAAACGAGCATAAGCGAACAGCTGAACTATATAAAAACAAGGTGGGCGGGAAAGTAGCCTCCTTTTTTTATGATGTGGAGGTTTAATCATGTTTAAACCAAAACGATAAAAAGGGTTTGTCCTGAAACGTTTTAAATCGTTTCAGACAAACCCTTTAACATGTAAAAAGATTAAGCGTTAGCTGTTTCTTTTTTCATTGTTTTGTTTTTAGCAAGATTTACGTGCCAAGATAGAGCTTCCTCTAAAATGTGAGGAGTGTGCGCGCCGCCAGTTGCTTCGTAAGCGCGGTTATAGTAATCCCATAACTGCTCTTTGAAATCTGGGTGAGCACAGTTTTCGATGATTAATTTTACGCGCTCTTTTGGAGCAAGTCCGCGTAAATCAGCGATACCTTGTTCCGTTACGATTACGTCTACATCGTGTTCAGTATGGTCTACGTGAGAAACCATTGGTACGATTGAAGAAATCGCGCCGCCTTTTGCGTATGATTTCGTTACGAAGATACCAAGACGAGCGTTACGTGCGAAGTCACCAGAACCGCCGATTCCGTTCATCATTTTAGTACCTGATACGTGTGTAGAGTTTACGTTACCATAAATGTCTAACTCAAGAGCAGTGTTGATTGAGATTAAGCCCAAACGACGGATAAGCTCTGGGTGGTTAGAAATTTCTTGTGGACGTAAGCAAATTTTATCAGCATACTTTTCTAAGTTGCCATAAACTTTTTTCTGTAATTCTTCTGTAAGTGTAATAGAAGTTGCAGCAGCAAAGCGTACTTTACCAGCATCAATTAAGTTGAATACTGCATCTTGTAATACTTCAGAAGCAACTACCAAGTTTTCGAATTCTGCATCAGCAAAACCGTCTAATACTGCGTTTGCTACAGAACCTACACCTGATTGTAATGGCATTAATTCATTAGTTAAACGACCCGCCTTGATTTCAGAACGGAAGAAGTCTAATAAGATGTTTGCCATGTCCTGCGTTTCCTCATCTGGAGGAACGATTAATGAAGGAGCGTCTGGCTCTTCAGAAATTACGATTGCTTTAATTTTAGCAGGATCTACTTTAATACCGATTTCACCGATACGTTGCTCAGCATTTGTCATTGGAATCGCTTCACGTTTACCTTGTTCACCCGGAACATAGATATCGTGAATACCGATTAATGCTTCAGGATGAGAGATATTTAATTCGATAATAATGTTCTCTGCATATTCAGCAAAGATCGGTGAGTTACCAACAGAGTTTGATGGAATGATCAGACCATCTTCTGTAATAGCAACAGCTTCTAAAATTAAGTGTTTAATAGGGCCGATAATTCCTTGACGTACTAACTCAGCATTGTGAGAAAGGTGTGCGTCTACATAAGAAATTTCGCCTTTGTTAACTAAACCACGCATTACCGAATCCCCTTGGAAAGGACCGCGTTTGTTAATAACACCAGAAGCAGCCAGGTAGTTATCAACTTCAGGACCTAATGAAGCCCCTGTATATACATCAATTTTGAATTTTTCATTTTTAGCACGCTCTACTAATGCCATTGGTACAACTTTAGCATCACCTGCACGAGTAAATCCTGACATCCCTACCACTGTGCCATCTTGGATTAAAGCAGCAGCTTCTTCAGCAGAAACAACTTTATCTGCTAATTGTTTTAAACCTAAACGTTTCTCAACTCGTGGATCCATTAAAAAATCCTCCCCTAATAAGTTATTTAATCGTTTGATAAACAGAAAACTTTTATAATTTTCTGTGTTTTTCACCAGGTAGTAAACCGGCATTTATGCTAATATTATCATCAAATTGTCACATTTACTTCACGCGCAACATAAAAGCGCTTAAAAGGTGTTTATTAGAGAAATTTATCGTAAAAGAGAGATAAAAACGAATTGAATGTAAAGCTGGCCGGTTGATTAATTAGCAAATTTGCACAATTAAAAATTAAGAAAATAGGTAAAAAGACCATAGGAGGGGGGAAAAGAATAAAAGCGACCCGTTTAGACGAGTCGCTTTTAAACAATTTTAGAATCCTAAAGAACGGCGGAAGTAGCTTGCATAGCGTTGGCTTACAGGAATACGTGTACCGTCTTTCATGATTAGCAGGAAAGTTGAGTGTGAATCTGGTTGGATTTCATCAATAAAATCAATATTAACAATATAAGAACGGTGGCAACGGATGAACGAATCAGGAGCTAAAAATAGTTCCAAATCACTTAAGTTCAAGCGGTGGTATCCTTCACGGTGCATCGTTTTTACAAATGTTTTACGCAATTGAGTCTCAAGATAAATTACTTGATTATGTTTAATTGGGTACCAGCAGTCATCAATTTTTACTGTAATATAATTAGTTAAAAATGGAGAAGGTTTTTGAGGGAAGATTGCTGTAATAGCGCCTTTTGTTTCACCTTCTTCGATGAGAGGCATACTCATTCCATAATAAGGAACTCCGAATACGTCCGATTCAATGTAAGAATTGATTTTTTGGCCATGCGTTAATGCTTTGTATGCAGCTGAACCTTCTTTAATCGGGTCGCCTGGTTTGATTTTTAAGTCTACTTTCTTGCTTGGCTGGTAATATAAATACTCATTTGTATCTGAAATAGCAATTGATGTATTTTCAGGGAAAAACTCTTTAATGACTTCCATAATTTCTTCTATTTGTCTTGGATCCACTTTATAACACCTCTTTATAAGCATTTTATACAATTATGAACTATTTTACTACATATTTAAAGAAATTGGGTTGGGAAGATTTTTTAAAATGAAAAATATTTTCTGTAAATCTAAAAATGGATTTTTGTCAAAAAATTTTAGTAAAAAAATAGCGTGAAAATTACTATGCTAAAAGAGTATGATTAAGCGAAATATGCAATTTTTAATTTCCTTTATTTCTATAATTGGAAGTAACCTAATAATTTTGTCCTAGAGTAATTGTTAAAATTAGGTTGAAAGCAAAACTTATAATATGGTAATATTCACTATAGTTACTAATAAAATGTACTATTATGCGGGAAATAAAGCATATTATAGATAGTATAAATATAAAATTGTATAAATAATTACTTTGCTTAATAAAAGAAATTCTACTATGGAATTTTCTTATGATTAATATAATGATATGACTTATTATGAAATGCAGACTGGCTGATGTAGGAACATAACCATTCTGCAGAATTATGACAATTACTTGTACATTTCGTATTAGGCTTGTCTTTCTAATAAGTAATAGAAGGTCATTCTGAAGAAAGATGGGGTAACTTATGCAACTACATCAATATTCAATCTCGGAAACAATTTCAAAGCGGTATTTTCAAGAGATTGACAATATCAATCAATATGCTGGTATCGAAGATTTTTTTGTTCTGGAATCTCGATTGATTTTTGAAGTTTATCATTTAGAAGTAGCCAAAGCAAAGAAGACATTACACGAAATTATAGACATATTATCCGTACGCTTCGGAAAACAAGTCATTAAAGTAGTGCGCTCATACTTTGTTACGTTATCATCAATTGTTGCGCGTAAGCTTTTAGATAATCAAGTCCCTTCTAAAAAAGCATTTGCCTTCAATTTAGCATGTGCAGATATGATTGAAAACAAGATGAAGGATGCCGAGTTTCTGCAGTTTGCAGATGACTTAATCGATTTTTATGTGTACTTTATTGCGGATCGAAAACAGCCTACGTTCCGTCACCAAACAGTAAACAAAGTAATTATGTACATAAATGATGAGCTGGAAAATGATTTAACAGTTGAAAGTATTGCAGCGAACTTCCATATTAGTACGAGTCATTTATCGCGTATTTTCCGTGAACATGTAGGTATTACTTTAGTGGAATACTTAAATGTCCGCCGTGTAGAGGAATCCCAATATTATTTACGTCATACGAATAAAAGCATTACATCAATTTCAGATCAATTCCATTTCTGCAATCAGAGTTATTTCACTAGAATTTTTAAGAAGTACACAGGTGTAACACCTAAGCATTTCCGTGATGAACTGCATCATGAATTTTTCAGATTTGAAATTCCGGAAGTAGAGTACGAAAGTGTTTAATACTCAAAATGGAATGGTGTATATAAAATGGTCCGTTAAACTTTGGGCAGATAAGTTAGTTTAATTTCCTTATTCTTTGTTTAGCTGAAAGTTTCAGAAAAAAAAGAATAATATATGAAAACTCTGCATGGTATATATTATTACATGTAGAGTTTTTTATTTGTAAACAAATTTGTACCTTTCTAAGATTTTCAAAATTGCATTATCAATTAAGCTAGTTTTATACTAAACAAAGGTTGAAAATTAGATTGCTGAAGTAGAAAACGTAATCATCATGTAAGGAGAGAATAATGAAAAAATATGAAAGAGCTATATCACTCGTATTAGTGGCAGGAGCTAGTTTAACCGCACTATTTTTTATTGTGAAACAAAATATGGAAGCAGCTATTTTAGCGATGACAATCATGTTTACGTTTACGAATTTTTTCCGTTCACGTACCTTTAAAGAAAAGGGGCATGAAAAAGAAGCAAAATGGATGCAGAAGATGTCGATGATCTTTGCGGTTTTATCGATTATTGTTTTATATATTATTGTCACAGGATAAAAATAGAAAAAGAAGGCGAAATGGAATGAACAGAAAAGCAAACAGAAAAAGTCCGATCGCAATGATTGTATCCATTTCAATTATTATTTTAATCGCGATTTTAGGATCTATTTATTATAAATTTGAATTAGCGCAAACAGAAGAAAAATCTGTTAAACCAAACGAAGTTGAAAATGTAGAGACACAAAATAAAACAAATGAAACCGCAGAACCATTGAAGCAACAAGAAGGAAATAGTGCTGATCTGCCTTCTTCAGATAAAAACGGCGAGAAGCCTCCGACAAATTCCGGAGAGCAGCCAAATCAGCAACCTGCTAAAGAAGCTCCTGTTATGGAAGAAGTGGAACTTGAAAATGGATATATTGTTGGCCAAAAGCCTGCGACAGAACCTACATTTGTGAAGGGGGTTTTAATCGCGAACAAGAAAAATCCACTACCTGCTACCTACAATAAAGGAGAAGATCCTAAAGCACGTGCAGCTTTTGAAAAGATGGCAAAGGCTGCAATGGAAGATGGACTAGAGCTTGTTGCATTTAGTGGTTTCCGTTCTTACGATTATCAAAAAACGCTATACGATCGTTATGTAAAGCGAGACGGAAAGGAAGCAGCTGATCGCTATAGTGCAAGACCTGGGTATTCCGAGCATCAGACTGGACTCGCTTTTGATATTGGGGAAAAGGGCCGTGAAGAGCTGTGGCTGACAAATGAATTCGGCCAGACTGAAGCGGGACAATGGCTGGCACAAAATGCTCATAAATACGGCTTCATTTTACGTTATCCAAAAGGAAAAGAAGATATTACAGGTTTCATGCATGAATCATGGCATTTCCGCTACTTAGAAGGCGAACTAGCTGCGAAGGTATATGAAGCAGGCGTAACGCTGGAAGAATATTTAGGAATACAATGATACTTGAAGCTGGAATATAAACGAAAAAACCAATTTTCTCACAAGGAGGAAATTGGTTTTTTACTATGTGTAAAAGGAATATCAGTTCACCTGATCTACCTTCACGCTTACTTCCATTCCCTTATAATATAGGTGATAATAAACGGGAAATGGATTCTTTGAATTTAATAAAATTGGAACGGTTTTTATACAGTTCAAATGTGAGCTCGGAGCAGTCTAATATATCACTTTCAAATATTTCAGCAAGGCGGTGAGCCAATAACCTGTCATAAAGAAGAGCGTTCACTTCAAAATTTAAACTAAAGCTCCGCACATCAATGTTTGCAGTGCCAACTGAAGCAATCTCATCATCTACAACAATCATCTTGGCATGAATAAAGCCTTTCTCATAATGATACACCTTGGCTCCCGCCTCAACGAGTGGCCCTACATATGAATAAGTCGCCCAATAGACAAACAAATGGTCAGGTTTATTTGGAATCATAATCCGTACATCGAGTCCGGATAGGGCAGCGATTCGAATAGCGTCAAAAAACGATTCATCTGGAATGAAATACGGGGACTGTATGTACACGTATTTTTTTGCATTCGTAATTAAATGCAAGTAGTTGTTTTTAATTACTTCCCATTCTGTATCCGGTCCACTTGAAATAATTTGGAGAGCGGCCGTTCCTTTTTGAGGGATAATCGGAAAGTAACGCTCCGCATAACAAATATCATTTTTGGCGCTTGCCTGATTCCAGTCCAAAATGAAGCGAGTCTGTAATGGATGGACAGCACTCCCTTCAATACGCAGATGGGTATCCCGCCAGTAGCCGAAACGATCCGATAAACTTAAATATTCGTCCCCAACATTAAATCCTCCGATATAGCCGATACGCCCGTCTATTATGGAAATTTTTCTATGATTTCTAAAGTTTAAGCGTGGATTGATGAGAGGTAAAATCGAAGGGAAGAACACTTCTACTTCACCGCCAGCTTCGATCAGCTCTTTAAAATGCCGCTTCCGAACTCCGCGTGAGCCCATTTCATCAAATAGTACTCTTACTTTTACACCTTGTTTAGCCTTTTTGATTAAAGCATTTACAATGCGTTGGCCCAAATTATCCAGTTTGAAAATATAGTATTGAATATGAATATGGTTTTTCGCATGTAAAATATCATTGATAAGTGCTTCGAACTTGTCACTGCCGTCAACGAAAATTTTTACATCGTTATCTTGTGTCAGGACAGCGTTGTTTGTTTTTAAATTCATATAAATGAGATGATTATAACTTTTAATATGTTCTACACGTAGCTCTAGTTCATTATTCTCGATTGCTTCAATTTGATAACTGATCAGTTGTTCAATTCCGATATCTTTTCTTCCATCCCAACGGAATAAATGTTTTTTTCTCAATTGTCTACCTAATAATAAATAGAGGAAAAATCCAACAAACGGTAAGAAAAAAAGAACGAGCAACCATGCCCAAGTCGATGAAGGCTTTTTGCGCTCTAAAAAAATGACAGTCAGGGCAAAAAGAATATTTATAAACATAATAAGTGGTACTAAAATGGAACTTTGTGTAATTGCGCTCAAAAGATTCACCTACTTTCCTTCTTTCTTATCATTATAGCCTATGGAAGCAAAACAAAAAAAGAAACACTTCAAGCGAGTGCTTCTAAACGTTTAGTATTCCTCAACATGGAAGTAAATATCCGAGAAATCGCGTTGCGCCAATTTTTCGGAGTTGATGAAGAAGCTGATAATACCGCTATCTCCCCACATAATATTTTGTTCATCGTTTGAAACGATTTGCAGTAATAATGTGTCATAGTGCTGTAAATAGGGCGATGTTTTTCTGAAATCCTGATGGATAAAATATGGATAGCCCCCAATTTTATGTTCGGCTGCTAAATAACTTTCCAAATATACATCCTGGAATGAACGGTCATCCAGTGTAATAGGTGCATCCATAATTTCAGGTTTGAAATAATTATTTAATCTGTAATCCATTGCCGATACCGGTTCGAATTGTGATTTAGGAATAAGCTTCATTTCCTGTTGAATTGGGAAACTGCTGAAGTTTACATCTTCTAAATAGGTGAAATCATGAATAAATTTATTATAGTGACCTTGATAAGGTATATATTGTACTTTAAAATAACGGCATTCCGAATGAAACTTTTCCTTTTCATAACATTGTTGGGGAATATAAAATTGCAATATACCATCTTGTGGAAATGGGTGATCCAGCTGGATTTCCGCAAAGTTAAGCTGTGCCAAAAATAGCATATAGCGATTTTGATTGTCTTTTGGATGTTCCATTTTGTTTGTTAGAAACGGAAGACCGGCAAATTTGCTTTCATGCAAAAATGAAGGTTGTTTCACCGGGTTCAAAATGGCTGCTTGTTCAGCTGAGTGACTTAAACTCGTATGATAATGGGTCAATTCTTTTGGAATATAAATGTTTTTTTCTATATGTGACATTTGAAGTTCCTCCTACTGAAGTAACATCTATGTGAAATGATTAACTTAAAGGGTCGCACGAACGGAAATCTGTTTATTCCTAATCGGTTTTACTTCACAAAAAATGGTCATGATATTTTACAATATTTCCATTTGTAATTTTTGTTAAACATGGTTGGGGATACAATACAATCCCTTTTAACTACACGTGGGAAATGAAATTATTAAATAACATGTATTCGAGAAGTTTATGTAAATTATTTCAAAAGTAATTATAAAACTTACAAGGAATAATTTTTTTAAAATAAATTTAAATAAGTTTATTATTGCTTAAAAACGGTTAAGTTTAATTATGTTTTAGATTTGTCACAAAACAGGAAAGAAAAATAAGATTTTACGTGGTAATATATGAAGTATTAGAAGGTCTGACCTTATTAATTTGAAACTTTTAACATGAAAAATCGTTATATATATTAACAAAGGAAAGTTTGAGGTGTAATCAAATGGCGAAAGAGATTGATTTAAAGCGTATTGTTACAAACTTATCAAAATTAGGTGTTACGGCGACAGTTACGAAATCTCGTCTTGAGCTTTTAAAAGTTTTAACACCACCAACACAAACTCCACAAGCGCAAAATTAATGAAAGTAAGGAGAGATGAAACCTTGTTCGTCATCCGTTATTTTCATATGAAGCAATAAGAAAGGACCCGCGATATGCACGGGTCCTTTTGTTTTATTCATCGTCGGGATCATTTGTTGTAAACATATATGTTCGGTAATGAAACTTCATACTATATACAAGACCGATCGCTAAGGCATTCCCCATCATCGAACTACCTCCATAGCTAATGAAAGGTAACGGAATACCGGTAATTGGCAGTAATTGTATCGTCATGCCGATGTTTTCAAATACATGGAATGTAATCATGGCGATAATTCCTGCACATACATAAGTACAGAATGGATCTTTTAACAATAATGTCATTTTCGTTAAGTGATAAATTAACAGGAAGTATAGACAAATAACAGCGCTTGCACCGATAAAGCCCCATTCTTCGCCAATTACAGCAAAGATAAAGTCAGTATGATTTTCTGCAACATAAACTTCACGCGCCATGAATCCTTTACCGAAAACCTCACCGGAGCCAATTGCATTTAGTGAAGTTATTAAATGATAGCCGTCTGATGTCGCATATTCGTATGGATTGATCCATGAATAAATACGGGCGAATTGGTATGGCTGGAATCCAAATGTCTTTTCCAGGAAGTCCTGCATATACAGTGCCATCCATAATAACGACCCGCCTATAACTGCTGCTCCGCCAAACAACGGTAAAACAATTTTCCAAGTGACACCTGCCACGATCACAAGTGCTGCAGTAATGGCAAAAAATACTAGAGCAGAACCTAAATCTGGCTGCATCATAATGAAGCCAAGCGGTACTGCCAACGTTAACCCAATTTTGCCGAGCAGCAATAAATCGGATTTAATCGTTTTAATCTGGTAATTTTCATTGTGCTTACTAATTAAAAAGGCAGAAGCTAAAATATAGAACGTCTTCATAAATTCGGCAGGCTGAATATTACCGATTGGTGTTTTGAACCAGCTCTTTGCTCCGTTTGTTTCGACAGTTAAACCGGTTGATGTCGGAATAACAACAAGGGCAATTAATAATAAAATTCCGAAACCGTACAAAGGCCATGCCATTTTTTTATACTGATCCGGGTCAAAGTACATGACAAAGGCAACAATAAAGGCAAAAATAGCGTAGTTTATTATTTGTTTCGGTATGAAATTTATTCCATATTGACCGGAAGTTTGTGCAGATGCGATTGCAAGAACACTTACCCCCAAAAATATGATTAGGATGGTAGTGAGCGGCCAGTCGAACCGTTTATTAAAATTGTAATTGTTTGTATCCATTCGTTTCACCTTAAATTATTAAATTTAACCCGTTAATGGGCTAGAAGATACCAACAAATTGAAGGTTCTTTATATGGGCACAACATTTCCCGGTAAAAGAATTGCATATAGGAAAGTTTTCACGGGAATTGCTGTAATGTTTTAAGCTTTATTTACTTTATCATATTCTTATAAAAATTACTTTAGTAAGACTAATTTAAAAGTTGGACGAAACAGGTGAGAAAATGTTTCAAATTTGAATGAGAAGTCATATAATAATCATATTATTCATATTAAAGGGGCGTGCAAATCGTGGCGAAGAAAATGAAATCTGCTGAAGATTTTATGCATCATTTATATATTCATATGAACGATGTCGAACATTTTGTTATTTATAGTGGTCTTACACTGAAGGAATTTATGGTTTCGGTCGAGCCCGTAAAAAATGTTCTGTTATTAAAGCACGCGTACGACAACGGCTCTTTTAATATGCATACACAATTTGATTTTGTAACAAATGAAGATATGCGCGATTTTCTAAAAAAGGAAAGCGACTTAAAGAAAGATTTATGCTGGGTAGATTTTACGACAGAGAAAAACATTAATACATTAACTCCCCTTGAACAAGCAGAGCTTCTGTATTTAAGTCATAAGCGTGAACCGCTTGCATCACCCTTTTTCAGCAAATTGCAAAATCGCTATGCTTATTACTCTTCTGTAACTGACAAAATGACAAAAGTATATTATCGTTTTATAGGCGATTCTGAAATACTTGTTTCGAATCTATTTAATCGAATGATAAGAGATAAAGAAGGTGTTGGAAGCTTTTGGAGAAGAAAGAGTAAAAACAACTCACCGACAATCGATCCTTCTACATTAAGACTATATCGGCCTTTTGTTAAGGAAGGCGCATTGCTGTCATTATATAAACTAGATAAACCAAATTCCCATTATGGAATCGAAATTAGACTGCTGAGTGATTATGATTATCCGGATGAAGTTTGGGACGATTTAGATGAAATATTAAAACAAGGCTATGATGAATTAATACAAATTAGTTGACACTCACAGCGAACAGGGCAGTGGGTGTTTTTTATCCGATTTCAGCGTTTTGTGTATTCGTGATAAAATAAGGTTAGTGAAAACTGGAGGTCAAAAAAATGAAAAAAAGAATTGGTTTATTATATGGTGGTAAGTCAGCCGAGCATGAAGTATCACTTTCAACTGCAAAGGCAGTAACACAAGCATTGGATTTTAATGAGTTTGACGTTTTCCCGATTTTTATTACATTGAAGGGGGAATGGCGTGTTGGACCTCAGTTAACAGAACCCGCTCAAACGATTGAACAATTGCAATTTACAGCAGCATCAGACCATTCTGAAAATAATATTACGCAATTCATTGCAAAACATATGGAAAGTCCATTTGATGTAATCTTCCCTTTACTGCACGGCACGAACGGTGAAGACGGAACAGTACAGGGCTTTTTGGAAGTACTGAACATTCCTTATGTAGGGAACGGTGTTCTTGGCTCTGCAGCAGGTATGGATAAGGTAGTTATGAAACAGTTGTTTGAAATGGCAAAATTGCCGCAATTACCTTATGAATACTTTATTCGAAGTGAATGGGAGCGGGAAAAAGAAGCTTGGATCAAAAGATGCGAACAATCTTTAGGTTATCCAATGTTCGTTAAGCCAGCTAACTTAGGATCAAGTGTAGGGATTAGCAAAGCGACAAATTCAGCGGAACTAGAAAAAGCTGTCCAATTTGCACTCCAATATGACCGCAAAATTGTAATTGAACAGGGCGTCACTGCACGTGAAATTGAGCTTGCTGTGTTAGGGAATGATACACCAAATGTTTCAGTAGCAGGTGAGATTAAGCCGATGACTGAGTTTTATGATTATGATTCAAAATATAAAGATGGCTCGACGGCATTAATTATTCCGGCACCATTGCAAAACGATGTCTATACAAACTTGGTTGATATGGCGAAAAGAGCATTCAAAGCAATTGACGGAGCCGGGTTAGTGCGCGCGGATTTCTTCGTAACTGAAAACAACGAAATTTACATTAATGAAGTAAATACGATGCCAGGATTCACACCGGTCAGCATGTACCCGTTACTGTGGCAGCATACAGATGTAACATATCCGCAGTTAATTAAAGAGCTGATTGATTTTGCGGTGGAACGTTATACAGAAAAACAACAGCTTCAATACAACAGAGATTGAGTGGGATAAAAAGTGAAAAAAAGTTTACAGCAAATTGCAGAATGGTTAACGATAGAAAATCAGTCATTTCCTGAAACAATTGTCACAGGGGTCTCCATTGATACACGGACAATTACGAAAGGGGATTTATTTATTCCTTTCCGCGGAGAAGCCGTTAATGGACACCGATTTGTCGAGCAGGCATTTGAAAAAGGTGCGGCAGCTTCTTTATGGATGATCGACGAGCCGAATCCCCCGGCACATTTGCCATTAATTTTCGTGGAAGACCCAGAGCTTGCACTTCAAAAAATGGCAGAGTGTTACCGTAATGAGCATCAAGCGATATTTATCGGGATTACCGGCTCAAACGGTAAAACTTCGTCAAAAGATATTTTGGCGGGAGCTCTTTCTCCTTACTTTAAAGTACAAAAAACGATCGGGAATTTTAATAATCAGCTCGGTTTGCCGATCACGATTTTACAGCTTGATGAGGACACGGAAGTTTCCGTATTGGAAATGGGGATGAGCGGTTTCGGTGAGATTGAATTTTTAACGAAGCTTGCACGACCACATTATGCCATTATTACAAATATCGGTGAAGCACATATGCAAGATTTAGGATCGCGTGAAGGAATTGCGAAGGCGAAGTTTGAAATTGTAAAAGGGTTGTCTGAAGAAGGGATTCTCTTTTATGACGGTGATGAGCCGTTACTTCAGAACTTAGTTGCCAAAACACCGCATTTAAAAACACAGGCATTTGGCTTTAGCCAGGAACTGAATTTGGCAGCGTCTCAAATTAAAGCGACAGCACAAGGAAGCAGCTTCCATGTAGAAGGATTAATACAAGGTGATTTCTTTATTTCAGTTTTAGGGGAACACCAAGTAAAGAATACATTAAGTGCAATGCTGGTAAGTAAGGCACTAGGTTTGACTGACGAACAAATCCGCGAAGCATTAAAGAAAGTAGCTTTAACTGATATGCGGATGCAGCTTGTTCCGGTCGGTGATTTATTATTTATTAATGATGCATATAATGCAGCGCCAACATCGATGCATGCAGCGATCCAATTTGTCGAGCAAACGACAATCCGCAATGAAAAGTGGCTTGTACTTGGTGATATGCTTGAGCTTGGAAACGATGAAAAACAGATGCATGAAGGAATTGCCGCACATATTCATCCTAAAGAAATACGCTATGTTTGCTTGTATGGCCCGCGCATGAAGTGGCTCTATAATAAACTGCAAGAAACATTTGATGCTGAGCATTTAGTGTATTCCGAAAATGAGTACGCACCGATTATCGAAAAAATTCAATCTCATGCAACAAACGAGTCCATCCTTTTAGTTAAAGGTTCCCGTGGAATGCAGTTGGAGAAAATTATCCATTCAATCGAGTTAGCCTAGTGCTAGCTCGTTTTTTTAGTGCAAAAGCTTTTTTCTACTCGAAATGTCGATTATTATAATTACTAACAGCTCATGGAAGCAGGTGAACTAATGAAAATCGGCGTTCTATTTTTACATGGATTTTCAGGTGGACCGTATGAAGTACAGCCATTTGCACATTATATAGAGCAACGAATAGATTGGGTCGTAAGTATTCCGACATTTTCAGGCCACGGTGATGCAGAAAATTTGGCAATGAAAGGCTATAAAGCAGAACACTGGATGATGGAAGCGGAAATCGCATATCGGCAGTTGAAAAAGCAAGTAGATGAAGTCATTGTCGTCGGCTTTTCAATGGGTGGTGTCATTGCGATGTACTTATCTATACGTTACCCAGTAAAAAAGTTGGTACTCCTAAGTGCTGCAGCCAAGTATGTGAGTCCTACTCAGTTAGTAAAAGATGTTCGAGCGATTGCTCAGGATATGGTGCACAAAAAGTTAGAAGAAAATGAATTGGTTGCACGGTACAAATTTAAATTTAAAAATGTTCCGTTATCAGCGACGATTGAATTTATGAAGGTCGTGAAAAAAACGGAACCGTATATAAAAAACATTCAGTGTCCTACCTTTATCGTACAAGGGGAGCTGGATGGTATTGTACCAAGTGCAACCGCACATTTTTTATTTCAACAAATTCAGTCGCAACAAAAGCAAATGTATATTTCAGATTGTGGAAAACATCATATTTGTTACAGTGATGATTGTGAGCAATGGTTTGATCAAGTGTATCAATTTTTAATGGAGTAATAAATATCTGACTATTTTGATACAAAGCAATATCATTGCATACCGTTACAACCCATGTTAGACTAATAAAAGCAATGGATACATTTTGTGCGAAGACTCTTCAGACTTATGGGTGAAGAGTACTTTTTTTTGATAAACGGTTTTATTCTATTTTTACACGAGCATTACCCAATTAGAAACAGTAGAATTGAACCGCTCGGCAATGACCGGGCTTTCCTTTTCATATAAGAGACTCTGCATATGAAGCAGAGAGAATTTTTAAGTAACGGAAACGTTCCACATACAATGGCTCGAAAATTTGCCGCCATTTCATCTGAAAATGTAACCATTTGTCAACTTATACAGGAAAAAGGAGAATGAAGAGTTTGACAAATTTTTCAGAATTAAACATTAGTGAATCGACATTACGTTCTATTAAGCGTATGGGGTTTGAAGAAGCAACACCAATCCAAGAAGGAACAGTTACGTTTGCAATGGCTGGCCGTGATGTTTTAGGCCAAGCACAAACAGGTACTGGTAAAACAGCTGCATTTGGTATTCCTTTAATCGAGAAAATCGATCCGAAAAATCCAAATATCCAAGCTTTGGTAATTGCTCCGACTCGCGAATTAGCAATCCAAGTTTCAGAAGAACTTTATAAATTAGGTTATGACAAGCGCGTAAAATTATTATCAGTTTACGGAGGTCAAGAAATTGGCCGTCAAATCCGCGCATTAAAAAACAAACCTCAAATTATTGTAGGTACACCGGGTCGTATTCAAGACCATATTAACCGTCGTACATTACGTTTAGACGAAGTGCAAACTTTAGTTTTAGACGAAGCGGACGAAATGTTAAACATGGGCTTCATCGATGATATTAATGCGATTTTAGAAAACGTACCATCAGATCGCCAAACATTACTATTCTCAGCGACAATGCCTCCAGCAATCCGTAAAATTGCAGAGACATTCATGAAAGATCCTGAAATCGTAAAAATTAAAGCGAAAGAATTAACAATGGAAAACATTGAACAATTCTTCGTAAAAGCAACAGAGCGCGAAAAATTCGATGCTTTATCTCGTCTATTGGATTCACAAAAACCAGAATTAGCAATCATCTTCGGTCGTACAAAACGCCGTGTTGATGAGTTAAGCCAAGCTTTAGGTTTACGTGGCTTCTTAGCGGAAGGTATCCACGGTGATTTATCTCAAGCAAAACGTATTTCTGTTTTACGTCAGTTTAAAGAAGGTAAAATCGATATTTTAATCGCAACAGACGTTGCAGCTCGTGGATTGGATATTTCAGGTGTAACGCATGTTTACAACTTTGACATTCCACAAGATCCTGAATCATACGTTCACCGTATAGGTCGTACAGGCCGTGCAGGTAAATCAGGTGTTGCAGTAACTTTCGTAACACCTCGTGAAATGGGTTACTTACGCATCGTAGAAGAAACTACGAAAAAACGTATGACTCCTTTACGTCCACCTTCATCTGAAGAAGCATTAGTAGGCTTACAAGAAGATGCAATGCAATCATTGGTGGAATTAGTTCAAAATAATGATTTAGGTACTTACCGTGAGTTAGCAGCTAAGTTATTGGAAAATAACGATGCACTTGACTTAGTAGCAGCTGCTCTTAAATCAATTACTAAAGAACCTGATGCTACACCAGTATCTTTATCGGAAGAACGTCCATTACCAATGCGTCGTGACCGTTCACAAGGTGGCGGAGGCCGTGGCCGTGGCGGTAATGACCGTAACCGTGGTGGTGGCAACCGTGGCGGTGGTGACCGTCGCGGAGGAGATCGCCGTCGTGAAGGTGGCGGAGGCGGAAGCCGTTCTGGTAGCGGAAGTCGTGATGGAGGTCGTCGTGAAGGCGGTGCTCGTCGCGAAGGTTCTCGTGATCGTCGTCCACGTCCACGTCGCGAAGACTAATACTATTTCTACACACCAACGATTTTCTCGTTGGTGTGTTTTTTTTTTTTTTTTTTATGGAAAATTTTATATAAATATATTTTCCGGGAAATAAAATTTTTATAAATTATTTAACAAATTTACCAATTAACTATACTATGAGGGAAGGGGATTGTTTTATCATCCTAGTTAGAACAGAATGAAACATTTAAGCTGTTAATACGTATAGCATAATATAGAGAAAGAGGTGTAGGGCTAGTGAGAGAACAACCAAAGTTTCAGTTACCTAAAAAAGCGCAAACAGTGTGGCGACTATATGGAATCATTCAAACTTTTATTATCGCTCTTTTAACAGGCGGCATCGTATTTTTAACAGTTCGATTTGATTGGCCGCAATGGATTATGTGGATTGCCATCGCGCTCGTATTGTTATCCATTGCATTTTCAGTTATTGTATTCCCGAGCATTCGTTGGGGAATTTGGCGTTATGAAGTACGAGAACAGGAAATTGAAATTCAAAGTGGCCTGTTTGTCGTAAAACGGACTTTAATACCGATGGTGCGTGTTCAACATGTTGATACAGAGCAGGGACCGATATTAAAAAAATACATGTTAGCGAATATATCGATTTCTTCGGCGGCAACAGTACATACAATTCCTATGTTGAAAGTTGAAGATGCTGATGAATTGAGGACAAAAATCTCTGAACTTGCAAGGGTGGCGGAAGATGATGTTTAAAGAGAAATATAAACTTCATCCTGTAACGGCAATCATCAATGTAGTAAAAGCATTGAAAGATCTCCTTATCCCAATCATTATCATTGTTGCGGCGAACGGCTTTAATATTAATTTGGATTATCGAAGCGAAACATTTTTCAGCGAAATGATTCCACTCTTTATTTTAGTAATCGTCTTATCGGTAACGGTAGTGAGCGGTTTGATTAAGTGGTGGACATTTGTATATTGGTTTGAAGATAGTGAACTCCGTGTGGAATACGGTCTGTTTATAAAGAAAAAGCGCTACATTCCATTTGATCGTATTCAAAACTTGAATTATAAAGAAGGTATTTTTCACCGGTTGTTCAAGCTTGTACAAGTACAAGTGGAAACGGCGGGAAGTAAAGATGGGAAACCGGAAGCGGAGTTGACAGCGGTAACGAAAGCTGCGGCAGATGAAGTAGAAATTCAAATGAAAAAGGCGAAAACGAAACAAAAACTGCCGGTTGAAAGTGACCTGGTACAAGTAGCTGAAGAGGATGAGCCAGAGCCGGCATCAGTTATATTACACAAAATGAAAGTACCGGAGCTGTTATTATTAGCGACGACTTCCAGCGGTGTGGGAGTAGTACTTGCCGGTGTCTTTGCTGTCCTTTCCCAATTTGCGGAGTTTATCCCTTTTGACTTGATTTATGATGAGTTGGCATTTTTAGTGGAATACGGCTATATCGTCGTTATGATTTTAATCGCTCTTGCACTTATACTGGCATGGGGAGTTTCTGTCGGCTTGACCTTTTTAAATTATTATAACTTTACGGTGAGCAAGCAGCATGATCGGTTAATTATTACACGAGGATTAATCGAAAAAAAACGTGTGACAATCCCGTTAAACCGGGTGCAGGCAATTAAACTGGCAGAAAACCCTTTCCAGCAACTGCTGGGCTTAGCTTCTGTTGCGGTAGAAAGTGCTGGTGGAGGATTTAGCGGGGAAAATGATAAGAAAATCATTTTGTTTCCGCTAATTGCAAAAAAAGAAGTATTTGCACCTTTGGCAGAACTGTTTCCTGAATATGATTTTCAAGTTAACCAAATTGTTCAGCCGCCGAAAAAAGCACAGCCTTTTTTCTATCGGATTGATTTTGTATGGTTAGTTCCGTTAATTGGCGCAGTTTCTTACTTCTTTTACCCATATGGACTGCTGTCATTATTGCTGATCGTTCCGATTATTCTACTTGGAAGATGGCAATTTAAGACGACCGGATTTACGGTGAAAGATCAGCAAATAACGATTGTATCGCGGCTTGTAAGTCGTGTAACGTTTTATGCTTTAAAGAAACGTGTGCAAATTACGCAAGGAAGTCAAACGTATTTCCAAAAGCGGCGAAATATAGGATCTGTAAAAATTATAGTGATGTCAGGTATAGCCGGAGCTTCAGCGACTGCACGTCATGTGGAGCAACGGGAAGTGGAAAAAATACTGACATGGTATGAACACTAAAAAACAGGATCCGCGAAAATTACTTTCGCGGATCCTGTTTTTATTTTACCCGTCTAATGGGCTGTTTACGCCAGCGTCCCATATTTTTAGGGTTAAAGTAAACAACCCCTAAAATAAAGCCGGTAACCAAACCGCCTAAATGTGCAGCAATATTAATATTTGGTGTTAAAAATGTCATAATAATACTAATCACAATTAACGGCAATATTATTTGCCGTAACTGCGGGAATAAATGTCTTGTGTAATAAACAAGGGCCCCGAACGCCCCAAAAATTCCGTACAGTGCTCCACTTGCCCCTACGCTGGCATAATAGGCATCTTGTGTTGCGTAAGTGGCAGCAACACCAAAAATTCCGGCTAAAAAGTATATTGTTAAAAATCGCATTTTGCCGGCGATTTTCTCGAGCTCCGGACCAAATAAAAATAGGGAGAACATATTAAAAAGAACGTGCATAAAACCTGCATGTAAAAACATGGACGTAATAATGCGCCACCATTCACCGGCTGCAATGAGTCCATTGACGCTCATACCGGCATAAAGTAATTCTTCGCCGAATCCCGGGATTAATGTTAGGACGAAAACAATTAAATTAATTGCTATAATTGATGATACGACCGGATATAACGTAATGTACTGTTTAAAATTTTCTCTACGAATAAACATGTTCCACCTCAATTAAGTCGATACAAAATAAAACGTATTTTATTTATTATACATTGGAGTAATGAGGAAAAGAAAGGGAGAGCTATTAAATGATTAAAGGGATTGGATTAGATTTAGTAGAATTGGATCGAATTGAAAAAATGATAGGACGTTCGGCGAAATTTGCACAACGAATTTTAACGGAAAGGGAACTTGCCGTGTTTAATACATTATCGGACTCACGCAAAGTGGAATTTCTTGCAGGTCGCTTTGCTGCAAAGGAAGCTTATTCAAAAGCAAATGGCACAGGCATCGGTAAGGGCTGTGAACTTCATCAAATAGAAATTTTAAAAGAAGAGCAAGGGAAACCTGTTTTATACTTTGATGGTGAACAGGTGAACGGGTTCATTTCCATTACTCATACAAGGACAACAGCAGCTGCTCAAGTAATCTTAATGCAATAATACATACATGCACACCTTGGCTCATATAGTAATTTATCGAAATAGATAATCGAAAGGGTGAATCTTTGAAACTCCGACTGCTAGTAGTTGTCGTTTGTTGTCTCTTTTTGGCGGCGTGTGGAAAAGCTACAAAGGATGAAGTGATTGAGGATGTCAACAAGAAGTGGAATGACGCAAAAGGTTATGAATTAAGTGCTTCGATGGAAGTTCGGACAGGCGCAGAGCCACGTATTTACGATGTGAAGGTTTGGCATACAAAACCAGATTTTTATCGGGTGGCAGTTAATCCAAAAGGTGAGTCAGAACAACAGTTAATCGTCCGAAATGAAGAAGGTGTCTTTGTTGTCACGCCATCATTACGTAAAACGCATAAATTCCAAAGTGAATGGCCGAAACAAAATAGTCAGGCGTATATAATTGGGGCATTAGCCGATGATTTAGTGTCAGATTCAAAAGCAGTAATGACTGAAGATGATGCGAGCTATACTTTTGAAGTAGCAACACGAAATGTAGACCAAACAGCACTGCCGGTACAGCAAATTGTAATTGATAAGAAAACGATGCTTCCGACAAAAGTAAGTGTGATGGATGAATCTTTACAAGAACAAGTTGTGATTACATTTGCCGACATTAAATTAGGTGTGAAGCATACTGCAGAAGAGTACGCTGTAGAGAAATTCTCTGAAAAAGAGGAAAAGAAAGCCGCATCAGCAGAAGTGGTGGACACAGAGTTTAGTGTATATTACCCTACGATCGACTGGGCACATACTAAGCTGACAGATGAGTTTGAAGTGCAGGAAGATGGAAACACACGAGTTATTTTGACATTCGAAGGGGAAAAGCCATTTACACTAATGCAGCAGCCGATTCAATCCGATGATACAATATTACCTGTATCTGGGGACCCGGCGGATTTAGGCTATACAATAGGGGCTATTACTGATAACTCAATTCAGTGGGACAAAGATGGCATGACCTTCTTTATCGCTTCCACAAAATTAACGAAGGATGAATTACTGGAAGTAGCTGCAAGTGTGCAGGAAAGTAGTATGAAATAAACTTCAATCAGTGGGGGCTCATCCCCCACTAAGCTAAAAACATCACATCCAGTGACAACCCATGTGTGACTAATATCGTGATGGACCGAACTAATCTGGTTTTTAAAAAAATATAATTCTAAACTTGTTTTTAAATTGTATTTTATGGTTATATTTAAGTAGAGACATCTTGCGTATACAAGCGCAAGATGATTTCTTTTCGTATACGGATTTAATAATGGTTTACTCAAAATTACATAAATAACAGTAAGTTTAATCTTATAAAAAGAGGGTAAAAGTCGAAATGAATACTCCTATTTATTACAGACCAACAAAAGCAGTAATTGATCTTCAAGCAATCACACATAACATTTCTTCACTACAAAACTATATAGGACCGAAAATCCAAATAATTGCTGTAGTAAAGGCAAATGCATATGGTCATGGAGACGTGGAAGTTGCAAAAACGGCAATTGAGGCCGGTGCAACAATGCTTGCTGTCGCAACACCGGACGAAGCAGTACATATTAGAGAAAATTTTAAGGATATTGATATTTTAGTGTTAGGTGCTTCACCACATACTTTTATTCCGTATGCATCAGCTGAAAATATTATTCTTACTGTATTTTCAACAGAATGGTTGCAAAAAGCACAGCAATATACACCACTGTTGAATCAGCTGAGATTTCATATTAAAGTTGATTCGGGCATGGGGCGTATCGGTGTTTCCACTAAAGAAGTACTAATGGAATTGTATACAATGATTAATTCTTCCGATGATTTTTTAGTGGATGGAATATTTACGCACTTTGCTACTGCAGATGAAGAAGATTCGATGTACTTTGACAATCAGGCTACCCTATTCAAGGACTTTTTAGGTGCACTGCCACAAAAGCCTCGTCTTGTTCATGTTGCCAATACAGCGACCGCATTAGTGAAAGATCCTACTTTGCATTATGATGCGGTACGTTTCGGCATTTCCATGTACGGATTATTGCCTTCAAGTTATGTAGGCACAAAATTACCTTTTCCGATTAAGCCAGCCTTTTCCTTGCAGACAGAACTTGTACATATTAAAAAAATGCAAGCTGGTCAATCGGTAGGCTATGGTGCAACATATACTGCAGAAGAGGATTGCTACATCGGAACAATACCGATCGGCTATGCAGATGGTATGATCCGAAAGCTTTCTGGCCAAGAAGTGCTTGTTGGAGGAAAAAGAGCGAAAATTGTCGGCAGAATTTGTATGGATCAGAGTATGATTTTACTCCCGGAAGCATATAATGTTGGAGAAGAAGTTGTACTAATAGGCTGCCAACAGCAAGAGGAAATCACAATAGATGATTGGGCTCATAAACTCCAAACAATTAATTACGAAGTGCCATGTGTAATTACAGCTAGAGTTCCTAGGGTATATAAATAATCGATGTAATATTACTGTAAAAAAACTTCAAATATACAAAACAAGTATGTCCATATTTATTCATTTATTGCGAGAATTGTCAGTTTTTTAATTTTCCTGTCTTTTCATTGTAGCCAATCAATGATAGAATGAATGGGAAATGGGATGTTCGGTGGAGGTGCTTGTTTTGTACGCGAAGGAATTAGTAGAAGTAGAAGAAGTAGTAATTGACATACCAAATGAGCTAGTAACGCAATTCGAAAGAACGTTTGGGCGTAATACTGAGAATGGTTATATGATGGCGTATTTGGCGACTCAAAATTATACAAAGCATATGCAACCAAATCAAATACGGGAAGCTTTAATAAAGGGCTATGTGGAAATGTCGCAAATTAATCTGACAATTTGCAGTGAGTGCTTGCATGCAGAGTATGAAGCGGAACATATGGTGGAGCGTCTCGTAAGCGGGGGATGACAATTTGATTGTAAAACGTGGAGACGTTTTTTTTGCTGACCTATCACCTGTGGTAGGGTCAGAACAGGGCGGGACTAGACCCGTTCTTATTATTCAAAATGATATTGGAAATCGCTTTAGTCCAACCGTCATAATAGCTGCAATAACTGCGCAAATTCAAAAAGCAAAGTTACCTACACATGTTGAAATCGATGCGAAAAAGTATGGTTTTGAGCGTGATTCGGTAATTTTGCTTGAACAATTGCGTACAATTGATAAATCACGGTTAACAGATCGTATTACTCAGCTAGATGCGAAACTAATGCAAGAAGTAGATATAGCTCTTAATATTAGTTTAGGACTCGTAAAATTTTAATACATAAAAAAACATCGAAACATTTCGTTTCGGTGTTTTTTATTATTATAAATAAAAGTACCTTATAATTTTAAGGTAAATAGTAAACTGTAATCATGAAATATTATGGTAGTTTCCTTAAAATTATAAATATATCAAAAAAATGGTTTAAAATTTATATCCAACTAAACTACAAGGATAACATATGGTATAATGGCAAAGATTAATAATTCAAAAAATTGATACTGTACGTTAACTCCATAGAAAGAAAAAGTAGGAAATTGGGGGCACTATGATGAATGCGAAATCTACCGTAGAGATTGTAACAGAATGGGATATTGTAGCTGCACGCCAACTTGGACGTAACGAGGCGAAAGCAATTGGCTTTGGCGCGGTAGATCAGGCTCGAATTACGACGGCGATAAGCGAACTGGCTCGAAATATTTATTTATATGCCCGATCCGGGGAAGTTACGATAGAGCGTATTAGTAATGAAGAGAAAGTTGGCCTTCGCATAATAGCGGCAGATAAAGGACCGGGAATTAGTAATTTGAAAAAGGTAATGGAAGACGGCTATTCTACTTCAGGTGGGCTTGGAGCGGGTCTGCCAGGAGTCAAGAGACTAATGGATACAATGGACATACAATCCAATGTAGGGAACGGTACGACAATAGTTATCGAAAAATGGGTAAAGTAGGATGTGATAAAATTTGAAAGAGCTGCAAACTCAATATCAAAAAATATTATCGGATTTTTTGGCAAACCAAACTGAGCGAAATTTGTATATAGGCCAAAATTTTATTCGACAGTTAATCCAAAAAAAAGTAGCTCCAGAAGAAGTTATCAATATCCACAAATATGCGATAGAGCAAATTTATCCAGATCTACCAGAAGATATTTCGCATAGCTATGATTTTCTAATTGAGATTATGGTACACTTTGGTTTAACTTTAAAGGAGCATCAAAGTTTACTGGAACAGCAAGAAGAACTGCGTATGGAGATGAATGTTGCTACAAAAATTCAGAATATGATTCTCAGAACAACAGTACCCATGTTGGATCAGATTGATATTGGGATGCTATCTGTACCAATCCGCAAAATGAATGGTGATTATGTTCACTTTTTAAACAACAATGACTCAGTTGTCAGTGTAGCAGTGACGGATGTTGTCGGAAAAGGTGTACCAGCAGCCCTTTGTATGTCGATGGTTAAGTACGGGCTAGATACACTTGAGTATGCAACGAAAGATCCATCATACATTTTGGAAGTGTTAAACCGCATTATTGAAAAAAGTGTTGATGATAGTATGTTTGTCTCGATGTTTTACGGGACATATAATATTAAAGAAAGCAAATTTACATATGGGTCAGCTGGACATGAACCTGCTATATATTATAATGCTCGTAAAAACACTTTCTTTGATTTGGAGTCAAAAGGTTTATTGTTAGGTGTCATGCCGGAAGTCACGTATCCACAGTATGATATTCATTTGGAGGATAATGATTTTATCGTTATGATTACAGATGGGGTAACGGATTTCCGTAAGCAAGGAGAACTGGACCCCCGGGATGTGATTAAGAATTTGGCATTAAGCTGTAACCATCTTTCAGCTCAGAAAATGTGTGAGGAAATGTACACTTATTTGAAAAACTTGCCGGATTTTGAATTAGAAGATGATTTTACGGTTGTTATTTTTAAAAAATAAATAAATAATTATGTTTGAACTCCTGTACATTGGGGAAAAGTAATTAGGTTTATAGATGGAGGTGTCTAATAATGAATGTTAATGTTCAATTTAGAGAAGATGGAAACGTATTAAAAGGCTATATCGAGGGTGAAATTGATACGTACACAGCCCCGATTTTACGCGAAGAGTTAGAGACTGTTCAAATTGTGGAAGGCCGAAAAATCGAATTAGATTTATCAAAAGTAAATTATATGGACAGTACAGGATTAGGAATATTTGTTGCATTTTATAAAAAAGTTACGAGAGAAAATGCATCATTAAAATTAGTCAACTTATCGAATCGTTTAGTTAGATTGTTTGAAATTACAGGTTTAAGTGAATTAATGAGTATTGAGATTGATGAGGAATTGGAGTTGAAATGATGAGAGCATTTGACTATATTGAAATTCGAGTGCCTGCCAAATCGCAATATGTAAGTGTAATCCGGCTAACAATTTCAGGATTAGCGATGCGAGTTGGGTTTACTTATGATGAAATTGAGGACTTAAAAATTGCTACAAGTGAAGCGGTGACAAATGTTGTACACCATGCTTATAAAGCAAACGAGGAAGGAGAAGTTGTGATCGGCTGTGCGTTATTTGAGGACAAGATCGAAATAATGGTTGCAGATTACGGTGTCAGCTTTAACTTTGAAGAGATTAAATCAAAAGTTGGTCCATATCATGAAAATGAAAACGTAGCACTATTACGTGAAGGTGGATTAGGGATTTATTTAATGGAGACTTTAATGGACGAAGTGAAATTAAATAACGAAGGTGGCGTCACTGTTTTCATGACAAAGTATGTCTCGAGAGAGCAGGTGAAAGGGAATGTCGAAAGAATCACTACCTAAAAATACATCAAAAGAAGAAGTGCTAAATTGGATTGCAGAATATCAGGCGAGCGGCTGTGAAGAATCACAAACTAACCTTGTGCTCCATTATCAGCAGTTAGTCGAGTCGATTGCACGCAAATATTCACATGGTAAATCTTATTATGATGATATTGTACAAGTAGGGATGCTTGGTTTATTAGGTGCGATCCGACGATTTGACCCTTCTTTTGGCAGAAGTTTCGAGGCGTTTGCTGTTCCGACAATCGTAGGTGAAATAAAACGCTTTTTACGTGATAAAACTTGGGACGTGCATGTTCCGAGACGTATTAAAGAATTGGGACCTAGAATCAAGGCGGCAGTCGAAGCATTAACGACGTCCTTACAACGTTCCCCATCCATTACTGAAATTGCGACATATTTAGAAGTACAGGATGAGGATGTATTGGAAGCGATGGAGATGGGACGAAGCTATCAGGCACTATCGATGGATCATTCAATCGAATCGGATTCTGATGGCAGTACGGTAACGTTATTTGATGTAGTGGGTCGAGAAGATACAGGTTATGAAGTGACAAACCGCAGAATGATTGTAGCTGATGCGATGAATGTATTAAATGAACGTGAGCGACAGATTATCCAGTTAACATATTTGGAACAGCTTAGTCAAAAGGAAGCCGGGGAGAGACTCGGTATATCCCAAATGCACGTTTCGCGAATTCAACGTAAAGCCATTAAAAAATTACAAGATGCCATCACAGCAAGCGGCGGCGTCTCGTTATAAATTTTAGGAGTCTACTAACTTAGATTAGTAGGCTCTTTTTTATGCATAAATTCATCGCTTTTTTGGGAAACAATACAAATGGAATGGTACACTAAAAGAAAGTTTTAAATTTAAAGGAGTGGCATGATGGATCAACAAAAAATGTTACAAATAATCGCGAAAGATGCAAAAGTAGAGCCAAAGCAAGCAAAAGCGGTTATTGGGCTACTGGAAGAAGGTAACACAGTACCTTTTATCGCCCGTTACCGAAAAGAAATGACAGGTTCTCTTGATGAAGTTCAAATAAAAGCAGTGGAAGACCGCTACCATTACATACAGCAGCTCGAAACACGGAAAGAGGAAGTGCTGCGTTTAATCGATGAGCAAGGTAAATTAACGGAAGAACTACAAACTGCTATTCAAGCATCAACTGTTTTACAGCGTGTGGAAGATTTGTACCGACCATTTAAACAAAAGCGTCGTACAAAAGCAACGATTGCAAAAGAACGTGGCTTGGAACCGTTAGCTGAAGAGCTTTTAAAGTTTACAAAGCGGACGATGGAGGAAATGGCAGCTCCTTATTTAAACGAAGAACAAGGTGTTACTTCGATTGAAGAAGCATTGGCGGGTGCACGCGATATTTTAGCAGAGCGATTTGCCGATGATGCCGCAATTCGTGAAAAATTACGCACACTATCTTGGCGAGAAGGCAAGCTTGTCACAACATTAAAAAATGCGGAAAAAGATGAAAAACAAGTATTTGAAATGTATTACGAATATGAAGAACCTGTTCATCGAATTGCACCCCACCGTATACTGGCGGTAAACCGCGGTGAAAAGGAAGAAGTGATTCGTGCAACGATTGAAGTTCCGATTGATAAAGCGACAACTCAAATGGAAAATCATTTTATACCTAGAAATTATGTAGGTCCATCTGTCAACGAGGTGAAATTGGCAGTTGCAGATAGCTATAAACGTTTAATTAAACCATCTATTGAAAATGAGCTGCGCGCAGAACTCTCATCAAAAGCAGAAACACAGGCAATTCATATTTTTTCGGAAAATCTCCGCAACTTATTATTACAGCCTCCAATGCGCGGTAAAATGGTACTTGGTGTAGACCCTGCATACAGAACCGGCTGTAAATTGGCGGTAGTGGATGAGACAGGTAAGATGATTGAAGTTGGCGTTATTTATCCCCACACTACGTCGGATCCTTCGAAAGCGAAAGCGACAGTGAAGGCATTATTAAAAAAATACCCGATTAGTATTATTGCAATTGGTAATGGGACAGCTTCACGAGAAACAGAGCAATTTATTGCAGAACTGTTGAAAGAAGCAGATGGAAACATTGCATATGTTATTGTCAACGAGGCTGGGGCTTCCGTATACTCGGCTTCTGAAGTGGCGCGAGCGGAGTTTCCGGATTTACAGGTGGAACAACGGAGTGCTGTTTCGATTGCCCGTCGTTTGCAAGACCCATTATCCGAGCTTGTGAAAATTGACCCGAAAGCTGTCGGTGTAGGGCAGTATCAGCATGATGTGTCCCAAAAGCAGCTCGCAGAATCACTAACATTTATTGTGGAAACAGCGGTAAACCAAGTTGGGGTAGATGTAAATACAGCTTCGGCCTCCCTTTTACAATATGTATCTGGACTCTCAAAAACTGTTGCAGAAAATATTGTGACAATGCGTAGTGAAAACGGCC
The DNA here is from genome assembly GCF_002174535.1 of Solibacillus kalamii. NCBI lineage: Bacteria > Bacillati > Bacillota > Bacilli > Caryophanales > Caryophanaceae > Solibacillus > Solibacillus kalamii. The sequence goes on along the minus strand of NZ_NHNT01000011.1, from coordinate 2,308 downwards.
AATTTACATCACGTGCCCAACTGAAAAAAATCCCGCGATTAGGTGCTAAAACATACGAGCAGGCGGTCGGTTTCTTGCGTATTGCAGATGCTAAAAATCCGTTAGATGCTACAGGTATCCATCCCGAAAGCTATAAATTAGCTGAAGCTGTATTAGAGGCAGCAGGATTAACGAAAAAGGATGTCGGAACAGCGAAAGCTGAAGAAGAAATCAGCAAGTTAAATTTAAAAACATTAGGTGAGAAATTGGATGTAGGGGAAGTTACGTTGAAAGATATTGTAGATACACTAATAAAACCTACCCGTGACCCTCGTGATGCTTTCCCGCAACCGTTATTGAAAACCGATGTACTTCAAATGGATGACTTGCAAGTCGGGATGGAACTGCAGGGGACAGTTCGGAATGTTGTTGATTTTGGAGCGTTTGTCGATATCGGAGTTAAGCAGGATGGACTTGTCCATATTTCCAAATTGCAAAAGGGTCGTGTTAAACATCCATTAGATGTTGTTTCGCTTGGAGATATTGTGACAGTTTGGGTAGAAAAAGTAGAAGCTAATAAAGGTCGTATTTCTTTAACGATGTTAACTCCTGAAAATCAACATAGCGTGTAAAGAGCATAATTTTCAATTATAATAAAAAGCGCATAGCTGATATGCGCTTTTTATTAATTTAAGGGGGGTTGGCATATGACGGACGAACAGGCACAAAAGTTAGTTGAGCAATTATCAAATGAATTTTTTGATCGACCGTTTATTCATAAAGCTTATTTTAATAGTCGGTTGAAAACGACGGGCGGACGGTATATGTTAAACAGTCACAATATTGAACTTAATAAAAAACTGTATGACCAGTTCGGAATAGAGGAGTTAAGGGGAATTATTTTACATGAACTTTGCCATTATCATCTTCATATTTTAGGGATGGGTTATAGGCATGGAGATGCAGATTTTCGGAATTTATTGAAAAAAGTTGGAGCACCACGTTTTTGTTCTACTTTGGAACAGCCTAAAGAAAAGCAGGTGCAAAAGACAATACATATATACAGTTGTACGAATTGCGGACAAATATATAAGAGAAAAAGAAAAATGGATATAAAAAAGTATTGCTGCAGTATTTGTAAAGGGAAAATTAAATTTCTTCGAAGCGAAAAATAATTTGAAAAAGATGTTTAAAAATGAATGAATAAAGGTATACAGTATTTATGTTATTTTTTAAAGAAAATGATTTTTGCTCTATATATAGGAAGAGATTTTTTCTTTAATTTTTTTTAGGAAAAGTGTTGACGAAACGGAAATCGCTCTCTATAATAGTAAAAGTCGACAAGATGATGTCGCAACGAAGTAATTATTCCGAAGTAGCTCAGTTGGTAGAGCATCCGGCTGTTAACCGGCAGGTCGCAGGTTCGAGTCCTGCCTTCGGAGCCATTAGTGGCCCGTTGGTCAAGTGGTTAAGACACCGCCCTTTCACGGCGGTAACACGGGTTCGAATCCCGTACGGGTCACCACTTATATTTTAATAATGAAGATTTACTAATGGTCCCGTGGTGTAGCGGTTAACATGCCTGCCTGTCACGCAGGAGATCGCCGGTTCGATCCCGGTCGGGACCGCCATTTTTGGGGTATAGCCAAGCGGTAAGGCAACGGATTTTGATTCCGTCATGCCCTGGTTCGAATCCAGGTACCCCAGCCATTTAGAGCCATTAGCTCAGTTGGTAGAGCATCTGACTTTTAATCAGAGGGTCGAAGGTTCGAGTCCTTCATGGCTCACCAGTTTTCATATTGACAAATTATTTCAGAGATGTATAATAATTATTGTCGGATGAAGCGGTCGTGGCGGAATGGCAGACGCGCTAGGTTGAGGGCCTAGTGGGGGCAACCCCGTGGAGGTTCAAGTCCTCTCGGCCGCACCAAAAATTCCCGGCGCCCGTAGCTCAATTGGATAGAGCGTCTGACTACGGATCAGAAGGTTATGGGTTCGACTCCTGTCGGGCGCGCCATAATATACTATAATATAATGCGGGTGTAGTTTAGTGGTAAAACCTCAGCCTTCCAAGCTGATGTTGTCGGTTCGATTCCGATCACCCGCTCCAGTTTCATTAAATAAAACTGTTGACATTCAAAACAGAATGTTGTAAGATATAAAAGTTGTCACTTAAGACTACACAATGAACCTTGAAAACTGAACAAGCAACGTTAATGAAACAAGCTTCTTAAATGAAGCAAACAATAGATTTCAACTTCTAACGAAGTTGGATCGCTAGCAAAGCAAATGAGCTTTCAAACTACTTTTATGGAGAGTTTGATCCTGG